>NZ_LNQO01000012.1:0-152016 GCF_001456905.1 Gordonia sp. SGD-V-85
GACATCCAGGAACACCGACAACATCGACGGCACGAAATGGATGACCGACACCCGCTCAGCCGTGATCAACTCCGCCAGATACCGCGGATCACCATGCCGCTCCGGCTCGGCCACCACCAACGTCGCCCCCACCGCGAACGGCAGGAACAACTCCCACACCGACACATCGAACGTCACCGGCGTCTTCTGCACGAAGACATCCGAGTCCTTGATCGAATACCAGTCCCGCATCCACTCCAGACGATTCACGATCGCCGCATGCGACACCGTCACACCCTTCGGCCGACCCGTCGACCCCGACGTGAACAACGTGTACGCCGCATCGGCGGGCTGCAGGGGCGCGAGCCGTTCGTCGTCGGTGACCGGTGCGGTGGCGAGATCGACCTCGACGGTCGCGTCGACCACGACAACCGAGACCGATTCACTCAGTCCCGCAATTGATTCCGGCACAGGACCGGCCGCGACCAGGACGTGACGCACACCCGCGGTCTCGACCATGTGAGCCGCGCGATCGCGTGGCGCGGCCGGATCGACGGGTACGTAGTGCCCGCCCGCGGCGACGACGGCGTGAATGGCCACCATCATCTCGATCGATCGCGGAAGGCACACGGCGACTGCGTCTCCGGGCTGCACGCCGGAGGCGAGCAGGGTTCGGGCGAGGGTCCACACCCGAGCACCGAACTCCCCATACCGCACCGACCGGCCGCCGAACGACAGCGCAAGCGCGTCCGGGTTCTCCGCGACCCGGGCGACGAGGGCGTCGGGCAGGGTGACAGCGGGAACGGCGGTCTCGGCGCCCGACTCGGCGCTCTCGATCTGTGCATGCGCGGCATCGTCGAGCAGGTTGATGTCACCCACCGGGGCGGCGGGAGACGTGACGAGCCGGCGCAGTACCTCGACGAAGCGCGCGCCGAATTCGGCGATCGTCGGCTCGTCGAACAGATCGGTCGCGTAGATCAGCGAGACGTCCCACGCGGCATCTGGTGTCGCGGTCACGGTGACCGTCATGTCCATCTGGGCGGCGACCGAGTCCCGCTCGACCGGCGCGATCCCCAGTTCGGTCACCGCGTCGACGACCGCACCGGCCGACATGGCCGGATCGAACGACAGCATCACCTGGGCGAGCGGCGAGAACGCCTCTGAGCGAACCGGATTGATTCGCTCCACCAGGGCCTCGAACGGCACGTCGGCGTGCGCGAACGCGTCCAGGTCGGTAACCCGGACCGCGGCGAGCAGCTCGTCGAAACTCATACCCGGCCGTACCTCGGAGCGAAGGACCAAGGTGTTGACGAACATGCCAACGAGCGGGTCGAGGGCACTCTGACCACGTCCCGCGATCGGGGTGGCGACCGCGATGTCCTCGGTGGCCGACAGCCGGGCGAGGACGACCGCGAGGGCGGCGTGGACCACCATGAAGGAGGTCATCCCCCGCTCGGCGCGCAAGGCGTCGACGGCCGCGGCGACGTCCGCGGGGATCTGCAGGCTGTGGTGTGCACCGTGGTTGGACGCCACCGCCGGACGTGGACGATCCGCCGGGAGTTCGAGGACCTCCGGCAGTCCGCCGAGCTGGGCCGTCCAGTACCCGAGCTGGCGACCGAGGATCGATTCCGGGTCATCGGGGTCGCCGAGGACGTCGTGCTGCCAGATCGCGTAGTCGGCGAACTGCACCGGCAGCGGGCCGAACTCCGGTTCGGACCCCCGGCTGCGCGCCTGGTACGCCGCGACGACGTCGGAGACCAGCGGCGCCAGCGACTCACCGTCTGCACCGATGTGGTGAAGGATGATCGCGAGGATCGCCTCGGTGTCGTCGATGCGCCAGAGTCGGGCCCGCAGGGGCCACTGGGCGGTGACGTCGAATCCGGTTCCCGCGGCGAGTTCGAGCTCGTCGGCGGAGTCCACCAGCGCCCAGTCGAGTCGAGTATCGACCTCGCCGGTGGGGTGGATCAGCTGATACGGCTCGCCGGCGTCGTCGGGGAAGGTCGTGCGGAGCACCTCGTGCCGCTCCACCGCGTCGACGATGGCGGCGCGCAGCGCGTGGGTGTCGAGCGGACCCGTCAGGCGCAGTACCGCCGGGATGTTGTAGGCGACCGAGTCGGGCTGGAACCGGTTGATGAACCAGATCCGGCGCTGCGCGAACGACAGCGGGATCCGGTCCGGGCGCGGCGACACCGCCACCACGGGTGGCAGATTCGCGCCGCGTCCGGCGACTGCCTCGACGAGGTCGCGGACGGACGGCGCCTCGAACACGTCTCGCACCGACACCTCGGTACCGAGTGCGTCGGCGACGCGCGAGGCGAGGCGGGTCGCGGACAGCGAGTTGCCGCCGAGGTCGAAGAAGCTCGTCGTGACCCCGATCTCGTCGACACCGAGCACCTCGGCGAAGACCTGCGCGACCGCGGTCTCCTGCGGGCCGGTGGGCGCGACGATCTCCTCGACGACGGTGGCCGAGTCGGGTACCGGAAGGGCGTCGCGGTCGAGTTTGCCGTTCGCGGTGAGCGGCAGCGTCTCGACGTCGATGATCTGGTCCGGGACCATGTACGACGGCACCGCACGGCCGGCGATGCGCCGGACCTCGGTCGCGTCGACCGCATCGTCGGCGTCGCGGACGAGATAACCGATGAGTTGCTCACCGCGACCGGGGATGTCGACGACACGCGCCGCGGCCGCGCTCACACCCGGCACCGCCAGGAGTGCCGCCTCGATCTCACCGAACTCGATTCGGTAGCCGCGCAACTGCACCTGTGCGTCGCCGCGGCCGAGGTACTCGATGTCGTCGCCCACGCGGCGGGCGAGGTCGCCGGTGCGGTACATGCGGGTCCCGGGCTCGCCGTAGGGTGACGCGACGAAACGCGTCGACGACAGCCCGGCGCGCTTCAGGTAACCCTGCGCCAGTTGCCCACCGGTGACGTACATCTCGCCCACGACACCCTCGGGGACCGGCCGCAGCCGGTCGTCGAGCACGTGGATGGCCAGCGACGACAGCGGCCGGCCGATGAAGCTCGCGTCGTCGGCCGCCACCGAGTGCGGGTCGAGCGGCCGGAAACTGACGTGCACGGTCGTCTCGGTGATGCCGTACATGTTGACCAGCGTCGTGGTCTCGTCCGGATGGTCGTCGAACCAGCGCCGCACCTGCTCGAAGCTGAGCGCCTCGCCGCCGAACACGATGTAGCGCAACGACAGCGGGGTGTCGCGGCGTCGGCGGGTCTCGGCGAGCTGGTAGAACGCCGACGGCGTCTGGCTCAGCACGGTGACCCGTTCGCGGGCGAGCAGGTCGAGGAACTCCTCCGGCGCCCGCGCCAGGTCCCGGTCGACCAGGACCAAGCGGCCACCGGTCAGCAGCGGTCCCCACAGCTCCCAGACCGAGAAGTCGAACGCGTACGAGTGGAACATCGTCCACACGTCCGTCTCGTCGATGTCGAAATCACCTGCGGCGGTGTCCATCAGGGTCACCACGTCGCGGTGGGTGACCTCGACACCCTTGGGCCGGCCCGTGGAACCCGACGTGTAGATCACGTAGGCACGCGAATCGGGATGAACTGTAACCGGTTCCGGACTCGCAGCGGCACCCTCGGCGACCAGCTGCGCGACCGGCACCACCGGCGTGGTGCCCAACTGGGACCACAGTTCGAAGTCCGCGGTCGTGTCGTCGATGATCACCGCGCTCGGCGCGGCATCGGAGACGATGAAGCGCAGACGGTCGACGGGATTGGTGGTGTCCAGCGGCAGATAGCCCGCGCCGGAACGCAACACACCCAGGATCGAGGAGACGAGATCGACACCGCGGGAGGTCGCCACGGCGACGAGATCGCCGGTGGACACCCCACGCGCGTGCAGGGCCGCGGCGACCGCGGCGGAACGCTCGTCGATCTCGCGGTAGTCGAGTGTGGACGTGGTGTCGGTGACCGCCGGACGATCGGCGTGGGTGCGCGCTGCCCGCGCGAACAACTCAGCGAGCGAGACGTCGGTGTTGCGGGTCCGGGTCACCGGCGGCTTGAGCTCGCTGCGGTACTCGGCGTCGTCGAGCAGGGAGATGGCCCCGACCTCGGTTGCCGGGTCGGCGACGAGGGTAGTGAGGATGCGGATCAACGCATCCGAGTACACCTGCACCTGCCGCTCGTCGAAGGAGGCGGGCAGATACTTCAGTTTCAGCTCGATCTGGTCGCCGACCACGCCGGTCACCAGGTTGAGCGGGTAGTGGGTCGAGTCGGTGGCGTCGAGATCCTCGATCCCGATGCCGCCGGCGTCGGCCCCCTGCTTCAGGGACTGGGCGTCGACCGGGTAGGACTCGTGCACCGCGAGGGTGTCGAACAGCTGTCCGCGACCGACGAGTGCGGTCAGCGCGGGCAGTCCGAGGTGCTGGTGGTCGAGCACCGCGACCTTCGAAGCCTGCAGCGCGTCCAGGACGTCGGCGGCGCGGGCGCCCGGGTCGACGTCCGAGACCGCGGGCAGGGTGTTGATGAAGAGGCCGACCATCGTCTCGACGCCGTCCAGATCGGCCGGACGTCCGGAGACCGTCTCGCCGAAGACGACCGTGCGCTGACCGGTGATGCGCGAGAGCAGCACCGCCCAGGCGAACTGCATCACTGTCGAGACGGTCACTCCCCGTGCGCGCGTGAGGTCTTCGACGGCGGAGGTGATCTCGGCCGGGAGCAGCACGCTGTGATCGCGCGGAAGCTGATCGGAGGTCGCCTCGCGGCCGGAGCCGACGAGGGTCGGCTCGTCGACGGCGGACAGCACCGACCGCCAGGCCGCCAGTCCCGCTTCGGTGTCGGAGGCGGCGATGTACCGCAGGTAGTCGAAGTAGTCTCCCCGAGCCCCGGATTCGGCGGCGACGGTGCCGGTGTAGGTCTGACCGGTGGCGTACAGCGCGAACAGGTCGGCCATGATCAGCGGGCTCGACCAGCCGTCGATCAGGATGTGGTGGCTGGTGACGACCAACGTCGAGCGCGTGCCACTGCGGACGAGGACGAACCGCATGAGCGGGCCGGACTCGAGGTCGAACGCCGTCGCGCGTTCGACCTGCGCGACTGCGGCGATCGCATCGTCGCCGCTGTTGGCATCCACTGTCCGCCAGGGGATCTCGACCGTCTCCGGAACCACCGCGACGACCTCGCCGCTGGGTACCCGGACGAAACTGGAGCGCAGTACCCGATGGCGGGCGAAGACCTCGCGCACGGCCTCGGCGAGACGGGTGGCGTCGACCTCGCCCTTGAGCGTGAGAACCGCCTGCGCGGTGTAGACGTCGACCGCCCCGGCTTCGCGGCCCGCCGCGGCGAGTTCGGCCTGGAACTGCAGGCCGCGCTGCAGCGGCGACAGCGGCCACACGTCGGCGCCCGGATACCGCCGGGCCAGGTGATCGAGATCGTCCTGGGTGACGCGCGCACCGAGGACATCCGACGGGGAGAGTCCCGGATCGCCGACGCGGGCGACCTCGTCGACGATGGTCGCGAGCTCGGCGTCCCAGCGCCGCGCGAGGTCGTCGACCGCCTCGGTGTCGATCGCGCCGCGCGGGAACGTGAATCCCGCGACGAACTCGCGACCGCTGTCGCCGATCGCGATTCCCGCGTTGATGCTCAGCAGGTTCGGCACGACCATGGCGCCCGTGACCGTGCCGGGCAGGCGCGGTGCGGCGGGGTCGGGCAGGAACGGCATGCCCGCCTCGCCCACGGCCGAGGCGTTCTCGCCGCCGGCCCCGGTTCCCGCGACGTTGCCGAGGTAGTTGAAGCCGATGCTCGGCAACGGTCGCCGGGACAGCTCGGTGTCGCCGTAGCGGAGGAGTCCGTAACCGATCCCGTTGTCGGGCTGGCCGACCCGCTCCTCCTTGGCGAGCTTGACCGTGTGGACGGCGTCACCGCGGACGTCGACGGCCATCGGCGCGATGGTCGTGAACCACCCGACGGTCCGGGACAGATCCACGGTCCGCGGATCGGTTCCGCGTAGCAGGGCTTCCTCGTATCGGCCGTGCCCCTCGAGCAGGATGGTCACCGGCCGGTCGTCGGCAATGCCCCGGGCCTGCTGCCACGACCGGACAGCGCGCGCCAGAGCAGCCACGAGAGCGTCGTTGACGTTGCCGCGGAAGGCGGTCGGCACCGACGTCAGCAGCGCCTCGGTCACCGACGAGCCGACCGTGTGCACCACGGTCTCGGTGGTCGACATGCGGTCACGCGTGCGGTCGACCTCCGCCCCGAGGTCGGTGACCCGTTCCGGCGACCGTTCGAGCCAGTAGCGCAGCTCGTCGGATCGCCCGGCCCGCTGGGCGTCGAGCGCGGCGGTGAAGGCGCGCGCCGAGGTGACCTCCGGTCGCAACGAATACGCCTGACCGCCTTGATGTTGCGCCCACGCGGTCAGCAGGTCCTCGATGATGACCCGCCACGAGACGGCGTCGACGCCCAGGTGGTGGATGACGACGACGAGCCGTGCGGCGGCGTCGGGGTCGGTGACCAGAACGGCCGCGACGAGCTGCCCGGTGGTCGGGTCGAGACGCCGCGAGGCGTCCTCGAAGGCCGCGACGACGGTGTCGGAGAAGCCGAGGTCAGCGGTCCGTACCGGACTCGCGAGGGCGGTGACGGCGCCGGGATGCAGTGGCGCGACGCCGGTGCGCATGCGCCATTCGCCATCGGCCTGCCCGGGTTCGACCGCCGCGCTGAGCATCGGATGCACGGACACGACCTGCGCGAGGAGCTCCTGCGCGATCTCCACGGTGAGTCCGGCCGGCGCGGTCAGCACCATGGACTGGGAGAAATCGGCGAAGTCGGTGACCTCGTCGGTCTGATCGAGGATCCACGAGACCACCGGCGGCACGGCCATCGGGCCGATCCCGCCGCCCGCGGGTTCCTCGAGGGCGGGCACCCGCTCGCCACGGGCGCCGACGGCGCGGGCGATCGCACGAACGGTCTTGTGCTCGAAGATGTCTCGAGGCGACACATCGATCCCGGCGGCCCGCGCCGCCGAAGCGACCTGGATGGACATGATGGAATCGCCGCCGAGGGCGAAGAAGGAGTCGGTGACGCTGACGCGTTCGAGACCCAGGAGTCCGGCGATGATCGTGGCGAGCTGCTGCTCGACCGGCGTCTCGGCGTCGACGTGATCGGAGTCGACCTCGATGGTCGGCGCGGGGAGTGCCCGACGATCGAGCTTGCCCACCGGGGTCAGCGGCAGTGCGTCGAGCACGACGATCCCGGCCGGCACCATGAACAACGGCAACCGGTCGGCGAGGTGCTCGCGCAGCGTGGCGATGTCGACTGCGTCGCGCAACACCACGTAGGCGGCGAGCGCCGCGACGACCGACTGTCCACTCGCGGCGAGCCCGCCGTCGGAGTCGACGCCGACGACGACCGCGGAGGCCACCGCGGGGTGATCGCCGAGCGCACTCTCGATCTCGCCGAGTTCGATACGCAGACCGCGAAGCTTGATCTGGTCGTCGCTACGACCGACATAGTCCACCGAGAGCGACCCGTCGCGGTCACGGGCCCAGCGGACGATGTCCCCGGTGCGATAGATCCGGTCGCCCGGCGCGCCGAAGGGGTTGGCGACGAAGCGCTCCGCGGTCAGACCGCGGCGCTCGAGGTAGCCGCGCGCCAGGGCCGGGCCGCTCACGTACAGTTCGCCCGCCACCCCGACCGGAACTGGGCGGAGCCGGGAGTCGAGCACCAGCAGGTCGACGCCGCCGATCGGCGGTCCGACGAGGACCGGTTCCTCGACCCGCATGGGCGGGCCGATCGCGACACCGATCGTGGTCTCGGTGGGTCCGTAGAGGTTCTGGAAGCGCACCAGCGGTGCCCAGCGGTCACGCAAGGTGTCCGGGACCGCCTCACCGCCCGCGTAGACGGTGTGCAGATCCGGGAGGTCGGCCGGATCGAGGGAGGCGAGCACTGTCGGGGTGAGGAATGTATGGGTCACGCGGTGCTCGCGCATGAAGTCCGCGAGCGGTGCACCGGCCACCGCGTCGCGGTGCCGGTACACGACGGAGGCACCCACGGTGAAGGCGAGCAGGTACTCGAGTACGAAGGCGTCGAAACTGGGTGAGGCGAAACCCAGGACGCGTGAGTCCGGGGTGATTCCGGATTTCTCCGCGGCCTCGACGCCGAAGTTGCGCAGGCCGCCCGCGGTGACCTCGACGCCCTTGGGCGTACCGGTCGATCCGGACGTGTAGATCACGTAGGCCGTGTCGTCGGCCCCGACCGCGCTCGGCCGGTCGGCGTCGGTCACAGGCGAATCACTGGTCGCCGCAACGGCTTCGATGAGCTCCGGCGAGTCCAGTTCCAGCCACTCGCTGCCGGGCATCCCGGGCCCGGCCACATCGCCGAGCGTGAGCCCGAGCCGCGCACCGGAATCGGTGATCATGTGCGACACGCGATCCGCCGGGTAATCCGGGTCGATCGGTACGTACCCGGCCCCGGTCTTGGCCACCGCCCAGATCGCGACCATCAGTTCCGCCGACCGTGGGATGAGCAGCGCGACCAGGGTGCCGCGGCCGATGCCGCGATCCAGCAGGTGACGAGCCAGCCGGTTCGACGCGGCATCGAGCTCGCCGTACGTCAATGACCGCTCGGGGTCGACGACCGCGGTCCGGTCCGCTCCGCCGCGCCGGACCGCGGCGGCGAACAGCTCGGCCAGCGGCACGGCCGGTGTCGCGGGCTGACGGCCCACGGGGGTCAGCAGCTCGCGCTCGTCGGTGTCGAACAGGTCGGCGTCACCCACCGGCACGGTCGCGTCGGTGACCAGCTCGTGCAGCAACCGCGCGAATCGATCCATCATCCGCGCGACCGTCGCCTCGTCGAACAGGTCCGTGGCGTAGTTGACCCGGCCGATCCAGGACCCGGCGCGACCCCCGCGGAGTCCGACCGTCAGGTCCACCTTGGCCGAGTTCTCCTCAGTCTCCACCACTTCCACCGCGAGCTCGTCGATGTCGGCGACGAGAGTGGACGGATCCGCGGGAGTGGGGTCGACGGTCAGCAGGATCTGCGTCAGCGGCGCGAAGGCCTCCGAACGTGACGGCGCGAGTGCGTCCACGACCGCCTCGAAGGGGGCATCGGCGTGGGCGAAGGCGTCGAGATCGGTGACCCGCACGGCGTCGAGAAGGTCGGCGAACCGCTGCGCCGGGTCGACCACGGTCCGCAGAACCAGGGTGTTGACGAACATGCCGACCAGCGGATCCAGGGCGGCGTCGCCGCGTCCGGCGATCGGGGTGCCGATGGCGATGTCGTCGGTGGCCGAGAGTCGCGACAGCAGCACGGCCAGTGCCGCATGGATGACCATGAACTCGGTGACACCACGCTCGGTGGCGAGATTTCGGACGAGATCTGCTGTCGCCGAGTCGATCTCGAAACCGACTTCGGCGCCGGCCATCGACGCGACCTTCGGACGCGGACGGTCGGCGGGGAGTTCGAGCACCTCGGGAAGCCCGGCCAGCGCGGTGCGCCAGTAGTCGACCTGCGCCGAGACCCGCGAATCCGGGTCGTCGATCGAGCCGAGCTCACGACGTTGCCAGAGCGCGACGTCGGCGAACTGCACCTCCAGCTCCGCGAAGTCGGGCGAACGACCCTGGGAGCGCGCGACATACGCTGTCACCACGTCGGTGACGAGCGGGCGCATCGATTCGCCGTCGCCGGCGATGTGGTGGATCACGATGAGGACGATGTGTTCGAGGTCGTCGACGCGATGCACGCGGATGCGGATCGGTCGCTGCACGGCGACATCGAAACCCGTGCCGGCGGCGGCGAACAGGTCGGATTCCTCGTCGACGACATCCCAGTCGAGTTCGGCGCCCACACCGGTGGCGTCCCCGATGACCTGTCGCGGTGCGCCGTCGATCGACGGGAACACCGTGCGGAGCACTTCCTGACGCTCGACGACGTCGACCATCGCGGCACGCAGCGCGGCGAGGTCGAGCTTGCCGCGCAGGCGCAGGGCGATCGGGATGTTGTAGGCCGCCGAGCTGGTGTCGAACTGGTTGATGAACCAGATGCGTTGCTGCGCATAGGACAGCGGGATCTCATCCGGGCGCGGGCGTACCGCGGTGACCGGCGGGAGGCCGGGTACGCGGTCGGCGACGCGTTGCGCGAGCTCACGCACACTCGGTGCGTCGAAGAGGTCGCGGACGCTGACCTCGACGCCGAGCGCCGCACCGGCGCGGGCCGCGACCCGCATCGCGGCCAGGGAGTTGCCGCCGAGATCGAAGAAGGAGTCGACGACCGAGACCCGCTCGACCCCGAGGACCTCGGCGACGACAGCGGCCAGGGCCTGCTCGGCCGGCGTCGTCGGCTCGACGATCTCGGACTCGGACACGGTGGGCGCCGGCAGCGCGCGCCGGTCGACCTTGCCGGAGGCGTTACGGGGCATCTCGTCGAGGACGACCCACAGTGTCGGGCGCAGGTGGGTGAGCAATCGTTCCGCGGCGAAGGCGCGGACCGTGTCGACGTCCACGGTGTCGCCCGGATGGCCCGTCAGGTAGGCGACGAGCGCATCGCCCGCGGAGGTGGTGGTCACCGCGGCAGCAGCAGCGACCACGCCCGGCGCGGCGGACAGGACTGCCTCTGTCTCGCCGAGTTCGATGCGCTGTCCGTGGATCTTGACCTGGAAGTCGGCGCGGCCGAGATACTCGAGTTCACCGTCGGCGCGCCAGCGTGCGAGGTCGCCGGTCCGGTACAGCCGCGAGCCCGCTGGGCCGGCCGGGTCGGCGACGAACGCCTGGGCGGTCAGCGCCGGCGCGCCGGCATACCCGCGGGCCATCTGCGCGCCACCCAGGTACAGCTCGCCGGGAACGCCGGGCGGCACCGGGCGGAGGCGGTTGTCGAGGACCCGGGCCGTCACGCCCGGTGCCGGGCGGCCGATGGTGACGACCTCGACCGGTTCGACCAGGGGCCGGATCGTCGCGTCCACCGTCATCTCGGTCGGCCCGTACTGGTTGACGACCACCGCGTATGGGGCGGCCGCAAGCGTCTGCTGCGTCACCGCGGGGGTGAGTGACTCACCGCCGGTGAAGATCTGACGCACCGAGGACAGACCGGTGGCGGGATCGAAGCTCTCGTCGAGGAACACCGCGAGCAGCGACGGCACGAACTGCACGGAGGTGACCCGCTCGTCGGCGATGACCCGGGCGAGATGCGCCGGATCACGGTGGCCGTCGGGTGCTGCGACCACGGCCGTGGCGCCCGCGACGAACGGCCAGAACAGCTCCCAGACCGAGGCGTCGAAGGTGTAGGGGGTCTTCACCAGCACCCGTTCGTCCGCCGGGTCACCGGTGTAGGCCCCGAACCAGGACAGCATGTCGTGCAGGCCCCGATGGGTGACCGTCACGCCCTTGGGCTGACCGGTCGAGCCCGAGGTGAACAGCGTGTAGACCGGGTGCCCGGCGCGCAGCGCCACCGGACGCTCCGCGGGCGTGACGGGAGCCGACGCAGCGGTCGCTAGCGCGTCGAGATCAACGGTGACGAAGGTTTCCGGAACGGTGGACGCGGCCTCGGCCCAGCTCGGACGTGCCCCGGCGACGACCACCGTCGACGCACCGGACAGCGCCAGCTGCCGGCGGACGACCTCGGCCGGCGCCTCCGGGTCGATCGGCACGTAGGTTCCGCCGGCGAGCACGATCCCGTGGATCGCGACGAGCATCTCGACCGACCGCGGAACGGCAACCGCGACTGCCACATCCGGCCCGACACCCTGCTCGAGCAGTCGTCGTGCGAACGCGTGGACCAGCGCCCCGTACTCGGCATGGTCGTAGGTGCGCCCGCCCGCGCGAACGGCGGGGCGGGACGCGTTGCGGGCGAACGAGTCCGCCAGCGCATCCGCGACCGTGACGACCTGCCCGGGACCGGCGTCGGTGTCAGCCGCACCGACCCATCGTTCGATCGCCTCGTGCTCGGCCGAGGTCATCAGCTCGGCGTCGCCGACAGGCGCACCCGGGTCCGCGGTCAGGGCGTCGAGAAGGCGTACGAACCGATCGGCGAACAGGCGCACCGATTCGGCGTCGTACAGGTCGGTCGCATAGAGCACCGAGCCCTGCCAGTTGTCGCCGTTGTCGGCGATGCCGACGGTCAGGTCGACGCGCGCGGAGAGTTCGTCCGGTTCGGCCGGGGTCACGGCCAGGCCGCCGGCCTCGCCGATCGTCCCCCCGCCGATCGTCAACGTCTGCGAGGCCAGGTCGGCGATGGCCGACTGGTCGAAGGCGAGCCACACCTGCGCGAGGGGCGCGTAGGCCTCGGTGCGCAGCGGGTTCACCCGTTCGACGACCGCCTCGAAGGGGATGTCCGCGTTCGCGAAGGCCTCGAGATCGGTGCGGCGGACGTCGTCGAGCAGTTGGTCGAAGCCGGCCGAGGAGTCGACGCCGGTCCGAAGGACCAACGTGTTGACGAACATCCCGACCATCGGGTCGAGGATCGACTGGCCACGACCGGCGATCGGCGTCCCGACGGCGATGTCCTCGGTCGCGGACAGACGCGACAGCAGGACCGCGAGCGCCGCATGCGCGACCATGAACGGGGTCAGCCCGCGATCGCGGGCCAGGCGCGCAACACGCTCCGAGACCTCCTGCGGCACACTGAATTCGACGCGCGCACCGCGCTGTGAGGCCACGGCCGGACGTGGGCGGTCGGTGGGCAGCTCGAGCACGTCGGGCGCGCCGTCGAGTTGCCGCGCCCAGTACTGGAGCTGTGCCCCGATGAGCGAGGAGTCGTCGGTGGCGGCGCCGAACACCCGACGCTGCCACAGGGCGACGTCGGCCATCTGGACCGGCAGCGGCCGGAAGTCGGGCGCGTTCCCGGCCACCCGTGCGGTGTACGCGGTGATCAGGTCGGTCACCAGCGGCGCCAGGGATTCGCCGTCGCACGAGATGTGGTGCACCACCATCCCGAGGACCGCCTCGGTGTCCGAGATCCGGGAGAAGCCGACGCGCACCGGCAGTTCCGCGACCAGGTCGAACCCGCCGAGCATCACCTGCGGCAGCGCCGCTTGCGGCACCTCGCGCCAGTCGAGCATCGCAGCCGCCGCCGAGGGGTCGTGGACGAGTTGGTAGGCGTCGCCGTCGGCTTCGGGATAGGTGGTCCGCAGGACCTCGTGGCGGGTCATGACGTCGAGCAACGCCGCACGCAGCGCGTCGGCGTCCACGTCGCCCGACAACCGCAGGACCATCGGGATGTTGTAGGCGGGCGAGGCCGGGTCGAACCGGTTGATGAACCACATGCGCTGCTGTGCAAGCGACAGCGGGATGCGGTCCGGACGGTCGGCGACGGGCTCGATCGGGGGCAACCCCGGGCGCTTCGACGCCGCGGCCAGTGCGAGGTCGCGAACCGTCGGGGCGTCGAAGAGGTCACGGACGGTGAGGTCGACGCCGAGCGTCTCCGCGGCGCGGCCGACGATGCGGGCGGCCAGCAGCGAGTTACCACCGACGTCGAACACCGACTCGACGACACTGATGTCCTCGAGACCCAGTACCTCCGCGAAGATGTCCCGCAGGGCCGCCTCGGTGTCGTTCTCGGGCGCGACGAACTCGGTCGTCGACGCCAGCACCGGCCGCGGCAGTGCGCCGCGATCGAGTTTGCCGTTCTGGGTCAGTGGCAGCCGCTCGACCGTCATGACGACGTCGGGGACCATGTACTCCGGAACCGTGGCCGCGACTCGGCGGCGCACGACCTGTTCGTCGACCTCGGCGCCCTGCTCGGGAACCACGTAGGCGGCGAGGATCTCACCCCGGTCGGGCAGATCCACGACGTTCGCCGCACCCGCCGCGATCCCGTCGACACCGACGAGTGCGGCCTCGATCTCGCCGTACTCGATACGGAATCCGCGGAGCTGGACCTGGGCGTCGCCCCGACCGAGGTACTCGATGTCGTCGCCGACGCGGCGCGCCAGATCGCCGGTCCGGTACATCCGGTCACCGGAACCGTTAGGCGCGAACGGGTTCGCGACGAAACGCGTGGCACTGAGGCCGGCCCGGCGGAGATAACCTTGCGCGAGTTGCGTTCCGGTGACGTACATCTCACCGATGACGCCCTCGGGCACCGGCCGCAGCCGCGAGTCGAGGATGTGGATGTCCAGCGACGACAGCGGCCGTCCGATGAACGACGCGTCACCCGCCGACACCGCGTCGCGGTCCAGCGCGCGATAGCTGACGTGCACCGTGGTCTCGGTGATGCCGTACATGTTGACCAGCTGCGCACCGTCGGCCGGGTTGTCGTCGAACCACCGCCGGACCTGTTCGAAACTCAGCGCCTCACCGCCGAACACGATGTAGCGCAGCGCAAACGAGGCCTGCTTCTGTCGCTGGGCGGTGATGAGCTGGTAGAAGGCCGACGGCGTCTGGCTCAGCACCGTGACCCGCTCGGACTCGAGCAGCTCGACGAAGGCGTCCGGATCGCGCGTGGTGTCCTGGTCGACCACGACGACGCGCCCGCCGGTGACCAGCGGTCCCCAGATCTCCCAGACCGAGAAGTCGAACGCGTAGGAGTGGAACAGCGTCCACACGTCGTCCGGACCGAACGAGAACTCCTCCGCCGCGGCCTTCATCAGCGCGACGACCTCGTGATGCGAGACGACGACGCCCTTCGGCTGGCCCGTCGAACCCGAGGTGTAGATCAGGTAGGCCGGCAGCCGCTCGTCGAGGGGTTCGGGCTGCGCTCTCACCGCTCCCTGAGGAGTCCCGGCTGCCAACTCCTCGGGCGCCGCGAACCGCACGTCGATGACGCCCCACGCCGCGGCCAGGTCTGCGTCGGCGAGCACCAGCAGCGGCGCGGCGTCGTCGATGATCGACTGCGCGCGCGCAACCGGCTGGGAGCGGTCGAGCGGCAGGTACGCCGCCCCGGTCTTGAGGACGGCGAGCAGGGCCACGATCAGCTCGGCACGGCGCGCGAGCGCGACTCCTACGAGGCGGCCCGGACCTGCGCCGGTGGCGCGGAGTGCGCCGGCCAGCACCTCGGACCGCTCGTCGAGCTCGCGATAGGACAGTACGGTGCCGGTCGCGTCGCTGACCGCGGGCCGGTCCGCGTGGCGGGCCACCGCGGAACGGACGAGACCGGGCAGTGAGCCGAGGTCGGTGCTGCCGATCAGCTCCAGGGCCCGCTCTCGGATCAGCGCGATCGCGCGCCGGGTGGCGTCGGCGATCTCCGCGGGTGCGCGGCCGGCGGCGGCCTCGGTCTGGGTGACCCCGGCGCCGACGGCCGCCTCGGTGTCGAGCCCCTGCGCGATGAAGATCTGGGCCGTTGCCGAGACCCGTGCGTACAGCTCACCGAAGGTGACCGGACCGGACGCCGCCTCGTAGGCGGTCTCGGAGGGTGCGACGCCGGCCGAGAAGGCGATCAGGTGCAGTGTCGAAGGCCGCGAGCCCCAGGTGAGAGAGATGTTGGAGGCCGTTGAATCGACATCGGTCACGTCTGAGTCATTCCTTTGGTCGACTGCACTGCTTCGTTCCCGCGGGACCCGCCTCCGGTCACGGCGCGCCATCCAGAACCCGGAGTGCGTTGGTGCGGAGCTCTCCCAGCACGTCACCGAGTGCGTCGGGCCCCGACACCGCGAGGCCGGGCAACAAGCTCATCAGCGCGGTGGTGAGGGCAGAGTCCGGGTCAGGGAGTGCGGCAGCCATCGCATCACTGATCGACGACAGCACCATGAACGTTACCTGCGAATCCTGATGTGCGGCCGCCACCGCATCCGGCTGTGCGGCCGTGGCACGGGCGACCAGATCGGGGAGCGAGACGGCGCGTTCGGCGTCGGCGATGTCACCGGCCGCCGCCTGTTCGGCCGCGGTGACGATGTCGATGTCGCCCACCAGCACCTGCGGGTTCTCCGACACCTCCTCGAGTACTCGCAGGTACCGCTGCGCATAGCTCTCGACCGTGTTCTTGGTGAAGATGTCGGTGGCATAGATCAACTGGCCCGTCATTGAATCAGCGTCCTTTGCTGCCGGTGCACCGAAGTCGTTCGGGAACAACGTGAGCTGGAGATCCACCTTGGCTGGGGTCAACTGCTCGGATACCGGTGCGATCGTCATCGAGTCCATGTCGAGCGAGGGGATGGTGAAGTTCTGGTAGGCGAACATCACCTGATAGATCGGGTTGTAACTGGTGGGCGGCGAGGAGAGAACAGATGAAACGATCGTATCGAACGGGATCTCGGCGTTCGCCATGTCCGCCAGGTCCTCGTCGCGGACCCGCTGCAGGAGCTCGGCGAACTTCTCCTCGTCCTGGAGCCGCGAGCGCAGGGCCAGGGTGTTGACGAACATGCCGACCATGCCGTCCAGTTCGGGCTGACCCCGCCCGGCGAACGGGGTGCCGATCACGATGTCGCGCTGGGTGGTCAGCCGGCTCAGGAGCACCACCAGTGCGGTCTGCATCACCATGAACAGTGTCGCGTTGTGCTGGCGCGCGACCGCCTCGAGCTTGTGCACCAGGCCGCCGTCGATGTCGAAGCGCACCTCCTCGCCGACGAAGGACGGCGTCCGCGGGCGGGGACGGTCGGTCGGCAACTCCAGCCGGGCCGGCGCGTTGTGGAGCCGGTCGGCCCAATAAATGAGCTGCCGGTCCGCCTCGGTCGTCCCGTCGGGCCCGGGGACGGCGAGTGCCTCCTGCTGCCACAGCGTGTAGTCCAGGTACTGGACCGCGAGCGGCTGCCACTCCGGCCGGCGGCCGGCCACCCTCGCCGAATAGGCGGTCATGACATCGGTGGCCAGTGGCAGCATCGAGGCGCCGTCCGCGGTGATGTGGTGGACGACGAAGACCAGGATGTGCTCGGACTCGGTGAGCCGCAGCAACATCATCCGCAGCGGCGGGGCGATCGTGACGTCGAAGCCACGGCCGGTGAACTCCGCGATGGCCGACACGGGATCGTCGTCGACGTCGACGACGCTGCGCTCCAGCAATTCGAGTGCCGCGTCCCGGTCGAGCACGAGTTGGATCGGCTCGCCGTCGACCAGCGGATAGCGCGTCCGCATCGACTCGTGGCGGTCGATGAGGTCCTCGATGGCGCCGCCGATGGCGCCGGTGTCCAACTGTCCCGACAGTCGCAGCGCCATCGCGACGTTGTAGGCCGGCGACGCCGGATCGGCCCGGTTGATCAACCACATGCCGCGTTGTACGGCGGACAACGGCGCGCGGTCCCCGTGCGTGCGAGCCACCAGACGTGGCCGGCGCGAGGGAGTTCCGTGGTCGCTGGCGAATGTCGCCATCGCGCGCACCGACGGCGCGTCGAACACCGCGGCGACGGGGATGTCGACCTCGAGGTCGGCCGACAACCGGGCCGCGACCTTGGTCGCGCTCAACGAGTTCCCGCCGAGGTCGAAGAACGACTCGGCCACGCTGATCCGGTCCACGCCCAGGACATCGGCGAACACCCGGGCGATGACCCGCTCGGTCGCGGTGCTCGCGGGCACGAATTCGGCGGTCTCGATCACCGGCGCGGGCAACGCTTTTCGATCGACCTTGCCCGCCGAGTTGAGCGGCATGTCCGACAGCGGTATCCAGATCGTCGGCACCATGAACTCCGGCACCGTCCCGGTCAGATGCGACTGGGCCTCGGCCGGGCGGACGGAGTCGGGCGAGTAGTAGGCCACCAGGCTCTGTCCGGCGGCGAGGTCGGCGACCGTCACCGCCGTGTGGACGATGCCCGGCACCGACATCAGCGCCGACTCGATCTCGCCGAGCTCGAGGCGCTGACCCCGAAGCTTGACCTGGAAGTCGTTGCGGCCCAAGTACTCGATCTCTCCGGCGGGGCTCCACTTGCCGAGATCCCCGGTGCGGTAGAGCCGCGACCCGGACGGCCCATACGGGTCGGCCACGAAGCGTTCGGCGGTGAGCCGGCCCTGCGAGACGTATCCACGCGCCAGTTGGACGCCGCCGAGATAGATCTCACCGGGCACTCCGACCGGGAGCGGACGCAACCGGTGGTCGAGGACGTGGACCGTCGTGTTGGGCACGGGTCGCCCGATCGGCACGACCGTCTCCGAACCGCGGACGTTGTGCTCGGTGACGTCGACCGCGGCCTCGGTGGGCCCGTACAGATTGTGCAACCCGACGGCGGGCAGCGCGGTGCGCAGGCCACTCGCGGTCGAGGTGGTCAATGCCTCCCCCGAGGTGAACACCTGACGCAACGAGCTCAGTTCGGCCAGCCGGTCCGCACCGACGACGTCGAGGAAGGTCGACAGCATGGACGGCACGAAATGCAGTGTGGTCACGTCCGCGTCCTGGATGATGTCCACGAGGTACGACGGATCCCCGTGCCCGCCGGGCTCGGCGACCACCAGCCGAGATCCGGAGATGAAGGGCCAGAACAATTCCCACACCGACACATCGAAGGTCACCGGCGTCTTCTGCAGAACCACGTCGCGCTGGGTGAGCGTGTAGTGCTCCTGCATCCAGTCGAGGCGGTTGACGATCGCGCGATGGGACACGACGACACCCTTGGGGCGTCCGGTCGACCCGGACGTGAAGATCGTGTACGCGGCGTTCTCCGGACCGAGCGGCCCGCGACGCTCGGTCGAGGCGAGCGGCGCCGCGTCCGAGTCGACCTCGGCCGCGGCGTCGACCACGGTGACCGTGACGCGGTCGGCGAGGTCGTCGACAACGGCGGGGCGGGGCCCCGGTCCGACGAGTACGCGCCGGGTACCGGCGGTCTCGAGCATGTAGTCGGCGCGGTCGACCGGCGCCTCGGTGTCGAGCGGCACGTACTGACCACCTGCCAGCACGATGGCGTGCACCGCGACGAGTAGTTCCACCGAGCGCGGAATGCACACGGCCACCGCGACATCCGGACCGACACCGTCGTCGATCAGCTGTCGTGCGAGCGCCGTTGCACGGGAAGCGAATTCGCCGTAGGTGACCTCGCGGCCGGCGAAGACCAACGCCACCGCGGCAGGATCCCGGCGATATCCGGTCAGCAGCGCAGCCGACAGATCAGGCGCGGAGAGTTCCCGTGCGGCGCCGCGGGACCAGCCCCGGACCGTGTGCACCTCGGCGTCGGGGAACGCGAAGAGATCATCGACGCGCAGCGCTGGTCCGGCATCGTCACGCCCGAGCGAGCCGGCGATCGTCCCCAACACATCGTGGAGGTAGCCGGCGAACCGTTCGATCGTGCTCTCGTCGAACAGGTCACGCGCATACCCGAACGCCACCGAGATCTGACCGGCGTGGTCGCCGGTATCGGCGTACTCGACGACACTGAGTGAGAGGTCGTACTTGGCGAACGGTGCCCGGGCGTCGATGAGGCTGATGCCGGCCTCGTCCTCGAAGAGCCGCTCGACCTGATCGCGCTGCATCACCAGCTCGACCTGGAAGAGCGGCGAATGCGCGGTGGAACGGCGCGCACCCACCGCGTCCACGACCTGCTCGAACGGCACATCGGCGTTGCTGAGGGCCTGCGCGCGAGTGTGATTGGCCTCGCGCAGCAGACTGTTGAGGTCGGTGTCGGGATGCACCCGGGTGCGGAGCACGAGGGTGTTGACGAACATGCCGATCAGGTCGGCGAGTTCCGGCTCTTCCCGCCCGGCGATCGCGGTCCCGATGGCGACGTCGTCGCTGCCGGACAGGCGCGACAACACGACTGCGAGCGCGGCGTGGAAGATCGCGAAGACGGTCACTCCGTGCTGTGCGGCCACCGCGTGCAGCCGGGCGACGGTGTCGGCGTCGAGGAGGGTGTCGACGTATCCGCCTGCGCCGGAGGGCCGGATGGGCCGCGCCCGGTCGATGGGCAGCGAGATGAGCTCGGGCATCCCCGCCAGTTCGGCGCGCCAGAAGTCGAGTTGCGCCGACATGAGCGAGGTGTCGTCGGCGGCCTCCCCCAGGACGTCGCGCTGCCACAGCGCGTAGTCGGCGTACTGCACCGGCAGCGGGCGCCATGCGGGCTGCTCGTGGGCGAGCCGCGCGGCGTAGGCCGTCAGGACGTCGGTGATCAAGGGTCCCAGCGAAGCACCGTCGCCAACGATGTGGTGCATGACGACGATCAGAACGTGATCGAGCGTTCCGTCGGGCGCCACGGAGCGGAAAAGTCGTGCGCGGACCGGATATTCGTAGTTCAGGTCGAAACCGGTCACCGCGAAGTCGGCGAGCCTGCGTTCGGTGTCCACGGGTGCCACGTCGACCACGTCGAACAACCGGGCCGCGGCCGCCGCCTGCGCCGAATGGATGAACTGGTAGGTCTCCCCGTCCTCGTCGGGGAACGTCGTCCGCAACGGCTCGTGTCGTGCGATGACATCATCGATCGCCGCGGCGAGCGCGGCGGCGTCGACGTCGGCGCCGAGCCGCACCGCCCCCGGGATGTTGTAGGCCGGCGAGGTCGGGTCCAGCCGGTTGATGAACCAGAGACGACGTTGGCTGAAGGCCAACGGAATCCGGTCCGGGCGCGGCTGCGGCACCAGCTCCGGCCGGCGCGCGGCGGCGTCGTCGGTCACCGGTGTCGCGACCCGGATGATGTCGCCGAGGCTCTGACTCTCGAAGACGTTGGCCAGCTTGATGTCGAGCCCGACGACGGTACGCAGGCGCGACGCCAGCCGGGCAGCGGTGAGCGAGTCCGCGCCGAGGGCGAAGATGTTGTCCTGCAGCCCGATCGGCTCGATGTCGAGCAACTCTTCGACGATGGCGACCACTTCGCGTTCCCGCGGAGTCGACGGCGCGACATAGGCGACCCGTTCGTCACGCGCGAACACCGGCGCGGGCAGCGCCTGCCGGTTCAGCTTGCCGTTCGCGGTGAGGGGCAGCTCGTCGATCAGCATGACGGTGTCGGGCACCATGTATCCGGGCACATGGGCGCGGACCTGCTCGCGGATTTCGGCTTCGTCGAGCTCGCAACCGTTTTCGGCGACCGCGTAGCCCACCAGTTTCGCCCCGCCGACCGATGCCGCGTCGGTGACGACCGCAGCGGCCGCGGCGACGCCGTCGACGGCACGCAGCGCCGTCTCGACCTCGCCCAGTTCCACACGGAATCCCCGCAACTGCACCTGGGTGTCGGCGCGCCCCAGATACTGGACATCGGTACCGATCCGCCGGCCGAGATCGCCGGACCGGTACATCCGCTCGCCGGTGCCGTACAGGTCGGCGACGAATCGGGTCGCCGTGAGGCCGTGGCGGTTGCGGTACCCGCGCGCGAGTTGTCCGCCGACGACGTAGATCTCGCCGACCGCACCCTCGGGCACCGGACGCAGGCGGTTGTCGAGGACCCGCAGGCCGAGCGAGTTCAACGGACGGCCGATGAGGCTCGCACTCTCATCGCGCACCAGATCGGGATCGAGCGGACGGTAGGTCACGTGGACCGTCGTCTCGGTGATGCCGTACATGTTGACGAGTTCGATCTCGTCACCGAACGCCTCGTACCAGTTGTGCACCTCGTCGAAGCGCAGCTCCTCGCCACCGAAGACGATGTAGCGCAACGCCAACGACGTTCCCGTCCGGCGCCGGACGTCGGCCACGATGCTGAACGCCGAAGGCGTCAGGGACGCCACGGTGATCTGCTCGTCGGCGAGCAACTGCAGGAACTCGGCGGGCGCGCGGGCGACCATTCGGTCCACGATCACGGCACGACCGCCCGTGAGCAGCGGGCCGAAGATCTCCCACACGGAGAAGTCGAAGGCATAGGAGTGGAAGACCGACCACACGTCCTCGGGCGTGAACTCGAAGTCGGCCGACGCCGCGTCGAGCAGCGTGGCGACGTTCCGATGAACGATCTCGACACCCTTGGGCGCCCCCGTCGATCCGGAGGTGTAGATGACGTAGGCCGTCGCCTCCGGGGTCCGCGGGCCGCGCGGTACCGGGACCGCGGCGACTTCCGGAGTCCCCGCCTCGTCGAGCAGTTCCCCGGCCTCGACGACCTCGCACTCCCCCGCCCACCCGGGCCGATCGCCGTCGGAGACGATCAGGCACGCCGGCGCGGCGTCGTCGACGATGTAGCGCAGACGCTCTTCCGGATTGCCGGTGTCGAGTGGCAGGTATCCCGCTCCCACCTTCAGAACGGCCAGCATCACGACGACGAGACTCGAGTCGCGCGCCGTCGCGACGCCGACCAGGTCGCCTGCTCCGATACCGCGAGCGTGCAACGCTCGCGCCATCGCGTCCGAGCGGCTCGCGAGTTCGGCGTAACTGAGGGTCGTGCCGCCGGCGTCGGAGACGGCGCCCCGGTGACGATGAGCGGTCGCGATCTCGTCGAACATCTCGACGAGGGTCGGCGTGGTCGCCCGCGGTCGTGGCTGTGGAAGAGCCTCGAGCAGACGGCGATCGGTGTCCACGAGCAGGCCGACGTCGGCGACGGGGGTGTCGAGTGCCTCCTCCGACAGGAACCGGTCCAGGAACGTCAGGAATCGCTGGTGCAGAGCGTCGAGTTCGGCCGGTGCGTACAGATGCGGGTTGCCGTGCAGGTCCACGACGAGCGGTGCGCCGGGGCTCGACTGGTACAGGTTGATCAGCAGATCCTCGAGGATGCCCGAGGTCAGGATCCGGTACTCCATCTCGGTGCCGTCGATGGCGACCTGCTCGTCGAAGAACACCATGTTGATGGTGGGTCCGAACGAGACCGAACTCTGATCGAGACCGGCGTCGCGGCGGATGTCGTCGGAGCGGTAGCGCTGGTGCCGCAGTGCGCCGGTCAGTTCGAGCTGCGCGGTCTGGATCAGCTCCCGCACCGACTTCGAGGCCACCCCACGCAACCGGATCGGCAGGATGTTGGACACCATGCCACCGGAGATCTTGATCTTCGCGGTGGCCCGGCCGGTGACCGGGAGGCTGAGGACGATGTCGTCGTGGTTGCTCATGCGCGCCAGGAACGCGCCGAACGCCGAGGTCATCAGGACGGCCAGCGAACTGTTCAGCTCACCGGCGAGGGCCTCGTACCGGCGTTGCCGGTCCGGGTCGAGAGCTGCACTGGCCACGACATTGTCGAACGACAGCGAACCGGTGGTGCCGACCTTGGACAGCGTCACCCGCTCCGGCAGGTCCGCGACGCGCTCGAGCCAGTGCGCGCGGTCGGTTTCGCGCCGGGTGCTGCCCTGGTACGCCTCCTCGTAGGCGACGATGTCGGCCATGGTGGCCGGCGACTTGTCGCGCGGTTCGTCTCCCCGGCGAAGAGCATTGTAGCGGTCGACGGTGCGCCGCATGATCGACAGCGCGGCATAGCCGTCGATGATGATGTGGTGGGCGCGGTTGTACCAGAACGTGCGATCGTCGGAGATCAGCAGGATCGAAACGATGATGAACTGGTCGGTGAGGAGATCCACCGGCTGTCGGTACTCGGCCTGCATCCACGCCATCGCCGCGGCGACCGGGTCGGCCTCGGAACGGAAGTCGAGAATGTCGACGGTCTGATCGAAGTCGACGTCGACGTACTGCATGGGGATGCCGTCGATCTCGGTCAGACGGACGAAGGGCGACTCGACGAGTTTCCCGACCTCTTCACAACAACGGGCGAAGAGGTCGATGTCCAGTCCACCCGGCGCGTGGCGGATGTCCACGTACTGAGCGATGTTGACCGAGTACTCGGACGACAGCGACTCGGCGAACCACATGCCGCGCTGCGCCGCGGTGAGCGGGAGGACCTGAATGGTCTCGTCCACGTCACCCGGCGTACCCGCACGGTAATCGGCGATTGCCACGTCCTCTGAACTCTCCCTCGCTAGTCCTGCAGTCGATTAGACCTCACGACACTGCCGTTGGTAATCGTTCAGACCCTCCACATCGGACGCCGACACAGAATCTCCATCCTATTTCACGCGAGGGGGTCTCATGAAACCGGGATGCGGGGCCAGCCTCTGAGAATGCCATCGCCGACGCCACCTTCCTTGTTACCTGCCGCGGCGTGTCCAGGCCCGGCGAGACAACCGCCCCCGACGGGCGTCGCGCTGGGCGCATAGGACTCTGACCAGCGTGGATGTGCGCGCGGCCGATGGTGGGGCGGTCCACGTCGGCGCGGCTGAAGCCATACCGAGCGTCATTCGTTACCCGGACGCCACTGGATCGGTTCGCGGTCATCGGTCCCTTGCGGCCTTTCGATAACCGCGAAGAGCTGGATAGATGGAAATGACCAGAATCACCACGGTCCAAACCGCGACTTTCACCAGATTCTCGGCGAGAGGACCGCCCGCGGCCAGCGCACGCATGGCTTCGATGGCCGGGGTCATCGGTTGATTAGCGACGATCGGCTGCAGCCAGGTGGGATAAGCGCTTATCGGCGAGAAACCGGAATTGAAGAACATCAGCAGACTCGATGCCAGTCCGAGATAGGGCACGATCGGCGCTCCCGGCCGGGCGCTGACGGCGAGTGCGAGGGTGAGGGTGGCGAACGCGGCGCCGTACGCGAGAGCCACCAGTACCAGTCCGATCGCCGATCCGAACCCCTGGGTGAACCGAAAACCGATCAGGTGGCCGGCGGCGAGCAGGATGAGCGTCGTCACGAGGATGCGGACCAGCTCGGACATCACCCGCGAGGTGAGGTCGGCCGCCCGATGGATCGGCAGGACGTACAGCCTGGCCAGCAGACCCGTGGCCCGTTCCCGGTTCAGCCGAGTCGCCGAGGCGATCGAACCGAACATCGCACCGACGAGGATCACCAGCGGCACCGTGCCATAGGCGCTGTTCTGGCCGGTTGCCGACCCGATGGTGTCGCCGAGTACGACCTTGAACATGATCATGCTCAGCGCTGGGAAGAGCAGCGCCTGCATCAGGGTAGGGACGTCGCGGACGAACACCACGATCTGTCGGCCGGCGAGCGGGAGACTCTGGTGCCACCACGCCCGGAACGACGACTCCCGCGGCACGTCGGTGGCTGCGGTCGTCAAGAATTGTCGCTGGACGCCCGGTTCCCCGACGGTCGCCGTGCTCACGTCGACGGCGCTCATCAGCGCGCCCTCCGCGTACTGATCGCCAGCAGAAGCAGCGCGGTCGCGGCCAGGCCGGCGCACCACCACAGCGACGGCTGCAGTTGGTGCCATGTGGCGGTCCCGGCGTCGAGAGCGCGCATCGAATCCGCGAACTGCGAGATCGGCTGGTTGCGCACGAACGGCTGAATCCACTCCGGGAACTGGGTCAGCGGCACGAACCCCGTGGACATCATGCCCAGGATCAGCGTCGGCAGCGCCAGCGCCTGACTGGTGGCCTCCGGACTTCCGGCCACCAGTCCCAGGCCGTCGGCCGCCCACGAGAACAGGGCGCCGATCAGGAACGCCAAACCGAACAGCCCGACGGTGCCCCACAGACCGCCGCCCGGACGCCACTCGATGATCAGGCAGGCCACCGCCGCGCAGACGAGCGAGATCACCAGCAGGACACCGTTGGTCGCGGTCCGCGCCAACATCGGGATCACCGGCGACATCGGCATCACCCGGAACCGGGTGTTGATCCCCTGGACGCCGTCGAAGGCCGCACGCATCGCCGCCGAGGACGCAGCGAAGTTCACCGACTGCAGCACGATGATCGGCATCAGGAACTGCCCGTAGTTGATCCCGGGCGTGACCTCGACGATGCTGCGCAGCGGTAGGTAGAAGCAGATCGCGAGGAAGGCCGGGGACACGAACGCGAAGATCACCTCGCCGCCCCGGAACACCTTCGAGATCCCGCGACCAGACAGCGCCCACCACTGCTGGACGGGCCGCACGCGCGGCTCGGTCAGCACGGTTGTGACCGAGCCCGACGACATCGCCCCCGATCGCAGTACGTCAGAAGTCGTCATGTCAGGTCGAACTCCGGTCCCGGCGCGGATCGGTCAGCGCCAGGAAGACCTCGTCGAGCGATGGCCGCCGCATCGCGACGTCGGACAGCGGGATGTCGGCCGCCGCCGTCCGGCGGATGACCTCGACGAGGGTCTCGGGGCCGTCCGGCGCCGGCACCGCGACGAAGTGGTCGTCATCGCCCTGGACGTGATCGGCGATGAGATCGGCGAGGGTGTCGCGGAGCCGGGCACGGTCGGCGGGGTCGGCGGGTGTGACCTCGCAGTAGGCCGCACCGGTCGACGCCTTCAGCTCGTCGGACGTTCCTTCGGCGATGACCCGCCCCTTGTCGATGACGACGATGTTGTCGGACAGGACGTCGGCCTCTTCGAGATACTGGGTGGTCAGCAGGATGGTGACACCGGAGTCGCGGAGCTTCTCCACGAGCGACCAGACCTCGAGGCGGCTGCGCGGATCGAGCCCGGTCGTGGGCTCGTCGAGAAAGACGATCCGCGGCGCGGTGACAAGTCCACAGGCGATGTCGATTCGTCGGCGCATACCGCCGGAATACTCGCGGACCCGCTTGCCGCCGACATCGGTCAGCGAGAAGGCGTCGAGCAGTTCGTCGGCGCGGGCGCGGGCAGCCGACTTGTCGAGGCCGAGGAGACGACCGAACAGAACCAGGTTCTCGCGGCCGGTCAGGGCCTCGTCGAGGGCGGCGAACTGCCCGGTCAGCATGATGGACTTCCGGACCGATGCCGCGTCGTGTGCGACATCGTGACCGTTAACGGTGGCGGTGCCGCCGTCGGGCTTCAACAGGGTGCAAAGCATGTTGACCGTCGTGGTCTTACCCGCGCCGTTGGGCCCGAGCAACGCGACGATGCTGCCGGCCGGGACGGTGAAGCTCACGTCCTCGACGGCGACCATGTCCTTGAATTTCTTGTGCAGGTTCCTGGCCTCGATCGCGAGCCCTGATGGGGCCGCGGTGGTCGGCGGGGGCGGCTCCGGCGACGGCACGTCAACTGTCGGCGATCCGGACCCATCGGCCGGAGGTCGATGCCACTGCGGAACCATCCGCGCCGGTGTATCGAACGGTGCCGTCTCGACGACGTGGCCGTTGTGATCCGGGGATGCGAAGTCTCGCTGGTCGGCCCGTTCATCGCCGCCGCCACGCACCCCATCAACAGGGCGCTCGCCGACGAGGGCCTCGTCCTCGGGCGGTGCGGCGCGATAGGGGGCCCGGGCGGCCGGGCCTGCGGTATGGCCGTTGGGTGAGGTGACGTCCGAATCCGCGTCGTCCGCGGTCGGCGTCGAGGGACTCTCCCGTTCGGCACGCCAGCGCCGAAGTTGCTCCGCTACCGGGTCCGGCAGTACGAACGGGTCCTCGGGCAGTGGCGGAAGGGGCGGGTCGTGCCGTTGATGACGCGGCTCGTAGGACGCGACTGAGGGTCGCTGACCACTGGCCTCGGACATGTCTTCCTCTACGCGTCGACGACAGGACAACACGGACAGCCCGCTCGTCAGCCGAGAGTCCGCAGGGCGGGGCACGACCATCTGAAGCTAGGCATCCACGACAACAAACTTACGCACGATTCGCCGTTTCGGACGAATTTGACCCGGTCCGTCATTCACGAATTTGTCGTCGGGCCGCGCGGAAAGGTTACGCGGGCGTTCGCGACCCGCCGCACGCCATCACCGCGGTCACCGGTCGTCGGCGCGGCGTTCACAGGTGACGAGGGCGCGGCGCCGTTCGAGCGGCATGAGCAGTCGGTGGGGGCGCCAGTTGTGCTTCTCGTCATCCCAAGGCCGGAACAACAACCACATCACGGTGAATCCCAAGAATCGGAACGGCCGATCGACCCGGAGCACCTTCACCGCCGCATCGTCGCCCCGCCGCGCGGCCGTGCGTACACCACCGGCGATGTAGGAGCGGTTCTGCCACGGTGAGTGACGTAACTGTCGGCACGAGGTGTCTACCTGGACGCGCGGGTCGAAATACATCATCAGGCCCCAGTCGGACAAAGCCAGACTCAGGTCGAGTTCCTCCCAGATGTCCGGGTCGGACCTCAGCGAATCCCGCACTTGTTTCCATGCGACCTGACGGATCGCGTAATTAGGGCCGCTGAGACCCCCGATCTTTCCCCCGTCGGCCAATGCGCCCAGCGTCAGGGTCACGAGACGATGCTGCAGTGCGCGCGACGGACCGTCCCAGGTGAGTACCACGCCCGTCAGACCGTCGTAAGCCTGTCCTTCCTCGGAATCGAAGAACGTCACGATCCGCTCGGCCCAGTCCTCCCGCACGAACGAGTCCGCATCGGTTTTTGCGATGATGTCCGACGTGGCGGAATCGAATCCACAATTGCGCGCCGGGATGACCCCGGGCCGAGGCTCGACGATGCGCCGGACGTTGTCGTTGTGTTCCGCGAACTCGTCGACGATGGCCGCGGTCGCGTCCGTCGACGAGTTGTCGACGACGATGATCTCGTCGACGTGCCTGGTCTGGGTGATCAGATGGTCCAGGCATCGTCTGATCGTGTCGGCCTCGTTATATGCCGGAACGATCACCGAAAGTGTACTCACAACGCCCCCACCACCAAATACGGACCGACACTGACCAACGTTCGTACACCTTGCGGGCATTCATGAAATCGTTTTTGCAAGTTGATTTGGTTGTGTTCTCCTAACACGACCGCAAGCGCCAGACAATGATGCTTGCTCGAGTACACATGGATCAACGATTGCAAATCGGCAAGAGCATCAGATTTGTGAAGCGCAGTATTCATTGGCCGCAATGATACCGAGAAATGCACGAACGTCTACATCAAATAGCGTGTTTCCGACATTCTTTTTCGTCGAGGTGAAAGGGAATAGCAGCAATTAACCGGTTCTTCACCGAAACCTTCGAGCCATATTCGCGCCCCGGTTCGCATCGCGTCCCCTCGGCGTAAGACCCGAGTCGGTGTGCCACTCGGCTCCCGGCGCCGCGGGCGCTCTGGAAGAGTGTCCCCATGACCACTCCATCTCCCGAGCGCGAAGTTCTCACCTGGGAGCTCAACGGCATAGCCTGCCGTGAACTCGCCGAACAGGTGGCCGCCGACGCGTTCGTCCCGGACATCATCCTCGGCATCGCCCGCGGCGGCCTGATCCCGGCCGGCGCGCTCGCCTACGCCCTGGACTGCAAGCTGATGATCTCGTTGAACGTCGAGTTCTACACCGGCGTCGGCGAGACATTGTCCGAACCGGTGATGCTGCCCTCGCTGCTGGAGTCGAGCGGTCTGACCGACCAGCGGGTGCTCGTCGTCGACGACGTGGCCGACACCGGCAAGACCCTCAAACTGGTCAACGATTTCTGCCAGGAGCAGGGCCGGGTCGCCGAGGTCCGCAACGCCGTGCTCTACAAGAAGCCGCACACCATCACGATCCCCGACTACAGCTGGCGGACCACCGACAAGTGGATCGACTTCCCCTGGTCCGTGCACGGCCCGATCGCGGCGGTGCAGTAATGACCGCGGACAAGACCGGCGCCGAGACCACGGTGCGCGACAACCCCGCCGAACACCGCTACGACATCCACGTCGACGCGCCCGGTGGTGTCGCACTGGCCGGCTTCGCCGAGTACCGCGACCGAGTCTCCGGGACCGACGACGCTCCGGCGACCGAGCGGGTGTTCTTCCACACCGAGGTCGACCCGGCATTCGGCGGCCGCGGTCTCGCGACGATCCTGGTGCGCGAAGCCCTCGACGACGCCCGCGCACGCAACCTCACGATTGTCGGCGTGTGCCCGCTGGTGGCCGCGTTCCTGAAGAAACACCCGGAATACGCCGACGCGACCGCTCCGGTGACGCCGGCCGTCCTCGAGTGGTTGCGCTCCTGATCCGGACTGATCCGAATCTCGTCCTCACGTGCCCGAGACGCTCCGCACCACCTCGCCCTCTGCGGTCATCTCGATCCGACGCGTGCAGTCTCGCGACGAGACGACCACGGACGCCGCCACCGGTCGGCCCGGCGGCATGATCCGGGCTGTCACCCGCTCGTTGTCGGCAGCCAACTCATCGAGCAACAGGCGCGCCATCCGATCGCGTGACGAAGCGCGGTCTTCTTCATCGAGCGATTGCAGCGCCCCGTCGTCGAGCAGGATCACCACCGCCCCGCGGGCTCGCGCCGCCCACACCGCATCCCGGATCGCGGGCGTGTCCCAGTCGGGTGCCCGGATGCCGTCGCGGAGCTGGGCCTCGAGCAGATGCACCTCGGCGATCTCCGACGACGAGAACTCGTCGTTTGCGGCGATGCGCTCCAGGACCGGGCGCGCACGCTGCTCGAAGTCCTCGAAATTGCGCCGGCGCTCGTCGGCGGCCGCCTCCGTCGATGCTGCGTCGAACGCCTCCCGGAGGGACCGGGCCCGCAGTTCGGCATTCTGATCGGCCATCGGCCGGAGGATGAGCAGGAACAGCGCCGACAGGACGAGAACCGGGTATGCCCACACGGTGATCGTCACGCCGGGAACGAAGCCGATGCCCCGGTCGAGACCCCACAGCCCGCACAGCACGCTCATCGCCACTGCGCCGGCCCACGCGATTCCCGGCTGCCCACGCACCGCGACGAGCGTCAGCACCACGATTCCTCCTGCGGTCGCCGGGCCGTTCTGCAGCGTCATGTACTGCTCGGCGGGCAGCGACCACCACGAAATCCCGGTCGCGGCGAGCACCGCGACGGCGGCCGCAACGGCCGACCGTCGATCACATCGGCCGTCCGGGAGTCGCACCACCCGTCGTGCCGTGACCACCAGCAGCCCGAATGCCACGATCAAGCCTGCCCATCGACGGGGTGAGGTGATGTGCAGGCCGGTTCCGACGGTCACTGTCACGTACGCGACCGCGAATCCGACGAGCGCGACAAGCACTGCGCGGGATCGAAACCCGAAGAAGTCGTCGTCCTGACCGCCGGTCCCGGCGGCCGCGCAAGCAGTTGCGGCGGACGCCTGGATGCCTGCGCCGCTCATCTCGGCGACCATGAGAGCCTCACCACCGTCCCGCGGCCGGGAGCGCTGCGCACCTCCGCGTCGCCGCCGATCGCGCGCATTCGACCGATGAGTCCGGCGTCGATGCCGAAGCGCGACGAGTCGAGATGTCCGGGGTCGAACCCCACTCCGTCGTCGGCGACGCCCACCCAGAGCGCGTCGGCCGCGAGTTCACCACCGACGACCCGCTCCGCGTGGTCCCCGGCATGGCGCACGCTGTTGCGCATCGCCTCCGACAGAGCGGCGAGCACGGCCTCGACGACCTCCGCTGGATAGGTCTGGCCGTTGTCGACGACGTGGACGGTGAATTCCACGTCGTCGTCGATCTGTGCGGTCGTCAGCCGGACTTTCCGGAGCAACTCTGTCGGGACGACGTCACCGCCCACATCGCGGTCGCCGCGACGCCAGGCGTCGATCTCGCCGAGAGCCTGTCGGGCCTGCTCGGCCACCCGCTGGTCCCGGGTCGACGGCCGCAGCGCGAGGAGGCAGGCGATCACATGATCGTGTATCAACGCGTCATAGCGGGAGCGTTCGGCTTCCCGTGCGACCGCCGACGCGGTCACCTCCGCCGCCCGCACCGCGGTGGAGCGCGTCTCCCCCAGCTTCTGAGCGGTTCGCATCGTCACAATCCCCACCGCCATGAACACCCCCGTCAGCCCGATGGTCAGGGCGGTACTCGTGTACATCGTCGCCCGGACACCACCGAACACGGCCAGCTGATTGGCGGTGTGCACCATCGCCGTCGCCACCACGAGATAGCCGATCGCCGAGCCGAACCGGAGCGCGATCACCAACGCGAGCCCGGGGACGCCGGGAAACTGCACCAGCCACACCGGCCACCGTCCGTACCCGCCCGCGGTGTCGGGGTTCCATGCGACGAACCACAATGCCGTCGCCAGGAGGTAACCGGCGGCGCTGCAGATGCCCGCCGGCAGTATCCATCCCGTCGTCGGACGGAAACTACCGACGAGCAGTGCGATCGCGGGTCCGACGATGAGTGCTGCACTGAGCGGCGGCCACCACGAAGCCGTCAGCGAGGCCGAACCGATCAGAACCGGCAGCATCGCCGCGGAGTAGGCGATCACGCCCGCTCCGACGAAGCGAGCCGCATAGTGTTGTGCGCGTACCAGATCGGCGTTGGTCTCGATGGGTTCCGCGTCGGTGGCGGCGCCGTCGTCGACCCTCCGTGCGCTAGGCGTTCTCAGCACGTGCCTCGCGCCCGATTTCGGTGCGGACCAGCACACGGGGGTGGAACTCGACCCGGTGAGAGACGTGGCTCGCGTCCACTCCGACCGACGCGAGCGCGTCGCGACCCGGTGGTTGGATGCGTACCGTCACGCGGCCGTCCTCGACCTCGTCCAGCAGCTCGGCGACCGCGTTCGCCAGCCGTTCGCGCGCCACGGCCGCGTGCGCGTCGTCGAGCGCGGCCAGCCCGCCGTCGTCGAGCAGAACGACGCGCACACCCCGCTGACGCGCCCGCCACGCCGCGTCCCGGACCGTCGGAAGGTCGAGCCCGGAGGCACGGATGCCGTCGCGTAACTGCGCCTCGAGCAGTCGGGCCGCGACCACCTCGTCGGCGGTGAAGGTCTCGCGGCGCGCCATGCGTGTGAGGACGGGGCGTGCGCGTTCGTCGAGGGCGGCGAGACGTCGGTCCCGCACCTCGGTGGCCGCAGCGGCGGCGGCGTCGAGCGCCGCCTGACGTTCGTTGGCCTCGCGTAGTTCGTAGATGTTGCGGGCCATCGGGCGCAGCATGACGGAGAACAGCGACCCCATGATCATGATCGCGTATCCCGGCAGGGTGATCGACAGTCCCCAGACCGCTCCCGCGGTCGAGACGGCGCCCCACACGCCCGCGATGACGCTGATGCAACCGCTCGCGAGCCACGCCGCCAGGGGACGACCGCGCACCGCGACGAAGGCCAGGATGATCACCGATGCCCCCATCGGCGGCCCGGTCTGCATCACGTGCGACGGCGGCGACGGCAACGAGAACAGCGTCACGGCCACGGCCGAGACGGTCATCGCGGCGATGACGGAGGTCGTCGACCCGGGCAGCGGATCACCGGGCGAATCGAGGATCGTCATCCCGGCCACGACGAACAACACGAAACCGGCGAACACCCCGGTCCACTGCCACCACCCGGTGATGGACGAGTCGGCATAGAGCGTCACGGCGAAGTAGCCGCATGCGAACGCGCCCATCATCAGCCACAGGGGCCGCGACCCGATGCCGAACGCATTGACGACCTCGCCGCGTTCGGCGTCGTCGACGCCGCGAGAACACTCTCGTCTCACGGCCGCTCCCATCGGACCTGAACCGTGGTCCCCCGCCCGGCGCGACTGTGCACCCGCGCGTGGCCACCGGGCAGCCTCGCGAGACGACCGCGGATGCTCACCGCGATTCCCAGCCGGCCGACCGCCACCGACTCCGGATCGAACCCGACGCCGTCGTCGACGACCGCCATGCTCAGGGCGTCGGATGCCAACTGCACGATGACAGCGCATTCGGCATCGTCCCCGGCGTGGCGCAGCACGTTCCGCAACGACTCCGACATCGCCTCGACCACCGCATCGAGGACCTCGACGGGATACGAGGCGGGCTCGGCACGCCGAACCTCCACGCCGTCCTGGTCACCGGGGTCCTGGTCACCGGGGTCCTGGTCATCGGCGTTCTGGCCACCCACGACCTCCACGTCGAATCGTTCGGAGATGTCGGCGGCGGCCGACCTGATGCGACGGACCACCTCGACATCCGGAACGGTGTCCGCATCCCCGGGTCCCGGCACCCGGGCGAGTTCGTCGAGGGCCGACGCGGCCTGGGCGGCGAGCCGCTCGTCGGGACGCCCCGGCCGGACGGCCAGGAGTGAGGCGATGACCCGGTCGTGCACGATGGCGTCGAACCGCTCTTTCTCCACCTCGCGGGCCGACGCCGCGGCCACGTTGGCCGCGGTGCGGTAGGTCTCCTCACGCGTCTCGTCGAGCTCACGGCCGGTGCGGGTCGCGACCAGCACGACCGCGAGGAAGACACCGGTGAACACCAGCGACCACAGGATCTCCACGGGCGCATCGGAAGTCACCTCACCGAATCGGCCGAGCTGCTGGGAGATGTGCGCGAGGGTCGACGACACGAGCAGACCCGCCACCGCGAGACGCGGCCGCACGAGCATCAGCACCATGCTCGGCATACCGCAGAAGGCGACCATCCACTGCGCCGAGTCGTCGGGATTCGTCAGGGTCGTCCCGTTCCAGGCCACGAACCACAGACCCAGGCCGAGGATGTACCCGGCCCAGGTCGTCAGGGCGAGCGGGGTGAGCCACGCCGTGCCCGGTCGAAAGGTCGCCGCGATCACCAGGATTCCCGGTCCGACCGACAGCAGGATGCTCAGCGGTGGCCACCAGGCGTCGGTCAGCGGCGCCGAGGCGAGGATCGACGCCGCGGAGACCACGGGGTAACCGATGAAACCCAGGCCCAGGAAGCGGGCGCCCACCCGGCGGACGCGGTCCAGATCCGGCTCCGCCGAATCCGATTCGAATGCGCGCCGCACCCACGCGGGTCGTGCGGGGGTGTCGCCGCTCGCGAGATCGGTGGTGGGCATCGCGTCTCAGCCTCACACTGTCCGGCTCGACCGGTCAATCCCCTGTTGAGACCAACCCTTCGTGACGCTCCTCCGCAAGCTCCGGAGCTCCTCAGGGATCGGAAGCAACACGCTCCTCCGCAAGCTCCGGAGCTCCGCAGGGATCGGATACACCAAACCGGCCCGCTCCCTGTGGGGAACGGGCCGGTGACGGTAGAACTCGTTGGGAGAGGGCCTACTTGGCCTTCTCCAGCACCTCGACGAGACGCCAGTGCTTGGTCGCCGACAGCGGGCGGGTCTCCATGATCCGCACGCGGTCACCGACGCCGGCATCGCCGTTCTCGTCGTGGGCCTTGACCTTGCTCGTGGTCCGGATGATCTTGCCGTAGAGCGGGTGGCTCTTACGATCTTCCAGCTCGACCACGATGGTCTTCTGCATCTTGTCGCTGACCACGTAGCCGATGCGCTCCTTGCGGCGTGCGCGCACCTCGGTCTGGGTTTCGGTCACCTTCTGGTCCTCACTCATGCGTCATCACCATCCGGTCCGGACGCCAGGCCCAGCTCCCGTTCGCGCATCACGGTGTAGATACGCGCGATCTCGCGACGCACGGTCCGCAGGCGACGGTTGTTGTCGAGCTGGCCGGTGGCCATCTGGAACCGAAGGTTGAACAGTTCTTCCTTCGACTCTTTCAGGCGATCGACCAGATCAGCGTCGTTGAGCTCACGAAGCTCGTTCGCAGCAACTCCGAGTGCCATCAGAACTGCTCCTCTCTGGTCACGATCCTGGTCTTGATGGGGAGCTTGTGCTGCGCGCGACGCAGGGCCTCGCGAGCGATCTCCTCATTCGGGTAGGTCATCTCGAACAGCACGCGACCCGGCTTGACCGGGGCGACCCACCACTCGGGCGAACCCTTACCCGAACCCATGCGGGTCTCGGCCGGCTTCTTGGTCAGCGGGCGGTCCGGGAAGATGTTGATCCAGACCTTGCCGCCACGCTTGATGTGCCGGTTGATCGCGATACGAGCGGACTCGATCTGACGGTTGGTGATGTACGCGCCTTCCAGAGCCTGGATGCCGTAATCGCCGAACGTCACCTTGGTGCCGCCCTTGGCCTGCCCCTTGAGGCTGGGGTGGTGCTGCTTGCGGTGCTTGACCCGACGTGGGATCAACATGGCCTAGCCCTCCTGCTTCTCAGCCGCACCAGCGGTGGCCTCGGCGGGAGCGGCCTCGGCCGCGCGAGCGGCGTCGGTGCTCGTCGCAGTGGTGCCCGAGGCACCGCTACGCCGGGGCCGGCTGGGCCGGCGCGGACGGCGATCCTCGGCTGCCGGAGCGGCCGCGGCCAGCTCACGACGTCCACCGACGATGTCGCCCTTGTAGATCCACACCTTCACGCCGATCCGGCCGAAGGTGGTCTTGGCTTCGTAGAGTCCGTAGTCGATGTCGGCGCGCAGCGTGTGCAGCGGCACGCGACCCTCGCGGTAGAACTCACTGCGGCTCATCTCAGCGCCGCCCAGACGACCCGAGCACTGGACCCGGATGCCCTTCACGTTCGGCTGACGCATCGCCGACTGGATCGCCTTGCGCATCGCGCGGCGGAACGCCACACGGTTGCTCAGCTGCTCGGCGACGCCCTGGGCCACCAGCTGGGCCTCGGACTCGGCGTTCTTGACCTCGAGGATGTTCAGCTGGACCTGCTTACCGGTCAGCTTCTCCAGGTCGCCGCGGATGCGATCGGCCTCGGCGCCGCGGCGACCGATGACGATGCCCGGACGCGCGGTGTGGATGTCGACGCGAACCCGGTCACGGGTGCGCTCGATCTCCACCTTGGCGATGCCGGCCCGCTCGAGCCCCGTGGAGAGGAGCTTGCGGATGGCGACATCCTCTTTGACGTAGTCCGCGTACTGCTTGTCGGCGTACCACCGCGACTTCCAGTCGGTGGTGATGCCCAGACGGAAGCCGTGCGGGTTGATTTTCTGGCCCACTACTAGGCTCCCTTCTTCTTCGGCTGACGCGAACGGCCACGGCCGCTGGCTGCCTTCTCCGGCAGGCTCTCCACGACCACGGTGATGTGGCTGGTGCGCTTGCGGATACGGAACGCACGACCCTGCGCGCGCGGCTGGAAGCGCTTGAGGGTCGGGCCCTCGTCGGCGAACGCGGTGGCGACGACCAGGGTCCGGCGATCCAGATCCAGGTTGTTCTCCGCGTTGGCCACGGCACTCGCCAGGACCTTGTACACGGGCTCGGACGCCGACTGCGGTGCGAACCGCAGGATGTCGAGGGCCTCGTCCACGTTCTTGCCGCGGACCAGGTCCAGGACACGACGCGCCTTCATCGGCGTGACGCGCACGAACTTGGCGGTCGCCTTTGCTGTCGGATTATCGGTCTGCGTAGTCATTACCGGCGCTTCGCTTTCCGGTCATCCTTGATGTGACCCTTGAAGGTACGGGTGGGGGCGAACTCGCCCAGCTTGTGCCCGACCATCGAATCCGAGATGAACACCGGCACGTGCTTGCGGCCGTCGTGGACGGCAAAGGTGTGACCGATGAAGTCGGGAATGATGGTCGAACGACGGGACCAGGTCTTGATGACCTGCTTGGTGCCCTTCTCGTTCTGGACATCCACCTTCTTCAGGAGGTGGTCGTCGACGAACGGGCCCTTCTTGAGGCTGCGTGGCATTCTCTTACCTCCTCCTGTTATCGCTTGTTCTTGCCGGTACGACGGCGGCGGACGATCAGCTTGTCGCTGGCTTTGTTCTTGCGGGTACGGCCCTCGGGCTTGCCCCACGGGCTGACCGGGTGGCGACCACCGGAGGTCTTGCCCTCACCACCACCGTGCGGGTGGTCGACCGGGTTCATGACGACACCACGGACGGTCGGGCGCTTGCCCTTCCAGCGCATACGGCCGGCCTTGCCCCAGTTGATGTTGCTCTGCTCGGCGTTGCCCACCTCGCCGACGGTGGCGCGGCAGCGCACGTCGACGCGACGGATCTCGCCGGAGGGCATACGCAGGGTGGCGTAGGTGCCTTCCTTGCCCAGCAGCTGGATCGACGATCCCGCGCTGCGGGCCATCTTCGCGCCGCCACCCGGACGCAGCTCCACGGCGTGGACCTGGGTACCGGTCGGGATGTTGCGCAGCGGCAGGTTGTTGCCGGGCTTGATGTCGGCGGTCGAGCCGCTCTCGACGACGTCACCCTGCTTCAGGCCCTTGGGCGCGATGATGTAGCGCTTCTCGCCGTCGACGTAGTGCAGCAACGCGATCCGCGCGGTGCGGTTCGGGTCGTACTCGATGTGAGCGACCTTGGCGTTGATGCCGTCCTTGTCGTTGCGACGGAAGTCGATCAGACGGTAGGCGCGCTTGTGGCCGCCACCCTTGTGACGAGTGGTGATGCGGCCGTGAGCGTTTCGGCCACCACGCCCGTGCAGCGGACGCACCAGCGACTTCTCCGGGTGGTCACGGGTGACCTCGGCGAAGTCGGAGCCGCTGGCCCCACGACGACCCGGGGTCGTCGGCTTGTACTTACGAATAGCCATGAGTCTCTAGTCCTTCTCTGGGCGCCCCGGTCAGCTGACCGAGCCCCCGAAGATCTCGATGGGCTTGCTGTCTGCGGTCAGCGACACGATGGCGCGCTTGGTGGACTTGCGCTGGCCGTAGCCGGTGCGGGTCCGCTTGCGCTTGCCCTGTCGGTTCGCGGTGTTGACGCTGGCAACGCTGACACCGAAGATCTTCTCGATCGCGATCTTGATCTCGGTCTTGTTGGACTCCGGGTGCACCAGGAAGGTGTACACGTTGTCCTCCATGAGCCCGTAGGACTTCTCCGAGATCACGGGCGCCAGGATGATGTCGCGCGGGTCGGCAACGGTCGCCATGTCAGGCCTCCTCTGCTGTCTTCTCGACGGCAGCCTTGGCATCCGCCGTGTTCTGCTCGATGAAGGCATTGAGCGTCTCGACGCTGAACACCACCTCGTCCGAATCCAGGACGTCGTAGGTGTTGAGCTGATCCGGCGCGATCGGCAGCACGTTCTGCAGGTTCGCGACACTCAGCCACGCCGTCAGGTCCTCGCGGCCGAGCACGACCAGGAACTTGCGGCGATCGGAGAGGCTCTCCAGGAACTGACGCGCCGACTTGGTCGAGGGCTTCTGCCCGGAGACCAGTTCGGTGATCACGTGGATGCGCTCGTTACGAGCGCGGTCGCTCAGCGCACCGCGCAGTGCGGCCGCCTTCATCTTCTTGGGGGTGCGCTGGCTGTAGTCGCGCGGCTGCGGGCCGTGGACGGTGCCACCGCCGGCGAACTGCGGGGCGCGGGTCGAACCCTGACGCGCACGGCCGGTGCCCTTCTGGCGGTACGGCTTGGCGCCACCGCCGCGGACCTCGCCGCGGGTCTTGGTGGAGTGCGTGCCCTGGCGTGCCGCGGCCTGCTGGGCCACGACGACCTGATGCATCAGCGCGATGTTGGCCGGGGCGTCGAAGAGCGCGGCGGGCAGGTCAACGGTTCCGTTGGTCTTGCCGTCGGCGGTCTTGACGTCCAGCGTCAGCTTGGTAGCCGTCTCGGTGCTCATTTGGCACCACCCTTCACTGCGTCGCGAACCATCACGATGCCGCCCTTGCGACCCGGGATCGCTCCCTTGATCAGCAGGAGACCGGCCTCGGCGTCCACCTTGTGGACGGTGAGGTTCTGCGTGGTCACCTTGTCGTTACCCATGCGGCCTGCCATGCGCATGCCCTTGAACACGCGACCCGGGGTGGCGCAGCCACCGATCGAGCCCGGAGCGCGGTGCACGCGGTGGGCACCGTGGCTGGCGCCCAGACCGGCGAAGCCGTGGCGCTTCATGACGCCGGCGAAGCCTTTGCCCTTGGAGGTGCCGGTGACGTCGACCAGCGCGCCGTCGGCGAAGATCTCGGCGGTCAGTTCCTGACCGACCTCGAACTCGGCGACGTCGTTGACGCGGATCTCGGCCAGGTGGCGGCGCGGGGTGACCCCGGCCTTGCCGAACTGACCGGCGACCGGCTTGGTCACCTTGCGGGGATCGACGGCGCCGTAGGCGAGCTGGACGGCGGTGTAGCCGTCACGGTCCGCGGTGCGGAGCTGGGTGATCACGTTCGGGCCGGCCTGGATGACAGTCACCGGGACGACGCGGTTGTTCTCGTCGAAGACCTGGGTCATGCCGAGCTTGGTGCCCAGGATGCCCTTGGTCGAACTCTGATTGCTCATGTGTTATCTCGCCCCCGTCCTACTGGATGTTGACGTCGACGCTGGCCGGCAGGTCGATGCGCATGAGCGCGTCGACCGTCTTCGGTGTCGGGTCGAGGATGTCGATGAGTCGCTTGTGGGTACGCATCTCGAAGTGTTCGCGGCTGTCCTTGTACTTGTGCGGCGAACGGATGACGCAGTACACGTTCTTCTCGGTGGGCAATGGCACCGGGCCGACGACGCGTGCCCCGGTACGGGTCACGGTCTCCACGATCTTGCGCGCCGAAGCGTCGATCGCCTCGTGGTCGTAGGCCTTGAGCCTGATGCGGATCTTTTGTCCCGCCACGCTGTGTCCTCTTCCGTCAGTTGTTCTCGACAGACAAACACCGCGTGATCTGGACCGACCTCTCGCCGGCTGAGCACATGACCACCGTGTGAGATACGGCAATCGACGCTGTTCATCTGTCGTTGTACGTTGGCTCGCACCTGGTACGAGCCGGTTTGCTCCGGCACCCGCGGTCGGGCGTGTCGGGACCGTGAACCGATGTCGGGGCACGCGTTACACGCCCAGTCCCCGTAGACCGGGCCTGGGAGTCATTCACCTGATCGCGACCGCGGGTCTGGCACATGGCACAACCTGCGTCCGCCGGTCAAGGCAACCCGAACAGTATGCATCAGGTCGGGAGCACGATCAAATCAGCGCCGGCGACCGTCGGCCGAACCTTACCTGACCGATGAGTAAGATACCGCCATGAGTTCCACGAACCCCACCTTCGCCCTGCGCAAGAAGCTGCCCGCCAATCCGCTGGGCAACGTCCTCTTCTCCCTCGGCATGGTCGCGAAGGTCCCGTACTTCGGCACCGTCCTGCCTCTCGTGCAGGAGATGGAGCCCGGCTACTGCAAGGTCACTGCACCCAACTGGTTCGGCGTCCACAACCACATCGGCACCTTCCACGCGATCGCGGCGTGCAACCTCGCCGAGGCCGCGATAGGGATGCTGATGGAGGCCACCACGCCCACCACCCACCGTTGGATTCCCAAGGCGATGCAGACCAGCTATCTGACGAAGGCCACAACGCGCCTGACCGCCGAGGCGCGACTGGCCGACCCCGTCGACTTCGACGCGATCACCACCGGCACCGACGTCACCGTGTCGGTGAGCATCGTCGACACCGAGGGCGTCGAGGTCGTGCACTGCGACATCACCACCTGGGTGACGCCGAAGTAGTCGCCCCGCCCGGGGTGCCGTCCCGACCGGCTGCTCCTAGGGTGGGAGGATGCCTCCGCCCGGGGCACCAGGGCACCAGCGGCACCGGAGTACGACAGCTAACGAGGAGGACCACCGACCCATGTGCGGAATCTGCGGCGAGATCCGGTTCGACGGGACCGCTCCGGATGTCTCGGCGGTCGACGCCATGACCTGCGAGATGACGCGTCGCGGCCCTGACGGCTCGGGCGTCTTCTCGAAAGGCGGTGTGGCGCTCGGTCATCGGCGCCTGAAGATCATCGACCTGACCGAAAAGGGCAGTCAGCCGATGATCGACCCGGCACTCGGCCTGGCGTTGGTCTTCAACGGCTGCATCTACAACCACCACGAACTGCGCGCCGAACTCGAGGGCAAGGGCTACACGTTCTTCTCCCACGCCGACAGCGAGGTCATCCTCAAGGCGTTCCATGCCTGGGGCCCCGACTGCGTCGACCATTTCATGGGCATGTTCGCGTTCGCCGTCGTCGACACCGACACCGGCGTGGTCACCCTCGGACGGGACCGGCTCGGCATCAAACCGCTCTACCTCGCCGACACCCCCGGTCGACTCCGGTTCGCCTCGTCGGTGCAGGCACTCCTGCGCGCCGGCGACGTCGACACCTCGATCGACCGGGTGGCGTTGCACCACTACTTCAGCTTCCATGCCGTCGTCCCGGCACCCCACACCATCTACAACGGCATCCGGAAGCTGCCGCCGGCCACCGTCATGACCATCCAGCCCGACGGACGCCGCACCGAACGCCGTTACTGGGAACCGGCTTTCGAACCGCATCCCGACCGCCGGGACTGGGACGAGAAGCGATGGCAGCACGAGCTGCTCGACTCGCTGCGGACGTCCGTGCGCAGGCGGATGGTCGCCGACGTCCCGGTCGGCGTGCTGCTGTCCGGGGGCGTCGACTCCTCGCTGGTGGTCGCGCTGCTCGCCGAGCAGGGTCAGACCGACCTCGCGACCTTCAGCATCGGATTCGATTCCGCGGCCGGGGAATCGGGGGACGAGTACGCCTACTCCGACCTCATCGCCGACACCTTCGGTACCGACCATCACAAGATCCACATCGGGACCGACCGGTTGCTGCCCGCGATCCCGGATACGGTCGCGGCGATGGGCGAACCGATGGTCAGCCACGACTGCGTCGCGTTCTATCTCCTGTCGCAGGAGGTCAGCAAGTCCATCAAGGTGGTCCAGTCCGGTCAGGGCGCCGACGAGATCCTCGGCGGGTACAGCTGGTATCCCCCGCTGCTGGACGTGACGAGGGAGAAGACGACGCGCGCGTACGCCGACGTGTTCTTCGACCGCGACGATGTCGACATCCGCGGCATCCTCGCCGACGACTACCTCACCGAGGCCGGTTACGACCCCAGCTTCGAATTCGCCTGGGCCCACCAGTCCGCACCGGGCGCGGCCACCGCCGTCGACGCCGCCCTCCGCCTGGACACGACCGTCATGCTCGTCGACGACCCGGTCAAACGCGTCGACACCATGACGATGGCCTGGGGCCTGGAGGCCCGCGTCCCGTTCCTCGACCACGAGTTCGTCGAACTGGCCGCCACGTGTCCCCCCGATCTCAAACTCGCGCATGGCGGCAAGGGCGTCCTCAAGGAGGCGAGCCGGGCGCTGCTGCCGTCGGCGGTCATCGATCGCACGAAGGGGTACTTCCCGGTGCCGGGTATCCGCCATCTGACCGGCGGTGTCCTCGATCTCGTGTCGGACACCCTGCGGTCGAAGGCGGCCCGCGATCGCGGCCTGTACCGTCCCGCGGCCCTCGACCGACTGTTCGCCGACCCCAACGGAATCCGCACGAGACTCGACGGCAACGAGCTGTGGCAGGTCGCCCTGCTGGAGATGTGGTTGCAGACGATGGAAGCGAACGCCCGACGGTGACCGCTCTGCGCTTCGACGACCGCGGCTGGAAGACCTACGGCGCCTCGCTCTCCCCCGACGGGAGTGCCTTCGCCTACATCGTCGACGAGGGCACCGGTTATCCGCGGGCCGCGCAGCGATCGCTCTCGCGGGACGGCGTCGGCGAGTTGCGCTGGGTGCAGCTCCGATCCACCGGTCCGGTCCGAAAGGTGGTGCACTCCACGGACGGTCGCTGGCTCGCAGTGGAGATCGCGCCGAGCGGCGGTGAGCACCACCAGGTGTGGGTCGTCACCACCGATCCCGACGACGACACCGCCCATCGCATCGCCGCGACGCGCCCCGACGGGCGATCGTTCGGCACGGTGGGCCTGGTCGGCTGGGACACCGACTGGGTCCTGATCACCGCCATCGATCAGGACGGCACCTCCCACGCGCTCCGCGTGCATCCGGGGACCGGGACGACACTCACCCTCGATCAGCGCGTCGGCAGCGTGCTGATCGACTCGTGGAAGGGTGCCACCCTCGTCCGGGTGGGCCCGCGCGGGTATCACGACATGTTGCTGCTGCGCCGCCATCCCGAATCGGGTGACGACGAGATCACGATGACCCCGCTGCTGCCGCAGGATCCGGGCGCGATCACCGATCAGGGTTATCTCCTCGACCAGGGTTTCGATCACTCATCCCTGGTGTTCGTCCCCGCCCCGAACGAACCGGCCCGCGACCTCGACAGTGTCCAGGCGCTGGTGCGCAGCGATTTCGACGCCAAGTTCCCTCGGCTTCTGGGAGTCGAGGTCAGCAAGTTCGGCGTGCGCTTCCGGGTGATGGCCCAGCGCGTCGACATCGGGCTCGACGAGTTCGCGGTCAGCCACGACCAGTCGACCGTCGCCCTGCTGTGGAATGTGCGGGGCTGCAGCGAGTTGCAGATCCTGACCCTGCCCGATCAGACCCTGCACCCGCCCATCGACCTGCCCGGCGAGGTGGCCTCCGACCTGTCCATCAGTGCCGCGGGGTCGGTCGTGACGGTGACGGTGTCGAGCCCGCAGCACTCCCCCCTCGTCCATCTCGTGGATGTCGCCAACCGGCAGGTGTTCCCGGTCCGCGACGACGTCGTCGCCGGCGAGGGTCCCTCGTGTCTGCTCCGGCCCGAACTGTTGGAGTTCTCGGCGCGCGACGGTATGCCGTTGTCCGGCTTCCTGTTCCGCGCCAAGCGGGCCGCGGGCACGGCCGTGCCCGGCCCCACGCTGCTCTACTTCCACGGCGGACCGGAGGGACAGTCGCGCCCGGACTACCAGTTCCTGTTCGGCCCCCTCGTCGACGCCGGGATCACGGTCTTCGCCGCGAACGTCCGCGGGTCGTCGGGATACGGCCGGTTGTTCTCGCACGCCGACGACCGATACGGACGGTATGCCGGGATCGACGACGCCGCGGACTGTGCCGAGTTCCTGTGTCGACAGGGCATCGCCGACCCCGACGCGGTCTACTGCTCCGGCCGTTCGTACGGCGGTTATCTGACCCTGGCATGCCTGACCTTCCATCCCGACCTGTTCGCCGCCGGGATCGCCATCTGCGGCATGAGCGACCTGGAGTCGTTCTTCCGCAACACCGAACCGTGGATCGCGGTGGCGGCCTACACCAAGTACGGACATCCGGAGTTCGACCGTGAACTCCTCGCCGACCTGTCGCCGATCCACCGGATCGACGCGGTGCGCGCGCCGCTGCTCGTCGTCCACGGAGCGCACGACACCAACGTGCCGGTGAGCGAGTCGCAACAGATCGTCGCCGAACTCCAGGCACGCGGCGCCGTGGCCGAGATGCTGATGTTCGACGACGAGGGTCACGAGATCGTCAAGCGGCACAATCAACATCGGCTCACCGAGGCGGTCGCCGACTGGATCGCGCGTCACCCGTCCCGGAATCGGTCATCTCGATGAACCGGCGGATGACCGACCGCCTGCTCGCCCAGCTCGCCGAGACGCGTTCGCCCAACACACGTGCGAATGTGCTCGAGGAACTACGTCGACTGATCCTGTCCGGTGGCGCGCCCCCGGGGACCCAACTCCCGCCGGGCGAGATCGCCGACGCCTTCGACGTGAGTCCGATCCCGGTCCGCGAAGCCCTGAAGACACTGGTCGGCGAAGGCCTGGTGGTGCACCGCCCCGGAGCGGGGTACCGGGTGAGTCAGCTGTCCACCGAGGAGCTACGCGAGATCTACTTCGTCCGAGGCACTCTCGAACAGGCAGCACTCGCCCGGTCGGTCGGCCTGATCGACGAGTCCTCCCTGGAGACCGCACGCGCACACCACATCGAGCTGCTCGCGGCGGTGAAGTACAACGACGGCAAGGCTTTTCACGACATCTCCCGCGAGTTCCATCGCGCTCTCACCGAGCCGTGCGCGATGCCGCGGCTGCTCAACATGTTCGAGGCGACCTGGAATCTCACCGAACCGTTCCAGGTGATGAGATCGGTGACCGCCGAGACCCAGCAGGCACTCAACACCGACCACGCCGACCTGCTCGCGGCCTTCGGCGACCGAGACACCGCATCGGTCCTCGACGTCGCACACCGTCACCACCAGCGCCTCGAGAGCGCCGTCATCGAGACCGCCGCACTCCTCGACGTCCGCCACGACTGAGCCCCGCGAAATATATCTGCCCGTTCATCGCGGGGTAACAATCCGTTCTTACATTTCTCCCATCAGCGTGCGCCCCGTACGACTTCCGACCCCGGCCGCTGACCAGGACCAGGAGAACGCCAATGTCCACACCACCCTCCGGGACGCCCGGACCGCAGGTACCCGCGGCCACGTCTCACACCGGCGCCGCCGGTGAGAGCGTCATCAAGTCCACCTACGACGATCGGCTCACCAACACCGATCTCGCGCCACTGAAGGAACAGAAGTGGACGTGGTACAACATCTTCGCCTTCTGGATGTCCGACGTGCACAGCGTCGGCGGATACGTGTTCGCGGGCAGCCTCTTCGCGCTGGGCATCGCGGCCTGGCAGGTGCTGGTGGCGCTCGTGGTGGGCATCGTGGCCGTCAACATCCTGTGCAACCTGGTCGCGAAGCCCTCCCAGATGGCGGGCGTTCCCTACCCGGTGACGACCCGGGTCTCCTTCGGCGTCAAGGGCGCCAACATCCCGGCCATCATCCGCGGCGTGATCGCGGTCGTCTGGTACGGCATCCAGACCTACCTCGCCTCAGTCGCTTTCGGCCTCCTGGCGCTGAAGTTCTGGCCCGGACTCGAGCCCTGGGGCGAGGTCGAACAGCATGGTTTCCTCGGATTGTCCGCGCTCGGCTGGGCGGGTTTCATCCTGATGTGGATCCTGCAGGCGTTCGTGTTCTGGAACGGGATGGAGACCATCCGGAAGTTCATCGACTTCTGCGGTCCCGCAGTGTATGTCGTCATGATCGCGCTGGCGGCCTACCTGGTCGTCGAGGCCGGTTGGGACAACGTCAGTCTCGACCTGTCGGTCGGCGACGGACTCTCGGGATGGTCGTCGTTCACGATGATGATCAGCGCGATCGCACTCGTGATCTCCTATTTCTCCGGTCCGATGCTCAACTTCGGTGACTTCTCGCGTTACGGGCGCACTTTCGGCGAGGTCAAGAAGGGCAACTTCTGGGGCCTGCCGGTCAACTTCCTCTTCTTCTCACTCCTCGTGGTGTGCACGGTCTCCGCGGCGGTCACGGTCATCGGCACCGACGAGGACGGCAACATCATCACCGATCCGGTGCACATCGTCGATCGCATCGACAACACGACCGCCGCGGTGCTGGGCGTGCTCACCTTCGCCATCGCCACGATCGGGATCAACATCGTCGCGAACTTCGTCTCGCCGGCGTTCGACTTCTCGAATGTCGCGCCCACCAAGATCAGCTGGCGAACCGGCGGCATGATCGCGGCGGTCGGCTCGGTGCTCATCACGCCGTGGAACCTCTTCAACAATCCGACCGCGATCCACTACACGATGGACACCCTCGGCGCGGTCATCGGTCCGCTGTTCGGCATCCTCATCGCCGATTTCTACCTCGTCAAGAAGCAGAAGATCGAGGTGGACGAGCTCTTCACCATGAGGCCCGAGGGCGCCTACTGGTACCGCAACGGCTGGAACCCGGTTGCCGTCGGCGCCACCGCCATCGCGTCGATCCTCCCGATCGGTGTCGTCATCTTCGGCACCGTGTATCAGGCCAGCTTCACATGGTTCATCGGCGCGGGCATGGGCATGCTCCTCTACTGGCTCGGGATGAAGTTCGTGCCGACCCGCCTGATCTACGGACCCGCGGCGCTCGCTCGCATGACCGCTGACATCGAAGTGATGTCGGCGGAGCCCGAGACCGCGGGAACGCCGACCACAGAAGCCGCGTCCACCGTGCCCGGGGGCAGCACCCGGAACTGACGGGCGGTGAACCACCGGGCCGCGCGAGCATCTCGCGCGGCCCGGTCTGCTGTGTGTGCGGCTCCCGAACCCACCGCCCACCCCTGACGCATCCATTGTGCCATTGACAAATGGTACGGTTGCTGATGGTGTGAGTTGATGCACACCAGCACGACTCCGACCCCGCTGCCGACCCGCGCGTCGGCACGGGCCACCGTGACCGCCCATGCGACGAGGTGGGGGCTCGGCACGTTCACCGGCGCGATTCCACTGAATCCGCTGGGCATCCGACTCTCGCGCGGTCTCATCGCCGCGATCATGCGCACGCTCGGACGTACGCCATCCGGAACAACCGTGTATCCGGTCCGCGAGAACGGCATTCGCGGCGAGTGGGTTCTCGGACCGGATGTCCGACGGGGGCGCCGCGCGATCTACTACGTCCACGGCAGCGCGTACAGCATCTGCTCGGCTCGCACACATCGGTCGCTGGCCGCGCGGCTCTCTTTCGCGACCGGGATACCGGTGTTCGTCGTCGACTACCGTCTGGCGCCCGAGCACCGATTCCCCACCGCCGCCGAGGACGTCGCCGACGGCTTCGACTGGCTGCTCCGCCAGGGCTTCCTCCCTTCCGACATCGTGGTCGCCGGCGACTCCGCCGGCGGTCATCTGGCCTGCGATCTGACCCTCCGGCGCGCGGACGGCGGCGCCGCCCAACCCGCCGCGGTCGTCCTGTTCTCCCCGCTCATCGACCTCACCTTCGAGCTGGCGCGCACCCAGGAACGCATCCGGCGCGACCCGGCGATCACGGCTGCGGCGGCCGCCCGCCTGGTGGCGCTCTACACCCGCGACGTTGCCGCCGACGACCCGCGAGTCGCGTTTGATTTCGCTGCGGCACGGCACCTTCCACCGTTCCTCATCCAGGCGGGCGGCGCCGAGATGCTCAGCGCCGACGCCCGCCACCTGCACGAGCAACTCCGCGCGCACGGCGGTGACAGCCGGCTGGAGATCTGGCCGGGCCTGATGCACGTCTTCCAGGCCCTCCCTCGACTCGGCCCCGAGGCCGACGCCGCACTGCGGCGGGTGGCGCAGTTCCTGGGCGACCAGGCGGCGAACCGGCCGTCTCCGGCGACGGCCCCGGCTTCGCCCACCGAGGCGGACGCGTCATGATCACCGCGGTCGACGGAATCCGGCGCCGGTTCCTCCGGAATCCGTTGTCGCAGAATGCCCGCGCCCTCGTCACCGGTGCCGGCAGCGGGATCGGTCGCGCATTCGCGCTCGAACTCGGCCGACGCGGCGGCGAGGTGATCTGCGCGGACATCGACGAGACACGCGCCGACGAGACCGCGTCGCTGGTCACCTCCCGGACCGGGCGGGTGGCCCATGCGTTCACCTGCGATGTCGCCGACCGTGCCGCGATGACCTCGCTCGCGGCGTTCACCCGCGACACCTTCGACGGTCCACCGACTCTCGTCGTCAACAACGCCGGGGTCGGCATCGGGGGCCGCCCGGTCGGCGACATCGGGTTCGACGACTGGGACTGGACGCTCGGGATCAACCTCTGGGGTGTGGTGCACGGGTGCGAACTCTTCGCGCCGATGCTGCGCGAAGCGGGCCGCGGGGGGATCATCAACGTCGCGTCGGCCGCAGGTTTCGCCGCGGCGCCGGTGATGGCGCCCTACAACGTGTCGAAGGCCGGCGTGGTCTCGCTGAGCGAGACACTCGCCGCCGAGCTGGCCTCCGCCGGCGTCGGTGTCACGGTTCTGTGCCCCACGTTCGTCAAGACCAACGTGGCCCGCGACGGTCGGATCACCTCGGACGCACAGGATCTCGCCGGGACGCTGATGCGCTGGACCGGGGTGTCCCCGGCCGGCGTGGCCGCATCGACACTCGACGCCCACGATCTGGGACGTCTCTACGTCCTGCCGCAACTGGACGCCCGCGTGATCTGGCATCTCAAACGACACTTCCCGGCGTCCTACGTCCGCGGACTCGGACTCCTCAACCGCCTCCTGCCGTCGTCCTGACCCGGCGACCTCAGCGCACCGACCACACGAAAGGACCACTCTCATGGCCATCGACCTCGACAACATGCTGCAGAAGATCAAGGACCGTCAATGGGCCCTGATCGACATCGATTGGGACGCACCGGGCGCCGAGCTCATCGACCCCGACCTCCACGCCAAGCTCAAACCCTTCATGAGTGACCTGATGTGGATCGAGAACGTCGGCGCACGGGGCTTCGCGGCCATGGCCAAGAAGGCGCCGACCCCGACGCTGAAGAGCATCTACGAACACTTCCACGCCGAGGAACAGAAGCATGCCAATGCCGAACTGGCACTGATGCGCAGGTGGGGCATGCTCGACGGCGACGAGATCCCGTCACCGAATGTCAACGTGCAGCTGGTGATCAACTGGCTCGACCGACACTCCGACGACATGTCCCTGTCCTTTCTGGGAACCGTGATCCCGATGCTCGAGGTCGCGCTCGACGGCGCGCTGATCAAGTTCATCACCGACGAGGTCAAGGACCCGGTGGCCCAGGAGGTGTTCAGACGGATCAACTCCGATGAATCGCGGCACCTCGCAGTCGACTTCGAGGTGATGGAGATCCTCGGACACGCGGGGTTGCGCAAACGGACGATCGATTTCGTCGGCGGGTGGGTCAAGCCGACCTTCCTGATCGGAGCTCTCAGTTATGTACCGCTCCTGAACAAGATGCGCGACAACATCGTCGCGATGGGGGTCGACGAGGAACGGCTGTACAGCGCGATGAAGCGCTACCGGGCGGTGGGAGATCGAAGTGAGTACGTGCGGCGCCTGCCCATGTTCCAGGTGGTCGCGTACCACGGTGCGGCGGTGATCAATCGAGGCAACGTGCCCTACCACCTGTTCGCCGACTCGATGGTGAAGCTCACCGATCGCATCCCGTTCGGGCTGGTCCACCGAACACCCACGTGGTCGCAGGAACTCACCTACGAGCCGACGGCCTGAGGCGGCGGTGATGCACACCTCGGTGGCCATCATCGGAGCCGGATTCGCCGGTATCGGCGCGGCGATCCGTCTCCGGGAGCACGGAATCGACGACCTCGCGATCTTCGAACGCGACGACCGGGTCGGCGGCACGTGGCGCGACAACACCTATCCGGGTGCCGCGTGCGACATCCCGTCGCGCCTGTACTCCTACAGCTTCGCGCCCAACCCGGACTGGTCGCACACCTACTCGCGCAGTGCCGAGATCCTCGACTACATCCGGTCGATGGTCGACGACTCCGGGATCGGACCGCACATCCGGTTCGGCCACACGGTGACCGGGATGGAGTACAACGCCGACGACGGTCTGTGGACCATCACCTTCGACGAAGGGCACGAACCGGTACGGGCGCGCGCCGTCGTCCTGGCCTCGGGTCCGCTCGCGAACGCCTCCTTCCCCGACATCCCCGGCATCGAGGACTACGAGGGGCACAAGATCCACAGCGCACGTTGGGATCACGACTACGACTTCACCGGCAAGAAGGTCGCTGTCGTGGGCACCGGGGCGAGCGCGGTCCAGATCGTGCCGGAGCTGGTCGAGACCGCCGCGTCGGTGAAGGTCTTCCAGCGCACGCCCGGCTGGGTCCTGCCCCGCGCGAACGTGCGGACCCGTGCGACGACCAAGCGGCTCTATCGGGCGGTGCCCGGCACCCAGCGACTGGCGCGTTCACTCTGGTTCTGGGGTCACGAGACGGTGGCGCTGGGCGTCGTCTGGAACACTCCCCTGACCCGCGTCGTCGAGGCGGTCAGCAAAATGCACCTGCGGTCACAGGTCGACGACCCGTGGCTGCGCCGGCAGCTCACCCCCGACTTCGCCGCGGGATGCAAACGACTGCTCATGACCAGTGACTACTACCCCGCGCTCCAGCGACCGAACTGCACACTGGTGACCTGGCCGATCGCCCGCATCGCCGAACGCGGCATCCGCACCGTCGAAGGTGTTGAGCACCAGTTCGATTGCATCGTGTTCGCGACCGGGTTCGACGTGTCCAAGACCGGGACGCCGATCCCGATCACCGGCCTCGACGGCCGCGACCTCGCGTCCGAGTGGGGCCGGGGCGCGTTCGCGTACCGCAGCGTCGCCGTGTCCGGCTATCCCAATCTGTTCTTCACGTTCGGACCCAACTCCGGCCCGGGCCACAGCTCCGCGCTGGTCTACATGGAGGCCCAGATCGACTACATCACCGAAGCGGTCACCCAGCTGCTCGAGAACGACTGGAAGGCTCTCGACGTGCGCGCCGAGGCGCAGGAGCGATACAACCAGGACATCCAGTGTCGACTGACCTCGACCACCTGGAACTCCGGATGCCAGAGCTGGTACCTGACCGACGACGGGTTCAACGCGACGATGTACCCCGGCTTCGCGACCCAGTACGTCAATCAGCTGCGCCGCGTCGAACTGCGCGACTACCGGATCCTCGTTCACCGGGACGCTCGGACTCCGGCCACCGCAGCGTTACAGTGAGGGGATGACCGAGTACCGGATCGACGACCTGGCGCGCGTGTCCGGAACCACGACCCGGAACATCCGCGGCTATCAGGAACGCGGGCTGCTCCCCCAGCCGCTGCGGCGCGGACGCGTCGCGATCTACACCGAGAAGCACCTGCGTAACCTCCGGGCCATCAACAAACTGCTCGGGAGCGGGTTCACCCTCAAGCACATCGCCACCTTCATGACGAATCCCGGCGCTCGCATCGGGGATGCGTTGGAGCTCAACGAGATCCTCGACGAGCATTGGTCGAGCACGTCACGCCCGGAGATCACCCGCGACGAGCTCGACGAGCGATTCGGTCCGCTGGACGATGCCCAGGTCGCGGCTCTCGTGCGAGCCGGTGTGATCTCGGAGACCCCGCGCGATGGGGTGTACGAGGCCATCGACCCGCGCATCATCGGAAACCTGGCGAAACTCGTGCGACGGGGCGTGCAGATCACCGCGCTGGCAGATGTCCACGAACGGTTCACCGCAAAGATCAACGAGGCCGCCGAGATCCTGCTCGCTGCCGCGCATGACGAGGTGGACCGACGCAAGGGCCCGGGCTGGCTGCCGGAGAACGACGACGACGTCGCCTGGGCGGTGAACCTCCTGGGGATGATGCGCCGCGTCGGAACCGAGAACGCCCACGCCGCACTCGACCGCGCCCTCGACACGGCGCTGGACCGGGAACTCTCGGCCCACCAGAGCGCCGTCGACGAGCGCGCGGACGCCGACGCGCCGCAGCCCGGCCGGGAATCCGTCGAGCCCTCAGCCGGACCCGTTGTGCCGCTTCGGCAGAACGACCAATGAGGCGAGGAAGAAGCAGATCGCTCCCACGAACGTACCGACCGTCGCGGCCACCGCGTCGGCGGTGACGCCACCCCTGGTCACGAATGCTCCGACGGCCGACACCCCGAATGCGACACACCCGATCCAGTTGATCAGCACCGACCACCAGTCCCGATCGCGGAGATCCCACCGGCGTCCGGTGGCGCGGGTGTAGCCGGCGAAGGCGACCGCGCCACTGATGAGGAAGGCGATGGACCCGCCCGCGTCCGGGGTCCAGACCAGGTGCCGGTCGCCCCAGATCGTATGCGCGACCAGAGCTCCCGTGGTCGACACGTTGAACAGGATCGTACCCACCGATTGCGTGGCTGCTGTGAGCCATTCGGCACGGATGACCGAACCGGGCGCCGACGACCGCAGTTCGGCCACGGTACCGCTGCGGATCAGCTGGATGAATCCGGCTGCGGTGAAGAACCAGGCGCCGACAAAGTAGCAGCTGTTGGCGAACCCGGCGCCCATCAAGTGGGCCAGCCCGGGGGCCGACCCCAGCGCGAACAGCGCCGACCCGATCATGAACCCCCAGCACTGCTTGGGCAGCGTCGGCGTCAGGAATGCATGTGTGCGGTCATGCGGTGACATCAAGGCTCGCGATGACCTTGCTCGGCTCGATCCAGATCCCCAGCTCGCCGGGGACCCCGTTTCGGGCTCCGAACTCTTCGGCCCGCTCGGCACCCATGTAGCGCGCCCCGCACATCGTCGCGATGCGACGCACCTCGTCGAGGTCGTCGGTGACCCGCGCGATGCCTTGCACCTGCACGAAACCGAACGGCGGTGCGGGCAGGTCGACCGCCATCACGACACGTGGATCACGCAACAGCGCACGGCCTTTGGCAGTCGTGGCCCCGGTGTTGAACGCGATCCGGTCGCCGTCGAGGACGAACCACACCGGGACGACGAGCGGTCGACCGTCGGCGGCGGTGTATCCGAGGTGCCCGGTCTTCGTGCCGCTGGTGAGGAAGTCGCGGATGGCCGGATCGGACAGCGTGGGCTCAGACATGCCTCTCACCCTAGAGAGACCCGGCCACAACCGCGAGGTGTTCGGACTCGACCGCCTCACCGTTGCGCGAGTACATCACCGATCCGGCACGCCATCATCATGATCGTCGCGTGCGGGCCACTGCGCCCGCTGGTGGGCAGAATGGACCCGTCGACGATCCGGAGTCCGCGAACCCCGTGCACCCCGCCGAGCCAATCGGTCCGGACGCCCATCGGCATCGTCCCCCACGCGTGCTGGGAGAACCCCGCCCGATCGGCGATCCGCACGCTCCCCGGAACGACGACGTCGGCGAACTCGGGCGCGCGCAGCATCACCACGACCTCCGCGGCCGCCGTCCGCAGCGCGACGGCGGTGGCCGGGTCGGGCTCGTCGAACGCCAGCCGTACAGCGGCGCCGTCGGCGACGATCCGTACCGCCGAATGCCTCATCGCGGTCACCTCGACGATCGGACCCCAGGCGCGCAGGCCGCGTATGTACGAGGCGAAATCATCTCGATAACAGCGTATTTCGAGACCGCTGTCGGTGTGCACCACCGTCGGCAACACCATGCCCGGCCCCGCCGGTGCCCGCCTGGCGTACGACACCGCCAGGCCTCGATGCTCCCCGGCACCCAGCGAACGGGCATCCGCACGACCCCCGATGTCGAGTGCGGGCAACTCCGAACGCAACAGGATCCCCGCGGTGCCGAGGGTGCCCGCGGCGAGGATCACCTCGCCCGCGCCGACCGTGAGCGAGCCCGCGTGCACGCCCGTCACCGTCGTACCCCCGGCCGACGCCACACGGTCCACCGTGCAACCGGTCACGACCCGGAGGTTGGGTCGCGACAGCGCCGGGACGAGGTACGCGTCGGCCGCCGAGCGGCGCGCGAGCCCGCTCCGATTGATCGGCACCCGGTTGAGCCCGACCACCGGCCACCGCAGCGCGAGCGGACGGACCGGCACCCGCGCCGTCCAGTAGCGCTCGAAAGCGGTTCCGGCGTCTCCGAGTTCGTCGTCGGCGACGGGTTCGACACCCATGGTGCCGCCGGGCGCGTCCAGTTCGTCGTACGCATCGGCGATGGCGTCGAGCCCCCACCCGGCCGGCCACGTTCCGAAGTCGTCGCGATGCCACCTGAGGAAGTACCCGCCGTTCACCGCCGACGAACCGCCGAGAGCCGACCCGCGGGCCGCCGAGACCCCGAGGTTCGTGTCGTGGCGGACCGCGTGCGGCGCGGCGTCGTCGATCGGTAGCCTAGACAGCTGGAGGTCCGCCGGGGTCGGCAGGCCTTCCGGCCCGCGTTCGAGCAGCACGACCGCACGGTCGGGGTTCCGCGAGAGCCGCTCGGCGAGCACGCATCCGGCGCTGCCGCCGCCGACGATGACGACGTCGGCGGTGAGCGACCGGTAGGTCGTCGTCATCGAGAGATGACCGGGCGCAACGCTTCCGGGTCTCGATGGGTGATGACCCCCTGCCACAGGCCCGCACCGTAGGCCAGGTCGTCGAGCCGGTGCATGAGGATGTAGCGCAGCGGACCGAGCGTGGGCGGACTGGTCGGATCGGCGAGCAGATCCCGGACCCAGGACACCACCCCCTCGACGATCGCCACCTGCACGGCGAGGGTGCGGAAACGCTTGGATACGAGGGCGAGCAACACCGCCACCGGCCAGTAGTGACGGCAGATGGCGTCCGCCGCCTGTAGCAGTCCGAACGCGGCCGCTCGTCCGGTCATCTGCGCCGACACCAGCGGGGCCGACGGCAGGTCGCCCAGTCGGCGCCGCATCCGAACCGCCAGATGGGTGAGGATGATCATCGCCAGGGCGGCACCGAACCGCGTCCGCGACAGCAACGCGACCACCGCGGCGGCCATCGGAACCGACATCTTCATCGGCGCCGCCCGGTCACCGTGCCGGGAGGCCAGGTGCGCGGCGCCGGTGCCGTAGAAACAGCGACGCGAGAGCACCGAGCGCAGGTCGGCGCGGTGCTCATGGGCCACACGAGCCACCGGGTCGTAACGGATCCGCCACCCCTCCGCGTGCATCCGCCAGCACGCGTCGACGTCCTCGGCCACCCGCAACGACTCGTCGAAACCGCAGAAAGCGCTGCGCCGCACCACCATCGCGGCGCTGGGCACATACGGGGTCCGGGTCGAGGGCGCCACCGCGGACTCCTCGGGTCCCATGTCCAGGGAGGACCACCCGTTCTCGTACCGCTCGGCCAGCGATGAGGCCACCGCCGCGTCGGACTGCAATCCGACGATGCGCGGCGCGACGAGCCCGACCGTGGGGTCGGAGAAGTGCGTCAGCAGGATGGTGAGCCAATCCGGGTCGGGCACGACGTCGGAGTCGAGGAATGCGACGAAGTCGGTCGTCGCGGCCTCCGCCCCCGCGTTGCGCGCCGCGGACGGACCACGGTTGTCGTCGAAGCGCAGGACCCGCGCCGTGGGCCGGTCCGCCACGATCGGGGTCGCGGAGCCGTCGTCCACGACGATGACCGTCAGCCCGTCGAGGGCATCGAGCAGGCGATCGATGCCAACCTGGTTGTCCCGGACCGGGACGACCACGGTCACGTCCTGCGGCTGCGGCCCGAACATGGGCCGGGGATTGGCGATCCCCGCGTCCAGCAGTGCGCGCGCCAGTCGTCGGGTCACGTTGTCGCACACCTCGATCCGACCGTCCTCGGAGGTCATCCCGAGTGCGGTGTCGGACATGCGCAGCAGCCGCGTCGGCGAACCGCCGACCAGATACCGGAAGTCGCCCGCCTTGGCACAGCGCAGGTCGATCTGCACCTGGAAGCCGTCGGGCAGATCGGTGCGCGGCCCCGGAGGCGCGTCGGCGTCCGAGTGCGCTCCGGGTTCGACGGACTCCGAGTCGTCCCGGGCGGAGGCGTCGTCCGCGTCCTGGTTCCCGGCCCAGCGTCGTGGGGCCGAGTCGTCGAGGGCCGTCATCCCAGGCGCCCCAGATCGTCGATCTGCCACGACTCCAGGGCGGCCCACAGGCGGTCGGTCACCCCGTCGACCAGACCCGCCCCCGTCTCGGCGCTCGCGCCCTCCGGGTCGCCGAGGACACCGTTGGGACTCACGGCGGCGACACCGCCCGACCGCATCGCCCCCATCAGCGCCCCCACCGGCTCCCGGTTGCCCGCCACGGCACGGTCGGGATCCACGACGGACGGCGAAACATGCAGCAGCACAGATGTTTCGGTGAATCCCGCGTGGGCGTCGGCGCCTTCGAAAGCGCACGGGAACCAGGCGACGTCCCGGCCCTCGTAGCGGAGTCGGGTCACCGCCTCGATCAGCGTCCGGGTGTTCCCGCCATGTCCGTTGACGAACACCACGCGCGCCGCCCATCGGCACGCACTGCGGCCGTACTCGACGAGGAGGCCGCGCAACGCCTCGTGTCCGATCGAGATGGTCCCGGCGAAGCCCTCGTGTTCGCCGCTGGCGCCGTAGTTCAGATCCGGTGCGCACAGGAGTCCGGAGGCCTTCGATCGCCCGCAGACGCGCTCGGCGATCGCCGACGCGATACGCGTGTCGGTGTCGAGCGGGAGGTGGGGCCCGTGCTGCTCGACCGAACCGAGGGGCACCAGCAGGGTGATCACCTGCCCATCGAGGTCTGGCCAGTTGCACTGCCCCAACGCCGATGGCACCGTCATTCGACCAATGCTAGCGATGGTGCCTGCGAGTGTGTCGGTCTCGCCCGAAAAACGGAGCGAAAAACGCGTCCAGATGTCGCGAACCACCACTCTGACGAGCGTTCGATCGGTTGTGGAATGCTGAGAGCATCCAGTGACACCTGACACAGTGCGCGAACAACGATCGGGAGGACGACACCCATGAGCAGTGCCACACCACACGACAGCGGCAAGCCCGGCCCTCTGAGTTCGATCCGGGTCATCGAGTTCGCCGGTATCGGCCCCGGTCCGCATGCCGCCATGCTGCTGGCCGATCTCGGCGCCGACGTCGTGCGCGTTCAGCGCCCGGGGTCGCTGCCCAAGCCCGGCCGCAATGCCGATGCTCTGCTCCGCGGCCGACGCGTCGTCGAGGCCAACCTCAAGGACGACAACGACCGGGAGACCATTCTCGGCCTCGTCGCCAAGGCCGATGTGATCCTCGAGGGTTTCCGTCCCGGCGTGATGGAACGGCTCGGACTCGGACCCGACGACCTCGAGAAGGTCAATCCCGGCCTCGTCTACGGGCGCATGACCGGCTGGGGACAGGACGGACCCCGTGCCAACCTCGCCGGCCACGACATCAACTACATCTCGCTCACGGGCATGCTGCACGCCATCGGACGCAAGGACGATCGTCCCGTGCCCCCGCTCAACCTGGCCGGTGACTTCGGCGGCGGTTCGATGTTCCTCGTCGTCGGTGTGCTCGCGGCACTGCTCGAGCGCGGGGTGTCCGGCCGGGGGCAGGTCGTCGACGCGGCCATGGTCGACGGCGCTTCCGTTCTCGGACAGATGATGTGGGCGTTCCGCGGCACCGGACTGTGGAGCGACACCCGGGGTGTGAACATGCTCGACACCGGCGCTCCGTACTACGAGGTCTACGAGACCTCGGACGGCAAGTACATGGCGGTCGGCGCGATCGAACCGCAGTTCTACGCCGAGCTGCTCAAGGGCCTCGAACTCACCGACGCCGACCTGCCGGACCAGAACGACATCGCCCAGTGGGGGAAGCTGAAGGAGATCTTCACCGAGACCTTCAAGTCGCGCACCCGCGACGAATGGGCCGCGGTCTTCGAGGGCACCGACGCCTGCACCTCGCCGGTCCTCACCTTCGCCGAGGCACCTGCCGACGCCCACATGGCCGCCCGCGCCAACCTCGTCGACATCGACGGCGTGACCCAGGCCCAGGTGGCACCGCGCTTCTCGCGCACCAAGCCGGAGACCCCCACGGGCCCGACCACCGAGGCGACCGATCCGTCGACGCTCTGGGCCGACTGAGGGTCCCGCCACCGCTTCTCCGTGCGGGAGAAGCGGTGGCGACCCGCCCATTGCTCCCCGAGGTTCCAGGAGCGAAAGCCGCCGGGCCGAGCAAGCGACGAAGGAGCGCGTCGAGGTCGACGAGCCACGAAGGGCGACAACTCACGTCGCCCTTCGTGGCTCGCTTCGCTCGCACCTCAGGGAGCAGATGAATCGGCCACTCGCCCTCGAACGCAAGGGTTCTTCCGCGGCCGCGCGGCGTCAGACCTTCGAATGCCCCATGTCGATCTGGAACTCGGCCGCGGTGATCCCCTTGGCACTGTCGGACGCGAGGTAGAGGACGGCGTCGGAGATCTCGTCGAGCGCGGCGACCGGATGGTAGTCGAGGATCGACGTGAAATGCGGGTTGACCCAGGGGATTCCGAAGATCCGGTGGGCCTCGGTGTCAGCCACACCCATCGGGGTGTCGACCGCGTACGGGTGCACGCTGTTCACCCGGATGCGATGGTGACCGAGCTCTTTCGCGGTCGTCTGGGTCAGTCCGACGAGTCCGTACTTCGACGCCGAGTACGACGCCTGCAGCGGCATCGCCTTCAGCCCCGCGACGGAACTGATGACGGTGATCGAGCCCCCGTTGCCCGCCTCGAGCATCGCCGGAATGGTGGCCTTCAGCGTCTTCCACGCGCCGACGAGGTTGATGTCGACGACGTCGGTGAACTGCTCTTCGCTGAGCTCCCAGACCTTGCCCCAGGTCAGCACCCCGGCGTTGGCGACGACGTGGTCGAGCCGACCGAACTGCTCGACGGCGTCGGCCACGAGCTGCTGCTGGAAAGCAAGATCGCGCGTATCTCCCTGCCGTGCAAGGATCTTGCCGCCGACGCCCTCGACGAGACGAATCGTCTCGGCGAGGTCGTCGGCCGTGGCCGCGGGGTAGGTCGCGTGGTCGATGATCGGACCCGCGATGTCGAGGCCGACGATCGCGGCCCCCTCACGGGCGAACCGGATCGCATGATTGCGACCTTGACCTCGGGCGATGCCGGTGATGTAGACGACCTTGCCGTCGAACTGTCCCATGGCAGAACTGTAACACGTTCTAGTTCTGCTCCCCAGTGTTCGCCGGGGCCCGACGAACGGTTCAGGCGTGCCCGAACGCGCGGGTGAAGCCGTCGGGTACGACGAGGTCGGCGGCCGAGAGCTCGTGCACGCTCTTGTGGCCGAGACCCATCAGCACGCCGTCGAGTCCCATGCGCATGAGGTCCAGCACGTTCTCGACACCGGCCTGGCCGTTGGCGGCTAGACCCCAGAGGTAGGCACGGCCGATCATGACCGCGCGGGCCCCGAGCGCCAGCGCTTTGGCCACATCGCTGCCGCGTCGGATACCACCGTCGAGCAGGACCTCGATGTCGTTGCCCACCGCGGCCGCGATGTCGGGAAGGAGGCGGATCGTCGCCGGCGTGCCGTCGAGATTGTTGCCCCCGTGGTTGGACACCGACAGTGCCGTCGCGCCGATGTCCACTGCCCGCTTCGCGTCGTCGAGACGGGTGATGCCCTTGACCATGAAGGGGCCATCCCACTGCTCGCGCAACCACTTCAGGTCCTCCCAGGTGGGCGGCGGCGTGTTCATCCAGGACCCGTAGGCCCCGAAGAACGTCGGCCCGGGCACCCCCTGCGGTGTGAGGTTCGGCGCGGTCAGGTCGGGGATGTTGATCTTCCCGCCCTTGACCCAATCGAGTGCGTACCTCGGCTTGACCGCGATCTCCGGCCCCAGACGGAGAAGCGCCTTGAGGTCGACCTTCTCGGGGATCTCGGGGCTGCCCCAGTCGCGTCCGACGTTGAAGACCCAGTCGGTCGTGACGATCAGCCCCTTCGCGCCGGCCGCCTTCGCGCGCTCGGCTCGCGCGAGGATCTCCTCGCGGCTGCCCAGCCAGTAGATCTGGAAGAACACCTTGTCATTGACCGCGGTGACCTCCTCGACCGCGTGCGAGGCGAAGCTCGACAGCCCCATCGCCGTTCCGCGGGCCGCGGCGGCGCGGGCGACGGCGACTTCACCCTCCGGGTCGACGGCCTGCACGCCGGTCGGCGAGATCATCACCGGGAACGAGATCTCTTGCCCCATCACCGTTGTCGTCATCTCGCGGTCGGACTGCACACCGACGACGTGCGGCGCCCAGCCCAGTTCGGAGAACGCGCGGACGTTGTCGTCGACGGTGACACCGGCCTGCGTACCGGCGACCAGCGACGAGTACACCGATTTGGGCAGCCGCTTCTTGGCCCGGCGCTGCGCCTCGGTGACGGTCTCGAACCAGGGATTTCGGGCCCAGGGGTTGGCAGACATGTTCTTCCTACTCATTGATCCATCCATGGAGACCGGTTGGCTCTCATGGAGACGGGGCGCCGGTTCCGACGACGGCGCGCCCCGTGGTGTACCGCGGGCGATCTACCGCGCGGCGGGGGTGAACCCGGCGAGCGGGTTCTCGTCACAGGACTTGGTGGGACGCGAGGCCACCGGGGTCAGGTCGCCGTCGGGCCGCCGGGTCATCAGGGTCAGCGGCGTGCCGCGTGAATGGTCCTTGTTGGCGGTCGGTTTCGTGCGGTCGCCGGCGAGGAGTTCCTCACCGTAACCCTGCACGCACTCCGGGTCCGGGCCGGCGAGCGGGAGGCCGGTGAAGAACTTCGCGGCCATGCACCCGCCGCGGCAGGCGTCGAAATGCGCACACTTCGTGCAGGCGCCGGCGTTCTGCGGTTCGCGCAATTCGGTGAACAGGTCCGACCGCTGCCAGATCTCCTGGAAACCGCCGTCGGACAGGATGTTCCCGGCGAGGAAGTTCTCGTGGATCGCGAACGGGCACGCGTACACGTCACCGACCGGGTCGATGAGGCAGACCACGCGTCCCGCACCACACAGATTGAGGCCGGGGAGGCCGCCGCCGGAATCGGAACCGAACGCCGACAGATGGAAGAACGAGTCACCCGTCAGCACTCGATCACCGTGTGCGACAAGCCAGTCGTAGAGTTCGCGCTGCTGGTGCGGCAACGGATGCAGGTCATCCCACACGTCGGCGCCCCGGCCGGAGGGACGCAACCGGGTGATGCGCAGCGTGGCGTTGTAGCGGTCGGCGAGCGCCTTGAACTCGTCGAGTTGCGCGACGTTCTGTCGCGTCATGACGACGCTGATCTTGGCGTCGGCGAAACCCGCCTCTGCCAGGTTCTCCAGCGCACGGACGGCCATGTCGAACGAACCCGGACCGCGGACCGCGTCGTTGACCTCCGCGGTCGCCCCGTCCAGCGAGATCTGGACGTCGACATAATCCGACGCCGCGAGTCTCGCGGCCACCTTCTTGTCGATGCGCAGGCCGTTGGTGGAGAACTTCACCCCCACCTGATGGCTGGTGGCGTAGTCGACGAGCTCCCAGAAGTCCGGGCGAACGGTCGGTTCGCCGCCGCCGATGTTGACGTAGAAGACCTGCATCCGCTGCAACTCGTCGATGATCGCCTTGCACTGTTCGGTGGACAGCTCGCGGGGATCGCGTTTGCCCGACGACGACAGGCAGTGCACGCACGCGAGGTTGCACGCATAGGTCAGTTCCCAGGTGAGGCAGATGGGCGCGTCGAGACCCTTCTCGAACTGGTCGACGAGCCGGCCGACCTTCGGCACCTCGCCGGCGGTCGGTGCGGGCGCCCGGAGTGCACTCGCGAATTCGGTTGCTGTGGGCGGCATCTCGATGGTCGTCATCGTTGAGGTCCTTGCATTCGGGGCTGTCGGTTCGGGACTGGGACGTCCGGGCCGGGACGTCGGGCCTGATCGCTCAGGAGCGGGGCACGATCATGCCGCTGTCGGCGAGGGCGGTGAGCGCCTGCAGGTACAGGGGACGTTGGGCGGGCGAGATCCCGGCGGCGAGGAGGGCGGCCTCCGCCGAGTCGTGGTCGGCGAGTGATTGCACGATGCCGACGACGGTGAGGTTCTTGAGGAACGACAGCTTGCGCGTACCGAAGTGGTACAGCAGCGCGCCGAACGGTTCCGGCCGCAGAGCGACCTTCGGATTGAGCCGCCACGGCTCGAGCGTGTCGAAACCGGGCGCCTCGGCTGGGGTGTCGAACCGGACCCCGGCGACCGCGGAACGGTCGCCGGAGATCGGATTCGATGTCGGGGCTGACATCAGTAGACCCCGCACATCCCGTCGATCGAGACCTCTTCGACGAGTGACTCGGCGAGGAGTTCGGTGTCGTTCGAGCTGTGACTGGTCGCAGCGGACTGATCTGCCATGATCCATACCTCCTGGTTGGTGGGTTAGTGATGTGGATCACGACAGACTCTAGTGGCACTCGGTGCAGAAATCCAGCGTTCGCGAGCGAACTGCCCGAATGGCCAGGTGGACGGTTCTGTCGATCCGGACGACACCGGTCCCATAGGCTGAGGTCCCGATGACCACGAAGATGCGCGGTGACGAGCCCGCACGTACCCCGCCGGGCCGGCGCCCCATCACGTCGCGTGCGCAGATCAGCGCACTCGCGATCCGCCTCTTCACCACCCAGGGCTTCGAGGACACCAGCGTCGACGACATCGCCGAGGCGGCCGGGATAGCCCGGCGCACACTGTTCCGGTATTACTCGTCGAAGAACGAGATCCCCTGGGGCGAGTTCGACGACCATCTCCTCGAACTACGCACTCTCCTCGCCGGCATCCCGCCCGAGACGCCGATGGCGCAGGCCCTCGTCGACGCCCTCGTCTCGTTCAACCGGGTGCCCGCCGAGGAACTCGACAACCATCGCCGACGTATGTCCCTCCTCCTCGGGGTGCCTGCGCTGCAGGCACATTCGATGATCGTCTATGCCGACTGGCGTCAGGTCATCGCCGAGTTCTGCGCGACCCGGCTGGGCGTCGATGTCCGCGATCACCTGCCGCAGACCATCGGCTGGCTGTGCCTCGGTGCCGCCCTCGCCGCGTACGAGAAATGGCTCGACGACCCCGATGCCGACCTGGAGACGCTCATCGAGTCCGGCGCGCGCACCGTGGCCGACGGCGTGGCCGCCCTGGCGTGACTACGCTGGCAACGGCCGCAAGTGATCGACCGCAAGCCCCTCGTGGGAACACCGGTCGTTGCGCTAGGCTGAAGTAGAACGTGTTCTAATTTGGGCCGGGGTGCCGGTCCTCGACGGCGGAGACTGCGCACATGTCTGACCTGACCCCTCACGGTTCACGCAGCGTGATCCTCACGGTGTCCGAGGTGATCGACGAGACGGCCGAGGCCAAGTCCATCGCCTTCGAACTACCCGAGGCCTCGCCGAAGCCGTTCACCGATTACAAACCGGGGCAGTTCCTCACGCTACGGATTCCGAGCGAGCAGACTGGTTCGGTCGCGCGCTGCTACTCCCTCGCGTCGTCGCCGTTCACCGACCCGCAGCCCAAGGTGACCGTGAAGCGCACCGCCGACGGCTACGGATCCAACTGGGTGTGCGACAACCTCTCCCCCGGCACCCAGGTCGAGGTGCTGCCGCCATCGGGCGTGTTCACCCCGAAGTCCTATGACACCCCATTGCTGCTCATCGCGGCCGGCAGCGGTGTCACGCCGGTGATGTCGATCCTCAAGGCGGCCCTCGAGAAGGGCGACGCACCGATCGTCTTCTTCTATGCCAACCGGGACGTCGCCGACGTGATCTTCGCCGCCGAACTCCGAGAACTCCTGGCCGCCCACCCAAATCGGCTCACCCTCGTCCACTGGCTCGAATCACTCCAGGGTCTGCCGAGTGCGGCCGCTCTGGCAACGGCTTTCGCGCCCTACGCGACGTCGCACGTCGCCTACATGTGCGGACCGGGCCCGTTCATGGATGCCGTCCACAAGGGTCTGTCGGACGCGAACTTCCCGCACCACAACGTCCACACCGAGGTCTACAACTCGCTGTCCGGCGACCCGTTCGCCGACGTCGAACTCGGCGAGGTGAGTGAGGAGGAGCAGGCGGGTGCCGCCACCGTCGAGGTGGAGCTCGACGGTGAGACCCACACCCTGACCTGGCCTCGCTCACGAACTCTCGTCGACATCATGCTCGCCGCCGGACTCGATGCCCCGTATTCCTGCCAGGAGGGTGAGTGCGGTTCGTGCGCCTGCACTCTCACCGAGGGCAGCGTCGACATGGACAACGCCGGCGCGCTCGACCCCGAGGACATCGAGGACGGGTACATCCTCGGCTGTCAGGCGCATCCGACATCGGACACGCTGAAGGTCGAATTCTGAGAGAGTGGTTCGAGTTCGTGCAGTCACCGGTCCATCGAAGGAGAACGACGACGTGAGCACCATCCGCGGTTCCCGGCTCGACCCCGTCCAGCTCGCCCGTGGCCTCGCCGCGATGCTCATCAGCATCGGAGTGCTCCACTTCGTGGCACCCAAACCGTTCGACGAGATCATCCCGGAGGAGATCCCCGGCGACCCCCGCACGCTGACCTACGCTTCCGGTGTTGCCGAGATCGGTTTGGGCGCGGCACTTCTCGCTCCGAAGACCCGACGCGCCGCCGGCGCGGCGTCGGTGCTGCTGTTCCTCGCCGTCTACCCCGCCAACATCAACATGGTCCGGCTGTGGTGGGACCGGCCGCTGCCCTACAAGATCGTCGCGCTGGCCCGGTTGCCGTTCCAGTTCCCGATGATCTGGGCCGCTGCGAAGGTCGCACGCGAGGGCTGACCCTGTCGTCACAGATCCCGGAGGGCGCGGTAGTGGGCACGCTCCTCCGGGGTCCGGTGTTCGAGCGCGTATGACAGTGCGGTGCGGCCCATCCGGGCAGCGTTGTCGTCCAGGTAGCCGAGCAGGACGCTCTCGTCGACTCGTTTGCCGACCTCCCGCAGCATCCAGCCGAATGCCTTCTGGATGAGACCCCGTCGGTCGTCGCGGACGAGCGGCGCCACCGCGAGCAGTGCCGCCGGGTCGCCGTGCTTGATGAAGGCGAAGGTCGCGATCACCCCCACCCGGCGCCGCCACAGATCGTCGTCCCGCGCGTGTTGCAGGACGAGATCGAGTTCGCCGCTGCGCCAGCAGTATTCGCCGAGGACGGGATCGGCGGACGAGTCGACGAGATCCCAGTTGTTCACCCGGCCGCGGCGCACGGCGTCGAGGTAGAGGTCGACCCAACCCTTGCCGTCGCCGCCGCGGCGTAGCTCGCGTTCGAACTCCTCACGCAGGAGGAACAATGCGATCAGGCGATGCTCGTGGATCGGTGAGTCGAGCAAGTCGACGACCTGATCCGACGCGATGCCGCGGAACCCCTTCGCGAGCTTCCGTTGTACCGGTACACGGATTCCGAGGAATTCGTCACCCTCCCCGTATCCCCCCGGTCGGGCCTGGAAGAACGCAGCCTGGCCGAGCGCGAGCTGCGGGTCGGCCACCTCGGCCGCGGCGTCGCGCACCCGCGTAGCGGTGGGCGTATCCGTCACTGCGTCACTACAGCAGATCCGCCACGGGAGTGGGGGTCTGCAGCTTCGGCCGGGTCTTCATCACGGCACCCACCTTGCCGGCGCCCACCACCCCGGTGAGCACGCCGTCCCGGCTGTAGTAGGCAACGAACTTCTTCCCGTCGTCGTCGACGACGTGGACCTCGTCATCGGCGCGCGGGGAGCCGAGTACCTGGATCTTGACGTCGAACTGGTCGCTCCAGAAATAGGCGACCGACGCGGTGACCGCGTCGCCACCGGTGATCTGGTGCGCGACGACCGAGGCCTGCTCGACCGTGTGGTTCCAGTGCTCGACGCGTTTCGGCCGCCCGTCCTCGTCGAGCCAGTTCGCCACGTCACCGAGGGCGTAGACGCTCTCAGCGCTGGTGTGTCCGGTTGCATCACAGGCGATTCCGCCCCCCACCTCGCGTGCGGCGAACTCGATACCCGACCCGTCCAGGTACCCGGTCACCGGGGTCGAACCGATACCGACGACGACGATGTCGGCGGGCAGGGTGGTGCCGTCGGTGAGTTCGACCGCGCTGACCCGCCCGTCGGACACGTCGATCTTCGCGACCCCGACCCCGGTCCGCAGATCGATGCCGTTGGCCACGTGCAACCGCGACACCAGGGCGCCGATCCGCTCCCCCAGCGCCACGGCGAGCGGCGTCGGAGCCGGTTCGACGAGGCTGACCGCCAGTCCGCGGGCCGCGAGGCCGGCCGCCACCTCGCATCCGATGAAGCCGGCGCCGATGACGACTGCGGTGCTCGCGGAATCGATCTCGCGACGCAGCGCCACCGCGTCGTCGTAGGTGCGGAGCACGTGCGCGCCACGGACGTTCTCTGCGAGACCGGGAAACGGCCGCGGATCGAGCCCGGTCGCCAGTACGAGAGTGTCGTAGGCGACGGTGGCGCCGGAGGCCAGTGTGATCGTCCGGTCCGTCGGTGACACCGCGGTCACCGCTTCACCGAGTCGCAGCGTGATGTCGGAGTCCTCGTAGAACTCCGCGGGTTTGAGATCGACGCGGTCGTCCTTGCCCAGCAGCACCGACTTCGACAGCGGCGGACGGTCGTACGGTGGATGCGCTTCGGCTCCGACGAGGGTGATCGGATCGGTGAAGCCGTTGTTCCGCAGGTTCTCCGCGACCCGGATTCCGCCGAGTCCGGCTCCGACGATCACCACACCCGCGCTCGATGCACTCATCTCTGGTCCCCTTTTCGTCATCCCACCCCGCGAGCACCCGTCTGCGCCGGCGGTCACGCGGACCGCCCGGGGCCGGGCATCTCGTGTCTCAACGGGTCACGTCGCCGACCGGTTGCAGGTCGGACAGCAGCCAATTCCCGTCGACCTTACGCATAAGTGCCCACCGGGCGATAGAGGTCGTCTCGGCCGGTGGACGACTCGCGGCACCCGGTGCCGGTGAACCGGACCCGGCTGTCACCCGCTGGTCGGCGAAGACGAGCACCCGGGCGCGTTCCGAGTCGCCCTCCTGCAGTCCGGCACCGACGACCTCGCCGGTCACCGACAACGCTGATGCACGGACGCCGGGAACCACGACGTCGGTACCGCGGTTCCGGTACTCCAGGCGTAGCGGGTCGGTCAGCAACGCGTCGGTCGCCTGCCGCCGGTCGGCGGGGTCGTCGGGCGAGTAGGTCAGAAGCGCACTCACGGCAGCCGCAGCCGCGCTGAGGATCTCGCTGCGTTGCGCCTCGGTCGGGTCGGGATCGGGGCGCAGGGTCGCGGCGCCCGCGATCGCCGCGACCACCAGGGATACCGCCGATGCGGCGATGAGAAGCCGCATGCGGATGCGTTGGGTTCGGGTCGGCCGTGCCGGTAGCAGGACCCGGTCGTGAGCGGTGGTCATGGACGCCTCGCCTCGGCGATCTTCCAGCCGCCGTCGGTGCGCGTCATGGTGATCAGCGCCGTGATCCGCTCCCCGGTGGTGTCGATCTCCGAACCGTCCCCCGACCCGCCCAGGAGCGCCGGGTTCGTCGCGTCGGCGACGACGAGCACGTCCACGCTTCCACCGATGTCGTCGGACGACGGATCGGTGACGAGCCCGGCCGAGATCACTTGCCCGACACTCGAACCCCGTTTCCCGCCCACCTCTGTCATCAGTGCCTCCCGGGCGGCGTCGATCCGTTTCAGCTGCGGTCCGGTGCTCACCTCCGCCACGCGTGTCACGTAGCCTTCGGGGTCGGCCGGGTCGGCGGTCAGCATGACGGTGACGGCGCCGCGGGCGGATGCGAGCACGTCGTCCTGCAACTCGGTCGCCGCCTGCTGGCCGCGGATCTGCCAGGCAAGAAAGCCGGCGACGCCAACGAGGACGACCACCGCGATCGCTGCTCCGACGAGAGTCCGGCGCACCGTCTGTGTCCGGCGTGCCGCACGCGCCCGGAGCGCCGGCGCGGCGACGATCCGGGCGGTGCGCGCCCGTCGGGTCGCCGCGTCGACCCGGGCGCGGGCGAGTTCGATTCGCGTGGTGATGGTCTCGGTCATCGTCGCACCCGCAGATTCCGATGGACGGTCATCCGATCACATCCGCCGCCGCGAGGAGCCATGTGTCGTCCGACCGCGCGTAGCGGGCCAGGACCGTGCGTTGAACGGTCGTCGCCGGCCCCGCGGCCGGACGTACTGTCACCACGACACGCAGCAGCGCCTCCCCCTCCGCGGCGTCGACCGCGACGATGCTGACGACCTCGGGGCGCCAGGTCACCGACGACGTCCCCTCGGGCGGGGGCCGATCGAGCTGGGCCCCGTAGCTGTCGGTGAACTCGTCGGCGACCCGCTCCCGCGCCCGCGTCCGGTCCTGCTGCCAGCGGTCCGCATCGACCGAGAAGACGTCCGCGACGATCGTTCCCGCCTGTGCTCGCAACTGGTCTCGGCTCTCCGTGACGTCGGAGCCCGTGCGGTGCGAATTCCACAGGGTGAGCACCACGACGAGCGTCGCGACCAGGACAACCGCCGCGATCGCGAGGCGGATGGTGGCACCTCGCACCCCGATCGGCCGGGTAGTTCCGCGTCCCGGGACCGGCTCGACGCCCGGGGTGTGAGTCGGTGGCGTCATGGAAGGTACTGCACCGCACTCAGTTTCAGCGTGTCGTCGGCCGGTGTGATGAGCACCCGCAACCGGAATCTGCGCGCCTGGTCGCCGGTCTCGGCCGCCGCCGCCCCACCGGTGAAGACGACGGTGGCCGCGACGAGGACCGTGGCGGTGTCGCCGGTCCGGACGGAGATCCCCGTGCCGTCGACGGAGGACTGCGCGACGGTGCCGTTGGCCCGGATGAATTCGGTGTAGCTGTCGGCGGATTGGGCGAACTCGTCGTAGAAGGTGCCGGTGGCGCCGGCCAGGATGCGCTGGGCGCGCCGATCGTCTCGGCTGTCCGGGGCGATGAGCACCGCAACCCGGTCGGCCGCCGCGGACTGGAGTTCGGCATCGGAGTACCGCTCACGGTCTCGCTGCCACGCGGTCACCGCCACCCCCGCGAGCACGAGCGCGACGACGAGGACCACGACCGCGACGACCCACCGGAGCCGCGACAGGCGCCGACGGAGTCCGGCCTCGAACTCGAGGGTGTGCAGATCGTCCAGTGCCTCGCGCAGCTCGCGCCTCGCGGCCCGGTCGGCGGACACCTCCTGCGCCCCCGACCGAGCACCCATGCCGTCCCTCTTCACGACGACAGGGGCGTGCTCTCCTGGGGCTGCGTCAGACTGTCGCCCGGCGCCCGGGTCTCGACCTTCTCACCGCGGATCCGGCTGGAGTATGCCGCGCGCGCCTGCTGGTCGGGGCTCAGGAAGATCGAGTCCAGCTTGGTCAACCGGCGCGACCACCGCTTCATCGCCTGTGGGAACAGCGCGCCCGACTCCGCCCACCGCATCGACCGGGGCGCGTAGACGCGGACCACCGGCCGCGCGATCGTCTGCACGACGATCGACGCCACCTCGCCGGGCTCGACGGTCTGGATGAACTTGTTGGTCTGCAGGCCGGAGATCAGGGCGGTTCGCGTGAACGTGGGGAGTACCGCGCTGACGGCGACGCCCTGCGGCTCCAGCTCGGCGCCCAGCGCCTCGGAGAACTCGATGACGGCTGCCTTGGCGCCGTTGTAGATGGTGAGGCCGGGGGTGGGTATGCGCCCGGCCGTCGATGCGATGTTCACGATGTGGCCGGTCCGGCGGGGCGCCATCCGACGGGCCGCCTCCTGGCATCCGATGATCACGCCCAGGACGTCGATCTCGTAGGTCCGGCGGATGATCGTGTCGTCGTAGGAGAGGAACGGTCCGACCGGCATGATCCCGGCGTTGTTCACGAGCACGTCGATCGGTCCGAGCCGGTTTTCGACCTCGGTCAGGAACGCATCGAAGGACTCGCGTTTGGTCACGTCCACCTCGATGCCCTCGCAACCGAGGTCGGCGGCGGCCTTGCCCACCGCCTCGGAATCCACATCACCGATCGCGACCCTGGCCCCCGCCTCGGACAGCTGGGTCGCGGTCTCGAATCCGATGCCACGCGCGCCGCCGGTGATGACCACGACCTTGTCCCGTAGCGCGGCGCGGATCGCGTCGTGGTCGGGTGTGCGGGACAGCTTGTCACGCAGACTCATTGGATCTCCTTCGGTGGATGCGGACTTCAGACGAGAGGAACGGGGCCGGCGTGGCCCGTCATCTCCGGTGGGGTTTCACCAGATCATCGGTGCGAGGAACTTGGCGGCGAAATCCCGAACGCGCTGGGGTTCGTTGCGAGCAGGGTCCGACGGCGGCGTCTCCAGCAGTGAGATCACCAGTCGCACATGGATCTCGACGGCTTCCAGCAGATCCTCGACGGGCATCTGCGCACCCTCGTCGCGGAGTGTGGCCGCGACCCGGTCGGTGACCATGTCGATGAACAACGACGTCATCGTCGACGTGACGCTCTTGATCTCGGAGTCGGTGAGGACGATCCGGCTCAGCAGCGGATCGGAGTTGACCCACTCGGCGCCGACAGCGAACGCCTCCACCAGTGCGGCCTTGGGTCCGAGCCCCTTCACCGAGGCCTCGAGCTTCTGCATGCCCGTCTCGTAGGCGTCGTTGGCCACCGCGTAGAGCAGCGCATCCTTGTTCGGGAAGCGCCGGTACAAGGTGCTGCGGCTCACTCCAGCCCGCGCGGCGACCTCGTCGATGTTCGCGCGGCGGACACCGACCTCGGCGAACTCCGCCCCGGCGGCCGCGAGGATCGCGGCTTCCTGGTCGGCCGGGCTGGCGGTGTTGCGGACCTTACGCGTCGAGGTCCGATTCCTGCTGTCGGCCTTGGTTCCGGTGCCTGCCACGGTCATCGCCGCCGACGGGTGGCGGGCTGCGAGTCCTCGGGTGCCGACCAGTGGTTTTCGTGCAGCCGGCGATGTCTGATCTCCGTGATCTCCATCTGGTCAAAATACAGCCCGGCGGTCCGGCGTCCGCGGACACCGCGACCCCGGCCGACGTGCAACGGGGTTCCGTTGCGGCCGGGAGACGGGACGCCGACCGAATCGGCTGCTGCCGGCACTGTCGCCAGAACCGAGGCCATGATTGTCTCCCTCCCGCAACGGCCGCCCCGGGTACGGACGGTCGGCATGTGACCCACATCGCATGATAGACCACGTTGAGACAGATCGGAAAATGCGTTCCTATCCTCGCCCGCGACCCGTGGGCGACCCGTCCATCGTCAGCAGGCGGTGACACCGCCGCAGACGCTCGCGCCACCAGTACTGACGCTCTTCTTCGACCGCGGGTTCCCGCACGTCGACCGCGGCGTCGGGGCCGAACCATCGCGTTCCCACCGCGCCGTCGACCATCTGGAACGACGCGGCGACATCCGTGGCGAGCAACGACCCGGTGCCCAGCCCGCACGCGAGTTCCAGGCGCGGTAGCGCGGCCGCGGCAGCCACGCCGGCGGCCATCCCGATCGCGCTGTCGAGGGCACTCGAGACCACGATGTCGAGTCCCAGGTTCTCGGCGAGCTGGAGGGTTGCGCGCATGCCGCCGAGCGGCGCGACCTTGACCACCGCCACGTCAGCGGCGTCGGCCGCGACGACACGGTACGGGTCCTCGGCCTTCCTGATGGATTCGTCGGCCGCGATCGGCACCTCGACCGCCCGACGCACGGCCGCCAGTTCTTCGACTGTGCGACAGGGCTGTTCGGCATACTCGACCTCACCGATGGCGCGCAGGGCGGCGATGGCCTCGTCGACGGTCCAGCCGCCGTTCGCATCGATGCGCACCCTGCCGATGAGCGCCCGCGTCGCCGCGACCCGGGCGACGTCGTCGTCGAGGGTCTGCCCCGGCTCGGCGACCTTGACCTTCGCGGTTCCCGCGCCGGGGTATCGCTGCAGCAATGCGCCGACCTCGTCGGCGGGGATGGCGGGCACGGTCGCGTTGACCGGGACGGTGTCGCGGACCGCGGTGGGAGGACCGACCCAGGCGGCCTCGATGCCGGCCCGTAGCCACGAGGCCGCCTCCGGGTCGTCGTACTCGACGAACGGACCGAACTCCCCCCAACCCGCCGGCCCCGCGAAGACCATCGTCTCGCGCGTGGTCAGGCCGCGGAATCTCGTACGCATCGGCAGGCGCACCGCGACAGCGGAAGCGAGGACCTCCTCGACGTCGGGAAGCGCCCAGTCCGGTTGCCTGCCCCGCATCATCCGTCCTCCCTCTCCGCACACAGATCACCCCGCGTCGTTGGAACAACCTTCCAAGTTTGTTCCAAGTGCGATATTCTCGCCGCCATGTCAGTCAACCAGGGATTCGACGCCGGTATCCGCGAGGCAGAGCCGATGATCGTCGACGACACTCCGGACACCGCGGGCGAGGTCGCCTCGCCACGTCTCGGCGCCGACTCGCTCGTGTGGAAGTTCTACGGCGACAACCGCGGACTGCTGGGCTTCCAGCGTCTGGCCGGCACCGAGAACTGCATCGAACAACTCGGCCAGGCCGTGCTCGATCACTCGATCATCTTCAGCGACTTCCTCGGCCGGGCCAAGCGGACCGGCCCCCCGGTCATGCGGACCGTGTACAGCACCGAGCCGGAGAAGTGGGGGCGCACGGTGCGCGACTTCCACCGCGACATCAAGGGCACCATCAGCGACGGATCGCGGTACCACGCACTCAATCCGGAGTTGTTCTACTGGGCGCACGCGACGTTCGTCGACCAGGTCCTCTACATCACCGACACCTTCATCCGACGCCTGAGTTACGCCGAGAAGGTCCAGATCTTCGAGGAGAGCAAGGTCTGGTATCAGCTCTACGGGGTGAGCGATCGCGGGCAGCCGCAGACCTACGAGGAGTTCGTCCAGTACTGGGACGACATGCTCGACCGGTTCGTGCCGCACAAGACGATCGTCTACGCCACCGGCTACATCCGGCAGGGGCTCCCCCGCCCCAAGAAGATCCCCGCACCCGTGTGGAAGATCGTGTCGCTTCCGTTGAACGCCTTCATCCGCACCGTTGTCGTCGGAACGCTGCCCCAGCAGATGCGGGACGTGTGCGACCTCGAGTGGAACGACAGGCGCGAGAGGAACTTCCAGCGTTTCGCCGCCCTCATGCGGGCTGCCAACCCGTTGATCAACCGCCTGCCGCTCAAGTACCTCTACGTCCCGTGGGCCTACGAGGCGTGGCGCAAGGTCGGGATCGACCCGCGACCGCTGCACAACAAGCCCGCCTGACCCGCTCCGCTCTCTGAGCTGAGGAGCACCATCCCGCCCCGGACGAGCGCCATCCCGCCCCCGGAGGAGCGCCATCCCGCCCCCGGACGAGCGCCATCCCGCCCCCGGAGGAGCGCCATCCCGCCCCGGACGAGCGCCATCCCCCGCTCCCTGAGGAGCGAGCTTGCGAGCGTCACGAAGGGTCTTGGTGACATTCGTGGCAGACCCTTCGTGACGCGCCCTCCGCAAGCTCCGGGCGCTCCTCAGGGAGCAGTGGTGGGCCAGTGGTTTCGCGGTTCTCTCGATCAGGAACCAGCGAGCCGGAGATGACGCCGGCAGGCGTCAGTGCCCGAGGAACCCGTCGACGTGGGTGACGAACTCCTCGGCGCGGTCGCGGTGAACGCTGTGCCCCGCCTCGATGGTGACGAACCGCGAGTTCGGCAGGGCGTCGCTGAGGGTCCGCAGGTGGCGCGGCGGCAGGAAGCTCTTCTCGCCACCGGAGATGACCATGGCGGTGGCCTGCACATCCGGCAGCTCCGACCACCAGTGCGGCGCGCAGACGTCGAATTCGGCGACGATCTGGTCGCCCATCCGGCCGTCGTAGCGGATGACCGGAAAGGGGTTGCGCGCGAGCGCGATCAGCCCACGAATCTGCTCGCCCAGGGTGGCGCGCATGGCGATGCCCTCGGACAGATCGGCCTCGTCGCGGGGCATCGGCGGCACCTCTTCGAGCACCAGGCGTCGGATCCTCGTCGGCTCACGCATGGCCACTCGCAGCGCGGTGTGGGCACCGAGCGAATGGCCGACCACGTCGGCGACCGCGATCCCGAGGGTGTCGAGGACATAGGCCAGGTCGTCGCGGAAGTCGTCGAGCCGGTAGACCTCACGGGCCCGGCCGCTGCGACCGTGTCCACGGAGGTCCACGCTGATCACCGCACGCCCGCGGGCGCGGAGTGCCGTCGCGAGCCGGCGCCAGGTCGAATGGTCCGATGCCATCCCGTGCACGAGGACGACCGGTACGCCCCGGTCGGCCTCCCCCGCGATCCGGACCGCGAGGTCGGGGTCGCCGCTTCGACGCAGAACACGCATGACCGTCAGCTTACGAACGTCGGCCGTGCGGGCGCCGTCACACTCCACCCGGCCGTCCGCGCAGACCGCACCTCACCGGTCGTCGTCACCGGTCGCGGAACCAGCCGCTGTTCTTGGCGCGCCACACCATGTCCTCCCAGTACCCCCAGGCGTGTGTCCCGACGGACGGAAAGTCCGTCGTGACCGGGATGCCCTGCAAAGCGGCCGCGACTTCGAACGACCGGGTCTGCGCGAGCGACACCACCTCCAGCGGTGTGCCCTTGACCGAGGCCACGGCGTCGGCGTTGTGCGGACCCCACGTCGCCGAACCGGACCCGATGCGGATCTTCATCCCCCGCATCCGCGGCAGCTGGACGAGTGCATCGTTGCGCGTCCACCGGTCACTCCAGGGCGGTCCCCACATGGCGTCCGCGCTGAACGGACCGACCCCCGCCCCGACACCGGCGTCGATCAACGCGAGCCGAACAGCCTCTCGCATCGTGGGCGCGGACAGGTTCAGGTAGCCGGACATCGAGAAGACGTGCGAGATGCGCTTGCGGTGGTACGCCCCGTAGACCATCGCAGCGTTACCGCCCATGGAGATGCCCATGATCGCGTATTTGCCCAGCGGGCCGACGGCGAGTCCGCGCGCGTCGAGTTCGCGCACGATGGTGTCGAGTCGGCACGTCCACCGATAGCGGTATCCGACCTTGTTGGCCGGGCTCGCCGCTTCCCAATCGGTGTAGAAGCTCGCGAGACCTCCGACCGGTTGGATCACGTTGACGCCGGAGTCGGCGATGCGGTGGACACGCGTGTCGCGACGCCAGCCACTGATGTCACCGGTCGCGCGAAGACCGTCGAGAGCGATGACGGTTTTGCTGTTGCCCCACCGAGTCCAGGTGTCGACCGGGGTGCTCGGCATGCCGCAGCCGGACACATGGAACCTGCCGAACGCGGCCGACGCGGATGCGTTACCCGACCCGATGGTGACCACGCCGACCACCGCGAGGAGCGCGAGGGCGAACGCGAGGGCTCGACGTCGGCGGGCAAGCCGACGCGGCCGTAGTGAAAGCTGCACCGACGAACTGTAATTCGACGACCATCAGCAATGCCACGGCTGTGACCCTAGGGCATCGACATCGATATCGAGTGGTGACCAGAGTGACTAGAGTGAATCAAGTGGCGTATGTGGCAGAGGATTCATTTTGTTACAGACGATCCACGCAGCGTCAGAGATCGTCGACGATGCGCTGACGCGCCCGCGCGTACTCCTCCTCGGTGACCGCGCCGGTGCGGCGCAGTTCGTCCAGCGACGCGAGCCGTTCGGCCGGCGAACGGCCCGGGTCACCACCCCGGCCCGACCCGCCACCGGCCTTGGTGAACGACGGGGGGTCCATCCGAGACGAGCTCGCCGAATCCGCCCGGACTCCCGCCCAGCCGCGCACGACCTCCATGACCTCCGCTCGGGCCGCGGGATTGGACCGCAGATCGATCACGCCACTGCCCGCCACCCCGTGACGCCCCAGGATCTGCAGGATCTCCCCCAACGGTTCCGCCTGACCGGTGAGATCGTAGGTCCGGCCGTCCTCTTCGGAGGTGAACCTGGCCGGCACCGAACCGGCGAGCAAAGCGGTTGCCTGCCAGTCGATCTCGAAGTCCTGGGACTCGGGATCGACCATCACGGCCAACCGACGGGCGTGAAGCAGCGGCTGCTGGTAATGCGGCACGACCTTCCTCGTCGACACCTCGAACGGAGCGAGTCCCTCGGCGTGGATCCGGAGCCCCAGCTTCATCAGCGGCTGGTCGTTGATCTCGACATTCGTCTGACCGATCGAGGTGATCTCGGCGATGCCGAACACTCCGGCGGCGCGCAGGCGTTCCAGCTTGGCGCCACCCCGATAGTTGAACCACGCGATGGCAACGCCGAGAACGATATCCAGCACGGTGATGCCGATCCCGGTCCACAGCATCCACTCCGTGTCGGGTGCATCGATCACGAAGTAGGCGACGAGGAAGATCGGACCGACGATCCCGCACAGCATGACAAACGCGAAAGTGCCCACGGCACTCCACACATGGGCAGGAACACGTGGCCCGGTCCCCGACTCTCCGAACATGGTCATGCGCGAACTCTATGCGCGGACCTGCGGCGACGGAAGTTCGAAGGCCGAGGCGTCCCACCTTGGAACGACATGGAAGCGCCACCGTTCGCAGTCGGCGCCGGATACGAGTAGTTCGCCGCACTTTCCCGGGTCAAAGTTGCCTGATCTGCGGTTTCGGCACGACCCGGAGAGTCTCGGTGGCACACTCTGCGCTCAGATGAGCACGCCGAGGCTCACCACCGAGAGGTTCCCCATGGACGACACCCGCTCGCATCGGTTCACCCGGCTCCTCTCGACGATGGCCGTCACCGCCGCCATCGTCGCGAGCTCCGCCCTGAGTGGAGGCGGGGTCGCCTCGGCCGCACCACCGACGCCGACCCAAAAACTCTGCGGCCAGAGCACCGACGATCCCGCCACCGATAAGTCCCTGCTTCTCTGGGGAAAGGTGAAGGGCACCAAGCCTGGTCAGATCGGCGACAACATCGACGTCATTCAGCCGGGTCCCCAGTACCAGCCGAACCCGAAGTACGTGAAGTACTAAGCAATCCGTCGAGGTGGTGACCACAAAGGTCACAACGATGACTTCCTGCTCCTACCCACCAACCGGATCAGGGGCATCGAATGCCCCTATCTGTACAACGGTTCCGAGTTGAACCTGTGGAGCGCGGCGTGGCTGCAGGCGGGCAAATTGGTCGCCAAGAATCCCACTCGACCGATTGCGATAGGGGTGAACTCCGCCACGGCGCGCTCGCAAAACCAGCTGCACATTCATCTGGCGCAGGTGAATCCCACCACGCTGGCCGACCTGAGGGCGATCCCCAACCCGGAGACGCATCTGGACAACTGGACGAAGACCGACGTCGTCTTGAGGCTCAACAAGACCAAATCGAAGATCCCCCGGCACTTCCGCGTCGTCAAGTACACCGGCGGTCTGCCCGATCTGTTTCGTGTCCTGAAACGTCAGCTGCCCGCCACCGAGGACATGGCGGACCAATCGATCGGCGTGGTCGATGCCGGCCAGCCCAACACCTACTTCGTCCTCACCAGCAATCCGAAACTGGGTGGTGCCGGGACGGGTCTGATGGACATGATCTACGGCTGGGGCGTCTGACCCTCGGCAGGATCAACGACAAAGGCGCCCGGCCACTTTCGTGACCGGGCGCCTTCGACTCAGTGAGTCAGTGAGTCAGTGAGTCAGTGAGTCAGAACGAGATCACTTGGTGATCTTGGTGACTCGACCCGCACCGACGGTGCGGCCACCCTCGCGGATGGCGAAACGCAGGCCCTCGTCCATGGCGACCGGCTGGATGAGCTTGACGCTCATCTCGGTGTTGTCGCCCGGCATGACCATCTCGGTGCCCTCGGGGAGGGTCACGACGCCGGTCACGTCCGTGGTACGGAAGTAGAACTGCGGACGGTAGTTGTTGAAGAACGGGGTGTGACGGCCGCCCTCGTCCTTGGACAGGATGTACGCCTGGCCCTCGAACTCGGTGTGCGGGGTCGTGGTGCCCGGCTTCACGATGACCTGACCGCGCTCGACGTCCTCACGCTTGAGGCCGCGGAGCAGCAGACCGGCGTTGTCGCCTGCCTGTGCGGAATCGAGGAGCTTGTGGAACATCTCGATACCGGTGACGGTGGTCTTGGTGCTCTTCTCGCGGATGCCGACGATCTCGACTTCCTCGTTCACGTTGACCTCGCCGCGCTCCACACGACCGGTGACCACGGTGCCGCGGCCGGTGATGGTGAAAACGTCCTCGACGGGCATGAGGAACGGCTTCTCGGTCTCGCGGACCGGGTCCGGGATCGACTCGTCGACGGCAGCCATGAGCTCTTCGACCGACTTGGTCCACTCGGGGTCACCCTCGAGGGCCTTGAGCGCCGAGACCTTGACGACCGGGGCTTCCTCGTCGAACTCCTGGGCGGCCAGCAGTTCGCGGACCTCCATCTCGACGAGCTCGATGATCTCGTCGTCGTCGACCATGTCGGCCTTGTTCAGGGCGACCAGGATGTAGGGCACACCGACCTGGCGGGCCAGCAGCACGTGCTCGCGGGTCTGCGGCATCGGGCCGTCGGTGGCGGCGACCACGAGGATCGCGCCGTCCATCTGGGCAGCACCGGTGATCATGTTCTTGATGTAGTCGGCGTGACCGGGGGCGTCGACGTGGGCGTAGTGACGCTTATCGGTCTCGTACTCGACGTGCGAGATGTTGATCGTGATACCGCGAGCTTTTTCCTCGGGAGCCTTGTCGATCTGATCGAACGCGAAGCTCTTGTTGAGTTCCGGGTACTTGTCGTGCAGCACCTTGGTGATGGCCGCGGTCAGCGTGGTCTTGCCGTGGTCGACGTGACCGATGGTGCCGATGTTCACGTGCGGCTTGGTCCGCTCGAACTTCGCCTTCGCCACTTGATTGTCCTCCTGGACTTGTTGCTCTACTGGGCGGATCCCAGCAGGGGTTTTCTTCTTACGTTGGTGCGCAGAACTGGTCGGCGCATGTCGCTAGGACCGGGTTTACTCGCCGGTGGCCTTCGCGATGATTTCCTTCGACACGTTCGCGGGAACCTCCGCGTACGAATCGAACACCATGGAGTAGTTTGCCCGGCCCTGGGTCTTCGACCGGAGGTCTCCGATGTAGCCGAACATCTCCGACAGCGGCACCTGTGCCTTCACGACACGCGCACCACTGCGCTCCTCCATGGCCTGGATCTGGCCACGGCGGGAGTTCAGGTCGCCGATCACGTCACCCATGTAGTCCTCGGGAGTCGTGACCTCGACGGCCATCAGGGGCTCGAGGATGACCGGACCGGCCATCCGCGCAGCTTCCTTCAGGGCCTGCGAGCCGGCGATCTTGAACGCCATCTCCGAGGAGTCGACGTCGTGGTACTGACCGTCGAGCAGGGTGACCTTCAGGTTCACCAGCGGGTATCCGGCGAGGACACCGTACTGCATGGCGTCCTGGGCACCGGCGTCCACCGACGGGATGTACTCGCGCGGGACGCGACCACCGGTGACGGCGTTGGCGAACTCGTAGGTCGCACCGTCCTCGGCGTCCACCAGGGGCTCGAGCTTGATGATGACCTTCGCGAACTGGCCCGATCCACCGGTCTGCTTCTTGTGGGTGAACTCGTGCTTCTCGACCGTCTTGCGGATGGTCTCGCGGTAGGCCACCTGCGGCTTGCCGACGTTGGCCTCGACCTTGAACTCGCGCTTCATGCGGTCGACGAGGATGTCGAGGTGGAGCTCGCCCATACCGCCGATGACGGTCTGGCCGGTCTCCTCGTCGAGCTGGACCGAGAAGGTCGGGTCCTCTTCGGCGAGCTTCTGGATCGCGGTGCCCAGCTTCTCCTGGTCGGACTTGGTCTTCGGCTCGATCGAGACGTTGATGACCGGGTCCGGGAAGCTCATGGACTCGAGCACGATCGGCGACGCCGAATCGCACAGGGTGTCACCGGTGGTGGTGTCCTTGAGACCGATCATCGCGTAGATGTGGCCCGCGGTGGCGTCCTCGACCGGGTTCTCCTTGTTGGCATGCATCTGGAAGAGCTTGCCGACGCGCTCCTTCTTGCCCTTGGTGGCGTTGAGCACCTGGGTTCCGGCGTTGATCTTGCCGGAGTACACGCGCACGAAGGTGAGCTTGCCGAAGAACGGGTGAGCCGCGATCTTGAACGCGAGAGCCGAGAACGGCTCGTCCGCGGACGGCTTGCGCGAGAGGATCTCCTCCTCGTCGCCCACTGCGTGACCCTCGACCGACGGCACGTCCAGCGGGGACGGCAGGTAGTCGATGATCGCGTCGAGCATGGGCTGCACGCCCTTGTTCTTGAACGCCGAGCCACAGATCACCGGGTAGAACTCACGGGCGATCGTGAGCTTGCGGATCGCGCCCTTGATCTCCTCGGTGGTCAGCTCTTCGCCGCCGAAGTACTTCTCGAGCAGTGCCTCGTCAGTCTCGGCGACCGTCTCGAGGAGCTTCTCGCGGTACTCCGCAACCTGGTCGACCAGATCGGCGGGGATCTCCTCGATGGTCGGCGCAGCGCCGATCTCGACGGTTCCGCGCCAGGTGATCGCCTTCTGCTCGATGAGGTCGACGACGCCGTCGAAGTTGTCCTCGGCGCCGATCGGCAGCTGCAGGACCAGCGGCTTGGCGCCGAGGCGCTCCTCGATGGTGCGCACGGTGAAGAAGAAGTCCGCACCGAGCTTGTCCATCTTGTTGACGAAGCAGATACGCGGGACGTCGTACTTCTCCGCCTGACGCCAGACCTGCTCGGACTGCGGCTCGACGCCTTCCTTGCCGTCGAACACGGCGACCGCGCCGTCGAGCACGCGGAGGCTGCGCTCCACCTCGACGGTGAAGTCGACGTGGCCGGGGGTGTCGATGATGTTGATCTGGTTCTTGTTCCAGAAACACGTCACCGCCGCGGAGGTGATGGTGATCCCCCGCTCCTTCTCCTGCTCCATCCAGTCGGTGGTCGAGGCACCGTCGTGGGTTTCACCGATCTTGTAGTTCACACCGGTGTAGAAGAGGATTCGCTCGGTGGCGGTGGTCTTGCCGGCATCGATGTGGGCCATGATGCCGATGTTGCGAACCTTGTTCAGGTCGCTGAGCACTTCCTGTGCCATCAAGTTCCCTTCGGGAAGATTTCGGACTAAAGGCTGTCTTCACTTATCAGCCCCGGGCTCGCTGCGCTCGCCCCCACCCGAACGAGTTCGGGTGGACTGGGCGGCCGTCGCTTCGCGCCGAGCGCCCAGTACCCGGTTTGGGGTCGATTACCAGCGGTAGTGCGCGAACGCCCGGTTGGCCTCGGCCATCTTGTGGGTGTCCTCGCGGCGCTTCACCGAAGCACCGAGACCGTTGGACGCGTCCAGCAACTCGTTGGCGAGACGCTCGACCATGGTCTTCTCACGACGCTGACGGCTGAAGCTGACGAGCCAGCGGAGCGCGAGGGTGTTGGCGCGGTTCGGCTTGACCTCGATCGGCACCTGGTAGGTGGCACCACCGACGCGGCGGCTCTTCACCTCGAGGGTGGGCTTCACGTTGTCGAGAGCGCGCTTGAGGGTGACGACCGGATCGGTGCCGGTCTTGTCGCGAGCCTGCTCGAGGGCGCCGTAGACGATGCGCTCGGCGGTCGACTTCTTGCCGTCCAGCAGGATCTTGTTGACCAGCTGGGTGACCAGCGGCGAACCGTAGACGGGATCGTTGATGAGGGGGCGCTTGGGAGCGGGTCCTTTACGTGGCATGACTTATCAGTTCCCCTTCTTGGCGCCGTAGCGGCTGCGAGCCTGCTTGCGGTCCTTGACACCCTGGGTGTCGAGCGAGCCGCGGATGATCTTGTAGCGCACACCCGGGAGGTCCTTCACACGACCGCCGCGGACGAGCACCATCGAGTGCTCCTGCAGGTTGTGGCCTTCGCCGGGGATGTAGGCGGTGACCTCGACCGAGCTGGTCAGGCGCACACGGGCGACCTTGCGCAGTGCCGAGTTCGGCTTCTTGGGGGTGGTGGTGTAGACGCGGGTGCACACGCCACGACGCTGCGGGCTTCCCTTGAGGGCCGCGGTCTTGGTCTTGGCAGCCTTGTCGTGACGGCCCTTGCGGACCAGCTGATTGATGGTTGGCACTAGGTGTTCGTTCCTCTTTGTCATCGGTTGTGGTTGGTGCTCCGGGCAAGCACGAAGTGGCTCGCAGGCCTGTTTTCGCGGCTTCCACAACTCGCCCCACCAGCACGTATGTGCTGGTCAGTACATTTTCGCTACCCCGAGGTCGGGCGTGTCATACACTCGACAGCGGATTCGCCTGTCAGCCCCTCTGCCGGCCGTACCCCGAGATGCTCGGCGGCTCGAGAGCCGTAGGGCAGGCATGCGGACTGGCCCAGCATGGGCCGGGCACCGACGATCCACTCTACCGATCGGGTTTACACAGGTCAAAAAACGGATCCTGCACGCAACCGGCAGGTGAACGGGTCGTGCGCGATCGGCTCCGGGCCACGCTCGTGCTCGGCGTGACCCTCCCACTTCTACACCGTCAAACCGCATGCGTCGAGGGCGCGAGTCGCCGGTGCGACCATTCCGTCATCCGCGCTGCACGGGTCGCCTGAGCTGCTCGATCACGGGTGCGGACGGGCTCTCGGGGTCGCACGGTCGACGCGTCGGCGAGGACTGACCGCCGAACCACCGGTCGACGATCGTCGCCTGCCGTTCCACCTCGCCCCGGCGCGGCATGTGGTGGTTCTCACCGGCATCGCGCACGCCGTACACGTCCTCACCCAGTTCGTACCGGGCCTGGTCGGCCAGCGCATCGGCGAGGAACCCGGCAGGGGAACGGGCAGCGGCGATCTGCCAGGCGTGGACCAGTTCGTGGATGAGCAGCTGACCCGGCACCGGATATGCCCTGCTCCCCGGCCCCAGGGTCGCGTCGAGGTGCGACCCGAGATTGCAGAGGATGCGTCCGTCGACCGCGGGCACCGTGAAGGCGCGCCCGCCCCGACCGGCGAGATCGGTGAGGACGACGTCATCGAGCCACCCCACGTCCCCGAAGACCGCCACGGCCACGCTTCGCTCGGCCGGGGTCAACCCGCGATGACGCACGCGACGGCGGATGACGCTCGACGTGACGAGGCCCGCGCCCAGCACGACGACGAACCCGAGCGGGCCGAGCCAGATCGTCACCGGCACCAGGTGCACCGCAAGGAGCACACCCGCCGTGGCCGCCGGGGCGTCGCCGAGTCGTCCCGCCTCGAGCCGGCGGGCGACGGAGAGCACCGTGCCGAGCAGGCGCCCATAGGCCCGGGCGGCCGCGATGACCGAACGGCGCAGGCGCGTCGCGGACGCCGGGCGGGGCATCATTCCGGCGTCTGCGGCAGTTTCACCTTCGTCGCACCGGGTTTCGCCGGATTCGACGGCGGCGGGACCACCGGTCCGATGTCGCCATCGGGAGCCTCGTCGAGGTCGACGATGACCGGCGCGTGGTCACTCGGCTTGCTGCCCTTGCGTGCTTTCCGGTCGATCCAGGCGGCCGCGACGCGATCGGCAGCGGACGCTCCGGCGAGGATCAGGTCGATGCGCATCCCGAGGTCTTTGTGGAACATGCCGGCGCGGTAGTCCCAGTAGCTGAACACACGCTCGCCCGGCCACCGGTCCCGGACGACGTCGCGCAGGCCCATCGATTCGAAGGTGGCCAGCGCGGCCCGTTCCGCCGGAGTGACGTGGGTGTGTCCCACATACGCGGCGGGGTCGAACAGGTCGGCGTCGGCCGGCGCGATGTTCATGTCGCCGCACAGGAGTGTCGTGGTCGGGTCCTCCACGGCACGGGCCAGCGCCGCGAGCCACTCGAGTTTGTAGGTGTAGTGGTCCGAGTCCGGGGTCCGGCCGTTGGGCACGTACAGCGAGTGGATGCGGAGTCCGCCGCACACCGCCGACACCGCCCGTGCCTCCAGGGTCGACGGGTCGGGGTATCCGGGCATGCCGTCGAACCCGATCCGGACGTCGTCGAGTCCGACCCGCGACAACAGCGCCACCCCGTTCCACTGACCCTGTCCGGCGTGCGCGACCTCGTATCCGCGGTCGGTGAGATCGGTGCCGAGTGACTCGTCGAACGCGGCGTCGGAGAGTTTGGTCTCCTGCAGGCACACCACGTCGGGTCGGCGCTCGTCGAGCCAGGGCAACAGGCGCGGGATGCGCTGCTTCACGGAGTTCACGTTCCAGGTCGCCACGCGCATGCGACCACGGTAGTACCCCGCCATCAGGGCCCGGCCACCGCCGATCGCGGACCCGGCCTTTCGTTGCACGGTGACATGTGTCACGTTGGTGGGTATCGACACGTTGCACCGCACCTCCGATTCGTCGCCCCGACGGCCCGTCATCGAGTCGTCGTGGCGTCGTTCGGAGCTGTCCGGGGTCCGCCCCGAGGACCGGACGCCGACGCAGGTCCAGGACATCGCTGCCGCCGACCCGCTGCTCGACGCCGCCCGCCCGGTCCTCGATGACGCCGCCGCCCGACTCGCCGACACCGATGTCTCGCTGCTGCTCGTCGACCACGAGTGCCGGATGGTGACGCGGGTGGCGTTCGGCACGACCGTGGAGCGCCGTCTCGACGCGATCGGCGCCTCGCCGGGCGTGCCGTTCGGCGAGGACGTCGTCGGGACGACGGCCCTCGGTACCCCGGCGGAGACCCGGGGCGGGATCGTCGTGAACAGCTCCGAGCACTACCTGGACCAGTTCAAGTCGATCAGTTGCTTCGGACAGCCGATCATCCATCCCGCGACCCGCAGGCTGGCCGGGATCATCTGCATGTCCGAGATCGCCGATCGCATCAACCCCTTGGCGATCCCGGTCGTCAACGGGATCGTCGCCGACATCGCCGACCGCCTGCTGGACCGGTCGCGAGCGCACCAGCGACGCGTCCTCGACGCGTTCCAGCGCGCCGCACCGCGTCGCGACCTCGCCGTCGCGGCCATCGGCGACGACCTCCAGCTCACGAATGCCCTTGCTGCCGAACTGCTCTCCCCCACCGACATCGGCGCGATGCGGATCGTCGCGACCGATCCCGCACTGCGCGCGACAGTACTGCCGCTGACCCTGGTGTCGGGCGCCGAGGTCGAGGTCGCCGTCGAACCCGTGCCGGGCGCCTGCGGCGCGGCCCTGTTCCGCTTCCGGCCGGTCAGCGAGCCGCCGCCGAGGCGGTCCGCGCCACCGACCGCCCCGTCCCGCACCAGCGTCGCGATCACCGGCGAACCGGGGACCGGACGCAGCACCCACGCCGCTGCGCTCGCCGCCGAGACCGACTCGCCACCGGTGATCGTCGATGTCGCCGACGAGATCATCAGCGGTCGTCGCCCCGACATCCCCGCGTTCGTCGGACGCGCCCGGTCGATGAGCACGACCCTGGTGATCGACGGCGTCGATCTCCTCGACGCGCAGTCGGTCGCCCTACTCGGGCGCGTGGCGGTGTCGAGCTCGCCGGAGTCGCCGCTGATCGTCGTCGGCGGGCCGCGCGACCAGGCGAGTCCGGGAGTCGCCGCACTCCTCGCCCGGTGCGCCACACGGGTCGATCTCGCTCCTCTACGTCATCGGACCTCGGAGCTGGCGTCGATCGCGAGCAGCGCACTGACAGACATCGACCCGGAGCTCACGCTGTCCGGACTGGCGACGGACGCCTTGCTGTGCGACGACTGGCCCGGGAACCTCACCGAGCTCAACTCGGTGCTCCGGCAGGCCGCTCTGACGTGCCGAGCGCGCGCCGCGCGGGTCGTCGAACCCGCCGACCTGCCACCCGCCTATCGGACGACCAGCCGGGCCGCGCACCTGTCCGGCCGGGAACAGGCCGAGCGCACCGCGATCGTCGAGGCGCTGGACCGCGCCCGCGGCAACAAGGTGCATGCCGCAAGGGATCTCGGCATCAGCCGGACGACGCTGTACTCGCGGATGCGCGCACTGGACATCTGAGCGCGCGGCTACTCCGGCACCGCGGTGCGGGGCACCGGGTCCCGCAGCGTCTGCCGTGCGAGCGCCGCGATGAGGTCGGTCCGGGTCACGATGCCGACCAGGGTGTGCCCATCCAACACCGGGACCGCGTCGCATCCGCTCTCGGCGAGCAGCGGCAACAGCGCCCCGACCGGCGTGCCCGGGGTCGCGACGGCCGGTTCCGCCGACATCACGTCCGCGGCGCACAACTCGACGTCGTTCGAGCGCATCAACCGCCGCACGAGATGGATCTGGAACACCACACCGACGAACATGCCGTCGTCCGACGTCACCGGCAGCGAGGTGAAGCCGTACTCGTCGAAGAGGACGGCGACGTCTCGCAGCGGCGTCTCGGGGTTCACGGTCACCAGGTCTCGGGACATCACGTCCGTCGCGGCGAGCGGGCCCGCGCGGTGACCGGCAGCCTGCAGTTCGGCGGCCCCGATCAGTCGCGCGAGGTCGGCGACACCGAGGTTGAGCGACTGCCCGTACCGGTCGAGGATGCCGGTCAGTTCGTCCTCGTCCAGACCCAGCCGCGCCGCCGGCGGGGGCGCCGCGTCGAACCGGCGATACGGATAACGCCGTCCGGTCAACCGGGCGTACCCGGCGGCGAGGACCACCAGCAGGAGCGTGCCCACGAGGACGGGTGCGAGGACGAACCGGAACCCCAGCGACTGGATCGTCTCCGGACTGAGCGCGGCTGTCATCGCCACCGCGCCGGCAGGCGGATGGACCGCGTGGCACCCGATCATCAAGGCCACGGACAGACCGACCGCGAGCGCCGCCCGAAGCGCGGGCTGGCCGATGGTGAGGGTGGTCGCCACCCCCACGACCGCCGACACCGCGTTGCCGACGGTCGCGGGCCACGGCTGCGCCAACGGACTGTTCGGCGCGGCGAAGACGAGCACGGCGGTCGCCCCGAACGGCGCGATCAGGAAGAGTCCGAGCCGCAGGTCGACCCCCGACGCGGCGAGCACCAGACCGACGAGTCCGAGCGCCACCCCGGCCCCTGCTCCCGCCCGGAGGGCCTCACGGATCGAGATACCCCCGGTCACCGGGCCGAGGCCACGCAGGGCGGCGCCGACCCTGCCCGCTGGGCGCACGTTCACTCTGCTCCTCCGAAGGTCCCTGACTTGTCCGGCGTCTCACGGTAGCCACGCGGTGACGGCCGGTCGCCGCGACCCCTGTACAGCCCAGGTGTTCAGTTTCTGGACACGGCGACACGTCGGAACGGTGAGAGAAATAAGTCAGGTCGAATATGACCGAGATCACTCCACCGACCACATCACCGCCGGCACCACGCCGACCAGGAGGCCACATGACCGCCGTCGTTCCCGACACCGCCCTGCATGAGCGCGTTCGCGATTTCATCTCCGCCGACCGTCCGATGCTGATCGGCGGCGAGTGGGTGTGGTCGGCCTCGGGCCGCACCTTCGAGACCATCGATCCCGCGACGGCGCGTCCGCTCACCTCGGTCGCGCACGGCGACGCGGCCGACATCGACCGCGCGGTCCGCGCCGCGCGCCAGGCCTTCGACGACGGCCCGTGGACCCGGATGAAGCCGAATGAACGCGAACGCCTGCTCTGGCGGGTCGGCGACATCCTCACCGAACGCGCCGAGGAGTTCGGCCAGCTGGAGGCGCTCGACAACGGCAAGGCGGCCACCATCGCCGCCGCGGTCGACACCAACTGGTCGGCCGACATCTTCCACTACAACGCGGGCCTCGCCACCAAGATCACCGGGTCGACGGTCGACGTCTCGATGCCGTTCGTGCCCGGCGGCGAGTTCCACGCGTACACCCTGCGCGAGCCGGTCGGAGTCTGCGGCCTGATCGTGCCGTGGAACTTCCCGCTCCTGATGGCCGCGTTCAAGCTGGCCCCCGCATTGGCGGCCGGCAACACCGTCATCCTCAAGCCGGCCGAACAGACCCCGCTGACGGCCCTGCTCCTCGGCGAGGTGTTCCAAGAGGCCGGCTTCCCACCGGGCGTGGTCAACATCGTCACCGGTTACGGCGAGGCCGGCGCGGCGCTCGCCGCGCACGACGACGTCGACAAGATCGCGTTCACCGGCTCGACGGAGGTCGGCAAGAAGATCGTCGACGCCGCGAAGGGCAACCTCAAGAAGGTGTCGCTGGAACTCGGCGGCAAGAGCCCCAACATCGTTTTCGCCGACGCCGACTTCGAGAAGGCGGTCGCCGGGTCGGTCGCGGCCTGGATGTTCAACCACGGACAGTGCTGTGTCGCCGGAACACGTCTCTTCGTCGAGCGGCCGATCTTCGACGACTTCACCGCGGCCGTCGCCGAGGCGGCCTCGCAGGCCAAGATCGGACCCGGCCTCGACCCGTCGACCGAACTCGGACCGCTGGTCAGCCAAGAGCAGTTCGATCGCGTCTCGGGATACCTGGCGGCGGGCCTCGCCGACGGCGCACGGGCGCTGACGGGTGGAAAGCGTTGGGGCGACGAGGGATTCTTCATCGAACCGACCGTCTTCGTCGACGTCGACCCGAGTTTCTCGATCGTGCAGGAGGAGATCTTCGGTCCCGTCGTCGCCGCCATGCCCTTCGATGCCGACACCGGGGTCGCGGCCGCGGCCAACGACTCCATCTACGGTCTCGCAGCAGGCATCTGGACCACGGATCTGTCCAAGGCGCACCGGACAGCTCGACAGATCAAGGCCGGCTCGGTCTGGGTGAACCAGTACAACGGCTTCGACACCGCCATGCCGTTCGGCGGTTACAAGCAGTCGGGATGGGGGCGCGAACTCGGCTCGTCGGCCATCGAGCTCTACACCCAGACCAAGGCCGTCAACATCTCGCTCTGACCCCCATCCGCCCTCGAGTACACCCAAGGAGCACGATTTCATGTCTCTCACCACCAAGGCAGCCGTCCTCACCGGACCCGGAAAGCCGTTCGAGATCGTCGAACTCGACCTCGACGAGCCCCGCGAAGGCGAGGTGCTGATCAAGTACACCGCGGCCGGCCTGTGCCACTCCGACCTTCACCTGACCGACGGCGACCTCCCGCCCCGCTATCCGATCGTGGGCGGCCACGAGGGTTCGGGGATCATCGAGGCGGTCGGCCCGGGCGTCACCAAGGTCAAGCCCGGCGACCACGTGGTCTGCAGCTTCATCCCCAACTGCGGCACCTGCCGCTACTGCTCCACCGGCCGGCAGAACCTCTGCGACATGGGCGCCACCATCCTCGAGGGATCGATGCCCGATGGCACATTCCGATTCCACGGTGGCGGTGACGATTTCGGAGCCATGTGCATGCTCGGCACCTTCGCCGAACGCGCGACGATCTCGCAGCACTCGGTCGTCAAGGTCGACGAGTGGTTGCCGCTCGACAAGGCAGTGCTCGTAGGTTGCGGCGTGCCCTCGGGCTGGGGCACCTCGGTGTACGCGGGCGGCGTGCGTGCCGGCGACACCGTGGTGATCTACGGCATCGGCGGCCTGGGCATCAACGCGGTGCAGGGCGCGGTGTCGGCCGGGGCCAAATACGTCGTGGTCGTCGACCCGGTCGCGCTCAAGCGCGACACGGCGCTCAAATTCGGTGCAACACATGCCTTCGCCGACGCCGCCGAGGCCGCGGAGAAGGTCAACGAACTGACCTGGGGGCAGGGTGCCGACCAGGCCCTCATCCTCGTCGGCACGGTCGACGCGGAGGTCGTGGCCAACGCGACCGCCGTCGTGGGCAAGGGCGGGACGGTCGTCATCACCGGTCTTGCCGATCCGACGAAGCTGACCGTGCAGGTCTCCGGAACCGATCTGACCCTGAACCAGAAAACCATCAAGGGCAGTCTGTTCGGCTCGGCCAATCCGCAGTACGACATCGTCAAACTGCTGCGCCTGTACGACGCGGGGCAGCTCAAGCTCGACGAACTGGTCACGCAGACCTACACCCTCGACCAGGTCAACGAGGGCTACCAGGATCTGCGGGACGGCAAGAACATCCGCGGGGTCATCATCCACGCGGAGTGAATCCCCGGTCGGTTCGCCCGAGGTGCCGTCTCCCTCGGGCGAACCGGCCACCCACGTCGCCGGGCGGACTTTCCGGTCCGCGCCCGCACGAGGTGCTTGAATCACACCTGTGACCGTGACCTGGTGGATACGTCTGCTCCGCATCGCCTTTGCCGCCCTGGGCGTCACCGCGCTCGTGTATCAGGCGGTGCTGCGCTACGGCGACGCCGGCTTCACGCTCGCGAACTTCTTCAGCTACTTCACGGTGCTGAGCAATATCTTCGCCGCGCTCATCCTGCTCGTCGGCGGACTGCTGGCCCCGGCAAGCCCGGCCTGGGAGTGGTGCCGCGGGGCGGCGACCACCTGCATGGTCATCACCGGGATCGTCTATGCGCTTCTGCTGCAGGGCATCGACGTCGATGTCACCTACGCCTGGGTGAACGACGTGCTGCATCGCGTCATCCCGCTCGTCATGCTTTTGGACTGGATCGTGGTGCGCGCCCGGCGACTACCCGAACGGGCGTGGCTGTCCTGGCTCACGATCCCGCTCGTGTACGGCGTCTACACGTTGATCCGCGGGCCGATCGCGGACTGGTATCCCTACCCGTTCATCGATCCGCGCGGGCAGGGTCATCTGTCGATGACGATCTCGCTCGTCGTCGTGTTCGTCGGCATGGCCTTCATGTCGTTCGGCGTCTACCGGGTCGGCACCCGCGGTCGGCGACCCGATGCGCCGGAGCCCGGACAGCCCGCCGACGAACGCGGTTAGTCCGCGCCCGGCCGGTCCGCGGGCGCGCTCCCGAACGCCGCGACGAGCTGCGCCGACCAGGTGTCGACGACCAGCGCACGCCGGGCGGAGTCATCGGACAGCGTGTCCGCCAGGCCGAGTCCGCGCGCCATGTCCAGAGTCGCCTGCACCAGCCGGTAACCGGTCTCGTCGTCCGGGGCCACCCCCATCGCGGCCATCGTCCGCTGATGGGCCGCGCGGGCGAACTTCGCTTCGAGTGGCAGGATGAGCCGCCGCAGCGCCGGGTCGGACGCGGCGGCGGCCCAGACCTGGAGTGCTGCCTTGAATTCGGTGCCGGTGTAGACGTCGACGGCCCGCTGGACGGCGCGGATGACCCGGTCCGGGGGCACTTCGTCGGCCGCCTCCGGCGATGCGTGCGGATCCCCGACGGCAGCGCGGGTCATGTCCTCGAAGACCTGCTCGAGTGCCGCGGTGATGAGGGCTTCGCGCGTCGGGAAGTGATGTTGCGCCGCACCGCGGGACACGCCGGCACGTTCGGCGACCGCGGCCACGGTCGCGGCGGCCCAGCCGTCCGCGGCCAGCGCGTCGACCGTGGACCGCAACAGGCGCTCGCGGGTCAACCGCGAGCGTTCCTGTTGCGGGGAGCGGGTGTTCGCCGACGACGTGGTCACCGCGAGCCTCAGTAGGACTTCGGCAGCCCGAGGCTGGTCTGCGCGACGAAGTTGAGGATCATCTCCCGGCTCACCGGGGCGATGCGGGCGATCCGGGCGAGGCTCAGCATCGGCGCCAGTCCGTACTCGGTGGTCAGACCGTTGCCGCCCAGGGAGTGCACGGCCTGGTCCACGACCTTCACACAGGCCTCGGCGGCCGCGTACTTCGCCATGTTGGCCGGCTCGGCGGCGCCCCAGTCGTCGCCGGCGTCGTAGAGGGTCGCGGCCTTCTGCATCATCAGCTTGGCCATCTCGAGCTCGACCTTGCCCTGGGCGAGCGGGTGCGCGATCGCCTGGTGCGCACCGATCGGCGTCTTCCACACCGTGCGCTCCTTCACGTACGACACCGCCTTGTCGAGCGCGAACCGGCCCATCCCGACGGCCGACGCCGCGGCCATGATGCGTTCCGGATTGAGCCCGGCGAACAGTTGACTCAGGGCAGCGTCCTCGGAGCCGACGAGCGCGTCGGCGGGCAATCGCACATCGTCGAGGTAGAGCTGAAACTGCTTCTCTGGGTTCTGCAGTTCCATGTCGATCATCGTGTACGAGAAGTTCTCGGAGTCGGTGGGGACGATGAAGAGCGCGGGCTTGAGGTTGCCGGTCTTCGCGTCTTCGGTGCGGGCGACGATCAACACGGCCTGCGCCTGGTCGACGCCGGAGATGTAGACCTTCTGGCCGGTGAGCAACCAGTCCGAGCCGTCCCGACGGGCCGTGGTGGTGATCTGGTGGGAATTGGAGCCGGCATCGGGTTCGGTGATACCGAACGCCATCGTGATCGACCCGTCGGCGAGACCCGGCAGCCACCGCTGCTTCTGCTCGTCGGTGCCGAAACGGGCGATGACGTTGCCGCAGATGGCCGGTGAGACGACGAGCATCAGCAGTCCGGTGCCCGACGCGGCGATCTCCTCCATCACGATGGCGAGCTCGTACATCCCGGCACCGCCGCCGCCGTACTCCTCGGGGAGATTGACCCCGATGAAGCCGAGCTTGCCCGCCTCGGCCCACAACTCGTCGGTCTTGCGGCCGGTGCGCGCGCACTCGCGGAAGTACTCCTGTCCGTACTTCGCGGCGAGTCCGGCGACCGCCGCGCGCAGCTCGGCGCGTTCGGTGGTCTCCACGAACGGATTGGTGTCCACGGTCATGTCGATGCTCCCTGTCTCGGTCTTCGATGTGGTTCGGCGGCGGACGGTTTCGGCGGCCGGTCAGGCCTGGTAACCGAGCCATTTGGCGGCCAGTCCGTTGAGGATCTCGGTGGTGCCGCCACCGATCCCGATGATGCGCATGTCGCGGTATTGCCGTTCGACCTCGGTGCCGGTCATGTAACCGAGGCCGCCGTGCAGCTGAACGGCTTTGTTGGCCACCCACTCCCCCGCCTCGACCGCGGTGTTCTTGGCGAAGCACACCTCGGCGATGAGGTCGTCGGTGGAGCTGACCTTCCGTTCGACGAGGGCCCGCGTGTAGGTGCGGGCGATGTCGATGCGGCGTGCCATCTCGATCAGGGTGTCCTGCACCGACTGCCGGGCGATGATGGGTTTGCCGAAGGTCTCACGGTCGCGCGCCCACTGCAGGGTGAGGTCGAGGCAGCGTTGCGCACTGGCGTACGCCTGCACCGCCAGACCGGACCGTTCGGTGACGAAAGCGGTTGCTATCTGCGAGAATCCGGAGTTCTCCGGTCCGACCAGGTTGGTGACCGGCACCCGCGCATCGACGAAGGACAGTTCCGCGGTGTCGGAACTGCGCCACCCCATCTTGTCCAGCTTCCGCGTGACCTCGAAGCCGGGTGTGCCCTTCTCGACGACGAGCAGTGAGACGCCCGCGGCTCCCGGTCCTCCGGTGCGGACGGCGACGACGACGAAGTCGGCGCGGACCGCGGAGGTGATGTAGGTCTTGGAACCGTTGACGACGTAGTGGTCCCCGTCGCGCTCGGCCTTCGTCGTCAGGTGGCCGACGTCGCTTCCGCCGCCGGGTTCGGTGATCGCGAGGCTCCCGATCTTCTCGCCCGCGAGCGTGGGCCGCACCCACCGGTCGATCTGGTCGGGGTCGCCGGCCGCGATCAGGTGCGGCAGGGCGATGCCATGGGTGAACAGCGACGCGAAGACGCCACCGGCCGCGCCGGCGTAGTGGAGTTCCTCGCCGAGGATCGTGCTGTCGATCAGATCACCGCCGGAACCACCCACCTCCTCGGGGACCCCGAGCCCGAACAGACCCAGTTTGGCCGCCTCGATGTGCAGTTCACGGGGGATGGCACCCTCGCGCTCCCAGTCGTTCTGGAACGGGAGGATGTGTTTGTCGACGAATCGGCGCACGGTGGAACGCAATTCGAGGCGTTCGGGCGTCTCCCAGATCGGACTGGCGATGGGCATCGTGTTCTCCTGTCGGACTGCGTGCGACTGCGTGCTGCTGCGATCGGACGATTCGGCGGCGTAAGGGGGCGGTGGACCTCAGCGGCGGACGGCGACGACGACGGGCGTCTCAGCTCGCCCGCGGTTCGCGACCCGGCCCGGGCGGACCTGCGAAACACTGTGCGATACCCGACCATTCGACCGCGTCGGGTCCGGTGAGCTCGAGTGCGAGGTCGGCGAGTGCGCGTCGCTGGGTCACCAGGAAGCAGAAGTCGAGTGCTGGCCCGCGCACGCTGTTCGACGCGTCGTCCGGGCCCCAGGTCCAGATCTCGCCCGACGGCGCGGTGAGCGCGTAGTGGAACGGCTCGGCCGGGGGCGTGCGGCCGTTGACGATGTAGGCGAAGTCGCGTGTGCGGACGCCGATGTGGGCGACGCTGCGGATCCGATCGGTCGGCACGACGGGAACACCGAGGGCGTCGGCGACATCGAGGCCGTGCGCCCATGTCTCCATCAGGCGCGCGGTCGCCATCGACGCCGCGGACATCGGTGGTCCAAACCACGGGATCTTGACGCCGGCCGGTACCTCGCGCAGCGCGTCGGCGAGACGGTCGCGCGCCGCCCGCCACCCGGCCAGGATCTCGTCGGCCGGCGCGGCGGCCCCCGCTTCGGCGGCGTCGTCGACGTAGGTCGCCACGCTGCTCGCCGCCTCGGAGAGCAGTGCGCCGAACCGGTCCGGGTCGGTGGCCGCGACCGCCGCCACCTCGTCGGTCCACGCCAGATGCGCGATCTGGTGCGCGATCGTCCACCCCGGCGCCGGCGTGGGGGTGGCCCAGCCCGCATCGTCGAGACCCGCGACGAGCGCGTCGAGCTGCGCGGATTCGGCTTCGAGGTCGGCGACGACGCCGATCACGGCTGCTTGTCCCTCAGGCATGCGATCACCCTCACACACGGCCTCAGAAGAATCAAGCGCGCTTGATTGTTTTTCCCGCAGGGACGACCCGGCGCCTTCACCGCCGGTGGTTGAGCCGGCACCGAGCGGAGCGAGGCGCCGAGTCGAAGCCACTCGGCGACCTGCCCCCACCGCTGGTTGAGCCGGCACCGAGCGGAGCGAGGCGCCGAGTCGAAGCCACTCGGCGACCCGAGCCCCACCGCTGGTTGAGCCGGCACCGAGCGGAGCGAGGCGCCGAGTCGAAGCCACTCGGCGACCCGGGCACAAGAGGTGACCTCGACCGACGCGGCAACCTCGCCACGCCCGATAGACGCTGCTCGGCCGGCTGACGACCCAACTGCGGTCAGCGGTAGTGGATGTCGACCGTGGCTCGGCTCAGCAGGATGTCGTCGTAGGAGGTCATCGTCGCCTCGAAGGACGAGATGCGGCGGCCGAGTTTGATCGGCGTCACCTCGACCACCACTTCACTGCCGTCGACAGCAGGTGAACGGTAGAAACCGATCGCCATGTCCCCGATCGAGTACTCCTGCCCGGCCCCGGCATGCAGATGCCCGGCGAACGATGCCGCCTGGCCGGCGATGGTGGCGATGACGCCGCCGTGCATGGTGCCGAACATGTTGCCCATCCACGGTTCGGTGGCGCTGCGAAAGCGGATGCCGGACTCGCGGTCGGTGGTGCCGTCGATCACCTCGACGCGGCCGTTGAGCATGTCGGTGAGCGGGCCGGGTTCCCGCATCTTCGACGCGATCTCCTCGACCACGGCCCGCCCGGACAGCGCGGCGGGTATGGGCTCGGGCAGGACGGACCCGTCATCGTCGCTGCATCGCGGTGTCGCGAGACCGATCTCGGCGGACGGGGTGGCGCCGGTCGGGGCACGGCCGACCCGGACGTTGCGCGCGGTCCCGACGCAGCACAGGTCCCCGGTACCGGTGCGGATCTCGACCGACGTCGAGCCCCAGGCGTCGTCGTGCATGACCACCTCGGCCCGTGCGGCGACCAGGTCGCCCACTTCTGCGCGGCCGTGCGTGGACATCGTCAGGCGTGCCTGGAGGGTCGCCGCGGCGGGGTCGTCGTGGATGCGATGGAACGGGATACCACCGCAGTGATCGAACAGCACGGCGAGCGCCGGCAGCTCGATCACGCCCCGATGGTCGGCGAACCGCGGGCACAGCCGCTGCGAGGCCCGCACCCCCGACTCCGACACCGAGATGCCGCCGAGGTGGAACGCGGACAGGGGATCGTGCGGCTGGCTCATGAAATCTCTTGTATCAGCGATGTACCGCCGATCTCACAGTGGAGAGTCCAATCTCACTCCCGTAGTGTGGGTGCGTACGTGTCCAGAGTGACGGGAGAGACAGATGCGACGCACAACTGTGGCGACGATCGGGGCGATTGCGGCAGTGGGAGCGTTCGGCGTAGGAGCAGGCACCGCCTCCGCCGCACCCGCGGAACGACCCCTCAGCGTGGAGCAGGTCCCCAACGCCGGCGTCACCGTCGGCGCCAGCGGCATCACGGGCGGTTTCGTGGCGGGCATCCTCGCCTCGGCCACCGAACCCGGGGTCACGCTGATCACGCTCAACACGACGCCCACCGAGTCCTGCGCCACCAACCTGAAGGATGCGCGCGTCGGGATCACCTGGAAGAACACCTCCACCGGGGCGTCCGGCGACGAGGTCTTCGCCGCATGTGCGGACGGACGTCCGTCCGACGGGGTCGCCGTTGCGACCGGAGCGGGATCGGTCGAGTTCACCACGACGATCCTCGGCCAGGGCGACCAGACCTTCACGGTCGTCCCGGGCAGCGGATCGTTCACGCGCTGACGCCGAGCCGACCACAACCCACTCTTCGCTGAGGCGCGGGAGGTCCACGACGGACCGGCAGACCTCAACTCGACCGGCAGACCTCGATCGAAGTCTGCCGGTCGTGTTGAGGTCTGCCGGTTGCCCAGCCCACGCCCTCAGGCACGCCAGTAGACAATCTCGCAAATCTGTATACACGTGCGGTGAACACGTTCTAGATTTGCCGCATGGCCGAGACAGTCACCCAGCTCCTGCAGGCACGCGCCGACGACGACAACCTCGCGATCACCTACGAGGGTCGGCAATGGACGTGGCGCGAGTACATTCGCGACGCCGAACGCGCCGCGTCGGCGATTCTCGGCATCGCCGACACCGAGCGCCCGCTGCATGTGGGTGTGCTGCTCGGGAACACGCCGGACATGCTGATCGCCCTGGCCGCCGGCGCGCTGGGCGGTTACGTGACGGCGGGGATCAACAACACTCGCCGCGGTGAGGGTCTGGCGGCCGACATCGTGCGCGCGGACTGTCAGATCCTGCTCACCGACGCCGAGCACCGCCCTCTCCTCGATGGCTTGGAGCTACCGGGCGTGACGGTGCTGGACACCTCTACTCCGCAGTGGGCCGAGATGCTCTCCGGCGCCGCGGAGTTGACCCCGCATTCGGTACCCGGGGCGATGGACACGTTCATGCTGATCTTCACCTCGGGGACCAGTGGAAACCCCAAGCCGGTCCAGTTCGCGCACATGATGATGCCGTTCGCGGGTCCGGTGCTCGCCGACAAATACGACATCGGCCCCGGCGACGTCTGCTACCTGTCGATGCCCCTGTTCCACAGTGCCGCGCTCATGGGGGGTTACTGCGTCGCACTGTGCGGCGGTGCCGCGATCGCGCCCGCCAAGTTCTCCGCCTCGACCTTCCTGGCCGACATCCGCCGCTACAACGCGACGTACATGAACTACGTGGGCAAACCGCTCGCCTACATCCTGGCCACCGAGGAGAGGCCCGACGACGCCGACAATCCGCTCCGGGTGGCGTTCGGCAACGAGGCCACCGACCGCGACATCGACGATTTCTCGCGCCGGTTCGGTTGCACCGTCTGGGACGGCTTCGGTTCCACCGAGCTGGCGATCATCATCACCCGTGAGCCCGGCACGCCGCACGGTTCGATCGGCAAGGGTTTCCCGAACGTCGCCGTGTACAACTCGTCGACGCTGACCGAATGCCCGCGTGCCGAATTCGACTCCAGCGGAGCGCTTATCAATGCCGACGACGCGATCGGCGAGCTGGTGAACATCGAGGGCGGCGGGATGTTCATGGGCTACTACAACGATTCCGACGCCACCAGCGAGCGTCTCCGCCACGGGATGTACTGGTCGGGCGACCTCGCGTACAAGGACGCCGACGACTGGATCTACCTCGCCGGCCGGACCGGCGACTGGATGCGCGTCGACGGCGAGAACCTCGCCGCCGGACCGATCGAACGGGTGCTGTTGCGCGTTCCCGAGATCAATCGCGTTGCCGTGTATGCCGTTCCGGACGACCACGTCGGCGATGCGGTGATGGCCGCCGTTGTCCTGCAGGACGGCGTCGAGCTGACCCCGGAGTCCTTCGCCGAACAGCTTGCCGCACAGGCCGACCTGTCGCCGAAAGCGTGGCCGACGTATGTCCGGATCGAGGACGACCTGCCCACGACCGCAACGAACAAGATCCTCAAGCGCACCCTGAAATCCGAGGGAGCCGTCCCCGGCACGGGCACACTCTGGGTGCGCGAGCCGCGGTCCCGCGTGTATCGACAAGCCGTCGCCGCACAGGCATGACCTCGACCGCGGCCACCATACCGACACCGGAATCCGTCCCTCAGCAAACGCTTCCGGAGATCGGCTACTACGCACTCTCGCGCCATCCGGTCGATCCCGCCGAACTCGCCGACGAAGCGGGGCTCGCCGACCGCGCGGGCTTCGGTGCCGCCTTCGTCTCCGAGCGGTTCAACGTGAAGGACGCGGCCGTACTCGCGGGCGGTCTCGCGGCGGCGAGTCGCCGGATGGGCGTCGCCACGGCCGCGACCAACCACAACACCCGTCACCCCATCATCACCGCGTCCATGGCCGCCACGTTGTCGACCATGACGGATGGTCGCTTCGCGCTCGGCCTCGGTCGTGGATTCGCCGCACAGTGGCAGGTTCTCGGGGTTCCCGATGTCACGAGCGCCCAGCTCACCGACGCCGCCTCGGTGTTGCGCACCCTTTGGCGCGGCGAGATGATCCTGGGCCACGACGGCCCGCTCGGCACCTACGACTACCTCAACCTCGGTGTCGCGGTTCCACCGGTCCCCATCCTGCTCGTGACGATGTCGCCCAACACCTTACGTCTTGCCGGGCGCATCGCCGACGGTGTCGTCCTGCACACGTTCTTCTCCGACGAGGCCACCATCGCCGCGGTCGAGACCGTCCGGGCGGCGGCCGCCGAGGCCGGTCGGGACCCCGCTTCGGTGCGCATCTGGTCGGTACTGGCCACCGTGCCCGACCATCTCGATGATGACGACCGGTTGCGACGTCTGTACGGCCGGCTCGCGACCTATCTCCAGGGGTATCCGGACGTCCTGATGCGTGCCAACGGATGGCGTGGGGATGATCTCGAACGAATCAGAGACAGTCCGGCTTTCGCCGGCGCCCGCGGACCCATCGACGCCACCGCCACGGCCGACGAACTGGCCCGGCTCGCCGAGGTCATCCCGGCGTCGTGGGTCGCCGACAGCGCGGTCGGCAGTGCCGAACAGTGCGCGGCCGCCGTGGCGCGCCAGTTCGACCTGGGAGTCGACTCGGTCATCATGCACGGCGCCGCGCCGTCGGAACTGTTGTCGGTGCTGACGGCGTACCGGTCGATACGACCCGCCTTGCCGGCTCTGCCAGTGAACCCGGGTTCGGTTGCGGGACCACCGGTTCAGTGACCGTCAGTCGGGCACGCCGGGTGGCACCGAGTTCAGCAACGCGCCCGCCTCGACCCGGAGCTGTTGACCGGTCACGTACCGGGCAGCATCGGACACCAGGTAGAGGACCGCCTCGGTGACATCCTCCGGCGCGAGCAGGTCCACCGGCATCGCGTGCAACGACGCGAAGACGTCCTTGACGTCGTCGTAGACCGGCTTCTCGAGATCGGGTCGGAACAGCCGGTAGAGTTCGTCGTGATGCACCATCGCGGTGTCGACGTTGCCGGGATGAATCGCGTTGACGCGAATACCTTTCGGCGCCAGGTGCCGGGCGAGGTCGTTGACGAGTCGCGCCACCGCTCGTTTCGAGTGGCCGTAACCGCCTGCACCCGGCCCGGCCTGCGCGGACTCGAACGACGGCATGAACGCGGCCATCGAACCGATGCAGACGATCGATGCACCCGCTTCGAGGTGCGGCAGAGACAACTCGAGGGTGTTGATCACCCCACCGAGATTCACCGACACCGTGTTCAGCCAGGTGACCGAGGGACTCTCGGGCCCGAGCGGGCTGATACCGGCGTTGGCCACGACGATGTCGAGTCTGCCGAACTGCGCCACCGCGTCGTCGATCGCGGCCTGCAGGGCGTCCCGGCTGCGGACGTCGGCGATCTTCGCGATCACCCGACTGTCCGTCGCGTCGACCATCTTCGCGGTCTGCTGCAGGTCGTCCGGGGTACTCATCGCGTAATTGACCGTCGTGATCTGATCGCAGATGTCGACGGCGATGATGTCGGCACCCTGCTCGGCCATCCGCACGGCGTGGCTGCGTCCCTGGCCCCGTGCCGCGCCCGTCACGAGTGCGACCTTCCCGTCGAGTCTGGTACTCACTCGCGCTCTCCTCGTCCCGGCGACCGCGAATCGGGTCGCCGTATGTCCGCGCAGCCTAGCCGACGGCCATCCTTCGTGTGGCGGAATGGATTTGCTGATCGCGAGGTCGCCCTGCGCGGCCGGACCCGCACCGCTGCACACCGCCGCGCCGGTTCCCTGGACACCAGTCCAATTCCTCGGTAGTGTCCGATCAGCAGCCTGGGTGAGCCCGGTCACATCGGCCCGGCCCGCGCAGCTCGATCGAAAGGGCGTGCCCGTGCCGGACACCGTCGGAATCCCGACTTGCATAGACGAACTCACCCCGACGTGGTTGACCTCATTCCTCCGCTCTCACGGTCACGACGTCAGCGTAGAGTCGGTCGGTGCCGAACCGGTGGGAACCGGGCAGATGGCGGGTTCCTATCGCCTCCACCTCGCGCACGACAGCCCAGCGACGTTGCCCGACACCATGATCGCGAAGCTCGCGACCGGCTCACCGGACCAGCGCGAGTTCGGATCGGGGGTGTTCCGCAACGAGGTGCGCTTCTACCGCGACCTCGCCGGGTCGTTCACGGTGCCGATGCCAGACTGCTTCGCCGCGACCATCTCCGACCGCGGCACCGAGTTCGTACTCCTGCTGGAGGACATGGGCGCGGCCGTGCAGGGCGATCAGATCGCCGGCTGCACACCCGCGCAGGCCGAGGCGGTAGCCGTGGCGACTGCCGGTCTGCACGCTCCCCGGTGGAACGATCCGACCCTGCTGGCCGAGATGCCGTTGCCCACCGACGCCGACCGGGAAGTGATGGAGTCGATCCTCGCGCCGATGGCCGAGGTCTATCGCGAGCGCTTCTCCCCTATCGGTCCGTCATCGGCAGCGGTCGATTGGCTCGTCCGTGAGGCCGGCCACTGGCTGGTCGCCCCGCTGGACAATGCCACCCTGATCCACGGCGATCTCCGGGTCGACAACGTCCTGTTCGGCCCGTCCGGTGAGGTCACGGTGATCGACTGGCAGACGATCACCACCGGTAACCCGCTGCGCGACATCGCCTTCCTGCTGAGTACCAGTCTGACCACCGCCGACCGGCGCCGGCACGAGCGCGGCATCGTCGCCTCGTATCATCGGGCGCTGGTCACCGCGGGCGTCGGCGACTACACGCTCGACGACTGCTGGGACGACTACGTCGGCAACCTGATCCAGGCGCCGCTGATCATCGTGTTCGGCTCCGCTGCTGCACAACCCACCGAGCGCGGCAATGCGATGTTCGATGCGATGCTGTCCCGCAGCGCAGCCGCGATCGACGATCTCGCACCCGGAGGGTTGTGAACCGTGCCGTCACTGGTTATCGGGGGCAACGGGTTTCTCGGTTCTCATCTCGTTCGGCAGCTCGTGGACGCGGGCGTGGAGGTGCGGGTGTTCACCCGGCCCACGAGTGACCTCCGGACCCTGGCCGGTCTCGGCGTCGATCACGTGACGGGCGAACTCTTCGACGCCGACGCCGTCGCGCGGGCGATGACCGGTTGCGACGTGGTGTTCCACTGCGCGGTCGACACGCGCGCGTGGTTGCGCGATCCGGCACCGCTGTACCGGACGAACGTCGAGGCCCTGCGTTCGGTGCTGGACGTCGCAGCCCGGATGCCACTGCGGAAGTTCGTGTTCACCAGCACCGCGGCGACCATCGGGCGGGTGAACAGCCGTCGGGCGACGGAGGACGATGTGTTCAACTGGGCCGCGCGGGCTCCCGCCTATGTGCGCAGTCGCGTGGCCGCCGAGGACCTGGTGCTGCGTCGAGCGCAGGACGACGCGGTACCCGCCGTCGCGATGTGCGTCGCCAACACCTACGGACCCGGCGACTGGCAACCAACTCCCCACGGCGCATTCGTTGCCGGTGCGGCGCTGGGCAAGTTACCGTTCACCGTCCGCGGCTGTCGCGCCGAGTCGGTCGGCATCGACGACGCCGCGCAGGCGCTGCTCCTCGCGGCGGACCGCGGCGAGGTCGGCGAACGCTACATCGTCTCCGAGCGGTCCATCGACACCGGTGAGATCGTGGCCATCGCCGCCGCGACCGCGGATCGTCAGCCCCCGCGCGTCGTTCTCAACCGCGCTGCGCTGTACACCTTCGGGGCGGTGGGTTCCGCCCGTGGGGCGCTGACGCGCAAGCCGGTGCAGTTGACGATCCCCTCGGTCCGGTTGATGCACTTCATGTCCGAGATGGACCACGGCAAGGCCGAACGCGACCTCGGATGGCATCCACGTCCGGTGACCGAGGCCATCGCCGACGGTGCCCGCTTCTGGCTCGAACGACGCGCCGCCCGCCGCGCTGGTTGAGCCGACACCACCACCTCGCTGGTTGAGCCGGCACCGAGCGAAGCGAGGCGCCGAGTCGAAGCCACTTGGTGACCTCGACGAGCTCGGTCAGCGGGCGAGTCAACCCGCCCTGCTCCCCAATCCCCAAGAACCGCAAAAGCACTGGTCTCTGAGGTGCGAGGAGCGATAGCGACGAGCCACGAAGGGCCTGGTGGGGCACCTTGCGAGCCCTTCGTGGCTCGCTTCGCTCGCACCTCAGGGAGCAGAGGGGTGGCCCTCCGCAAGCTCCGCACGCTTCTCAGGGAGGACGAACGCGATCGATCTCAGGGACCGGAAGGCCCGGCCAGGATGCCGGCGAGTTCGTCGAGGCTGTAGGGCGAGGTGCCCTTGTGATCGCGGTAAGCGACGAAACTCGCCTGCTGCGACTCGAACCGGCCGATGAATCCACCGGCAGCGCTGAAGATCTCGCCGGTGATGTGCTCGGCCGCGTCACTGGCCAGGAACACGTACAGCGGGGCGACGTACTCGGGCGGGGCGGGATCGAGCGCCGCGTCGCGCGTGGGGTCGTCGAGGATTCCGCGACGATGGAGTCCTTCGATGTGGGCGACGTAGTCGTCGCCGGAGGACAACCTCGACTTCGCTCCCGGCATCACCACGTTGACGCGTACGTGATGATCCCGGAGGTCCGCGGCCGCGGCGAGGGCGAGTGCGTTGACGCCGCCCTTCGCCGCGGGATAGCCGCTGCCACCGAACATTCCGAGCGAGGCCGCCGAACCCGTGAGCACGACCGACCCCGATCCTTGTTCGACGAACACCCTCCCCGCGGCCTGTAGGAGATGGAAGGCGCTCATCAGGTGGGCGTCGATCTGCTCGCGGAACTCGTCGGAAGCGATCGTCAGCACCGTCGAACCGGGAGGTTCGGCGATGCCGGCGCAGTTGATGGCGATGTCGAGGGCACCGAACTCCGCCAGCGCCGCCTCGACCATCGCCTGCGCCACTCCGTCGTCACCCGCGGACCCGCGAACGCCCACGGCATATCCGCCGCCGCCGCGGATCTCGGCGACGGTGTCGTCGACGGCCTGTCCGTCGCGACCGTTGACGACGACCGAGACTCCCTGTCCGGCCAGCGCATACGAGACGGCCAGTCCGATACCGCGGGTCGCGCCTGCGACAACGGCGACCCGGCCCCCCAGTCCCGCGCCGCCAGGTGACCAACCGCCGCCCGACGTCACGCCGAGCTGCCCACCGGCGTGATCGGGATCGACCGCCCGCGGTCGACGAATTCGAAACTCGCGCCCCCGCTGAAGCGTGCGACGGCCACCTCACCGTACTCCTTCTGCGGCGTGTCCGCCTTGGTGATCCGGACGACGAGATCGCCGTCGGCCTCGGTCGCGTCCGCGACGACGAGATACGGATCGACGGCGGTCGCCGCCGCCTGCAACGGTTCGACGTGGTCGACATCGAGTATCGACGTCCAACCGCCGTCGGTCATCGCATAGGACTCCCGGGGGATTCGGACGGTGACCGTGTCCCCGTCGGCCTCTGCGGTGAGTCCCGTGTACTGGGTCGGACCGAAACACGGATGCAGTGCCAGTACCTGGGCGAGACCTGCGGCGTCGGCGGACAGATCGAGCGCGACGCGAATCCGGTCGGCAGCGAGTCCGGCGATGCCGATCAGCTGCTTGCGGAAGATCTCGGTGGTCTGCGCCTCGCTCTCGGCATACCTGCGCAGGCTGACGAGGAAGCCCAGCGACAGCAACTGGTGTTGCAGCGCAACCTCTTCGGCGACCCGCACCAGAGCCGACGTCGACCACTCCGCGAACTGCAGATCCTCGACGAGCGGGCCGCGGTAGTCGACCCAGCCGTCGGTCTCCGTGGTGTCGATGGCCGACAGGACGAGTTGACCGGCCCTCGTCTCGAACATGTCGACCGAATCCGGTGGGAGCGGCAGCTCGTCTCGATCCGGTTCGATCGTGACCGTCCACTCACAGTGCGGCGTGCGATCGACCGGTCGACGCGGGGGGCGATGAACCGGACGGATTCGTGCGCGCCGGTTGGTCGCGATCGCCGTCGCATCGAAGGTGGGGTCCTCGATGTCGTGGCACATGGTTGTCACGTAGTCGTCGCCGAGGGGTTCGACGTCGAGCAGCGCGCCGCAGTGATCGAGCACGAACGACCCGTGGTACTCGTCGTCGATGCGGTATCGGAAGTCCATGAACTGGGGTGGCGCACCGATGTCGAGTTGCAGACACTTGAACATGTCCTCGACACCGTCGCCGTCGATACCCAGGGCCGTACGCATGCGATGCGTGTAGACCGGACTCGCGGCCATCCACTCCTCGATGGCGACCTTGCCCATCACGTCCCTGCCGAAGGCGCTGATGAGATGCGCCATGCCGCTGCGGTCGATCATCTGACCCGACAGCAGCAGTTCCGGTACGAGCACGGCGAGCTGATCCTGACTCAGACCTTGGTAGGTCGGGGCTGTGGAAGTCATGTCAGTTCACCAGAACGCGACCGGGGCCTTGCCGAAGTCGTACCAACCCGGCAGATCACCCGGCGCCGACTTCTCCACACGCTTGAGCATCGGCTCACTCATCGCGTTGTTCTTCATCATTTCGATGAAGAGAGCCGAGACGTTGCCGTAGTCGAAGAAGTCACGCTGCCAACGGAACTGGAAGTTTCCTCCGTACTTGAACCAGCTACCCTGGATGCCCTCGAGGGCGTAGTGGCTGCCGTCGTCGCGTGTGCCCTCGTAGATCTGCTTCCACAGTCCGATCATGTCGCCGGTCTGGTCATCGATGACCCACGCCTGGTACGGGTACTCCCACCCCTGCAGACCCTCCATCTCCTGTCCGAGGGCGAGCTCGCGGATCTCCTCGCGGCCGACGGCCATGAAATCCTTGTTGGGGCCGTAGTTCCACCCGTAGGTGGCATCCTCGGTGTAGAAGTCGGCCAGGGGCTTCCAGTCCCCCGCCTTTTCGGCCTCGATGTTGGCGGCGAGCCACCGCTCCTTCATCTCGTCGAGTTCGGCACGGTCAAAAGACATGTGTTTCACCTTTATTCGATCGTTCGGGTATTGCGTGGGCGACGTGGTCGGAGCTCAGTCCTCGATGATCCGAAGGGCCTGAGTCGGGCAGTAGTGCACGCCGGCCTCGACCTCGGCGCGCTGGGATTCGTCGGGGGTCGCGTCGAGGATCTCCACATGATCGGTGTGCGCGGCGAAGACCTCGGGCGCCTCGAGCTCACACATCCCATGTCCCTGGCAGAGGTCCAGGTCCACCTCGACGCGCATCACGCGTCCTGACGCTTGCGGTAAGCGACGCGGCAGGGTTGCTGCAGCTGGACCACCATCTTCGAGTGGTCGTTGCGGTAGCTCTCCGGCGGCTGCAACATCTCGAACTCGTAGTTCTGGAAGAGCACCGAGAAGATGGCCTTCAGTTGCATGATCGCGAATTGCGCACCGACGCAACGGTGACGACCGGCGCCGAAGGGGATCCAGGTCCAGCGATTGACCAGATCCTCCTGCCGCGGTTTGTCGTAACGGTCGGGGTCGAAGGTGTCCGCCTCGGGGAAGTCCTCGGGCAGCCGGTTGGAGATCGCCGGCGAGACGGCGATCGACTGCCCGGCCTTCACCTCGAAGTCCTCGACGTGAAAGTCGTTCTGCACCACGCGCATGAGGATGATGAGCGGCGGGTGCAGCCGCAGCGCTTCTTTGAGCGCGTTCTCGAGCTGTGGCATCTGACGGGTGTGCGCAAAGGTGTATTCCGGGCGCTCGCCGGGCGGGGTCTCGCCGTAGATCTCGTCGAGCTCCTCGTACACGCGTTGCATGTAGTCGGGGTTGCGCAGCAGTTCGATGAGGGTCCACGCGGCGGTGCCCGACGTCGTGTGGTGGCCCGCGAACATCATCGAGATGAACATGCCGGTGATGGTGTTGGCGTCGAAGCCGACCTGGACGAGGACGTCCATCAGGTCGCGATCTTCCTTGTCCTCGGTCGGATTCGCGATCCGTTCGTCCATCACGCCCTGGATGAACTCGACCAGTTCGGCCCGGGCCTCGTCGCGCTTGCGGAAGCTCTCGATGTCGGCGTTGTAGTCAACGTAGGCGATCGGGTCCGTGCCCTTCTCGAGATCGTGGAACAGGTGGGCGATGTGCCCGTTGAGCCGCTCCCGGAACTTCCGCCCGATGAGGCACGACGACGACGTGTAGAGGGTCAGCTCGGCGAAGAAGTCCAGCAGATCGATCTCGCCCTCGTCGCCCCACTCGGCGATGATCCGTTCGACCTCGTTGGGAATGGTCACCGCGTGCTGCTTCATGTGTGCGCCCTTGAGCGCCGAGTTGTGGATCGCCTTGGATCGTTCCTCGGGACTGGTGTCGAACACGACGCCCTCGCCGAAGACCGGTGTCATGAAAGGGTAGGCGGCGGCCTGGTCGAGGTCCTCCTCGGGGGCGCGGAAGAACTCCTCGCTCGCCGCCGATCCCGAGACGAGCACCACCTCGCGGTCGGCGAGCTGGAACATGCCGACGTCACCGCATTCCTCACGGACGCGCCAGAACAGCGAGATCGGGTCGGTGGCGAGTTCGTCGAGATGTCCGTGTTCGCCCTCGCCACCCGAGACGCGATTCGGTTGTTTCAGGCCTGATTCGGTGATGGCGGTCATCCATCCGTCCCCTTCTCCTGTACTGCCTGTCGTTTCTTGTCGCTGACCGCGCCTTCGGCCTCCACCTCGACCGACCGCATGTGCGCTCCGCGCGGCATGGTCACCATGGCCGCGACGGCCTGTGCGATGTGTTCGGGCGAGAGGAAATTGCCGTGGCGGGCCAGACCGTGTGTGATCCAGTCGTTGAGCATGTTCTCGGTCGTCTTCGGGTCGAGGTTCATCCCCATGCCCGTGAGGGTCTGTCCGGGACGGACGACCCCGGCCCGCACACCGGTCCCCTCGAGTTCGAGCTGGATGGTCGCGACCAGTCCGTCGATACCGGACTTCGCGGCTACGTAGGCCGACGACCACGGCCGGGGGTGGATGGCGACATCGGACCCGATGAACACGAAATCGCCTCGCGCACGGTCGATCATGCCGCCGATCACGGCGCGGTAGATACGGTACGCGCCGGTGAGGTGGATGTTGATCTGATCGGCGAAATGATCGGTGCCGGTCTCGTAGGAGAGACCGACTGCGAGATCACCGGCGCCGGCGACGACGATCTCCAGCGGCCCCAGCGCCGCCTCGGCCTTCGCCACGCAATCCAACACCGATTGCTCGTCGGTGACGTCCAACGGTACCGCGACGGCTTCGCCGCCGGCGGCCGTGATCTTGTCGGCGAGTTCCTGTAGCTTCTCCAACCGGCGGGCGGCCAGGGCGACGGGATGGCCCGCGGCGGAGAGGAATTCGGCCGTGGCGGCGCCGATTCCCGACGACGCGCCCGCGACGAGGACCGGTCGGCGCTCGGGATGGGGACGGAAAGCCATCAGCGCACCGTCACCTTCACCGGGAGCTCGGCGAAGCCGCGCACGTTCACCGAGTGGACCCGTACCGCCTTGTCGGCATCGATCTCCACTGCCCGGATCGACTTGATCACTTCGGTCAGGCCGATGTTGGCCTCGAGGCGCGCGAGGTGCGCCCCGAGGCAGAAGTGGGCGCCCAGGCCGAAACTCATCAGGGACTGGGCGCAGTCGCGGCCGATCTCGTACCGGTCGGCGTCGGCGCCGAACACCTCGACGTCGCGGTTCGCCGAACCGACGAGCAGGAGTACACGGTCGCCCGCCGGGATCACGAAGTCGCCATAAGGGGCATCCTCGATCACCCGCCGCACGACGATCTGCGTCGAGTTGTCGTAGCGCAGCGTCTCCTCGGTCCAGTCCGGGACGACGACTTCCGGGTCGGCGAAGACCTTGGCGAGCTCGTCCGGATTGCGCCAGCCCCAATACAGGGCGTTGGCAAGCAGTTTGGTGGTGGTCTCGTTGCCCGCCACCACCATCAGAACCATGAACCCGACGATCTCGTCCTCGGTGAGCTTCGTCTTCTCACCGGTCTCGTCGTCGTCGATCTCGGCCGCGATGAGGGCCGAGACCAGATCCTCGCCGGGGTTCTTGCGACGGTCGGCGATGAGCTCCGAATAGTACTTGTGCAGTTCGATGTACGCGTACACCGCCGCCTCGGGAAGGTCGAGGTCGCCGTCCTCGCGATGCAACAGCAGGTCGGACTGGTGGCGCAGCCGGGTGCGATCGGCTTCGGGCACTCCCAGCAGTTCGGACACGACGTCCATCGGGAGCAGGGCGGCGAAGTCGTGCACGAAGTCGAACTCGCCCTTGTCGAGACATCTGCTCCAATGCTGATGGGTGAGGGCGGTGATCCGGCCGGTGAGTTCGTTGACGCGGCGAGGCGTGAAGCCCTTGGAGACGAGTTTGCGGATACGCATGTGCTTGGGGTCGTCCATGGCGAGGAACGACATCGACTTGTGCGCGTCGGGACCGTACGCCGAGGGGTCCATCGACACGCCCCAGCTGTTCGAGAGTCGTTGTGTGTCACGGAATGCGGCACGGACGTCGGCGTGTCCGGCGAGGGCCCAGAAGTTCATCCCGCCGTGGTAGTAGACCGGCGCCTCCGCGCGGAGACGGGAATAGGTCGGGTAGGGATCCTCGTGGAAACCATAGGCATACGGGTCGAAGGGGAGCTCGTGCTCCATCCCCGACACCGCCGTCGTTTCGGTCATCACTTCTCCATCAGTAGATGTGCGGCTGCGACAAGACGTTCGGAGGTCTGCTCGTAGGTCATGTGCCCCATACCGGCGTAGACCAGGCCGCCGGAGTAGATCATCTCCAGGGCGTCGAGCAGCGGGCCCGGGTTCTCCGGGTCCTCTTCGAGGGCGGCGGCGAGACGACGCCGGATGAATGCGCCGATTCGCACGCGCAGGTGTTCGACGTCAGGGTCACTGCCCAGCAGGGCCACCGTGACCGCACCACCCAGCTGCCCCTCGCCGGCCACGACCAGCGCGACCTCCCGAAGCACCTGCGCGACGCGCTCACTCCGCGGTGCACCGGGATCCGGTTCGAGCACCCCGGCCGAGAGGCGACGCCAGAACACCTCGGCGACGAGGTGACTCTTCGACGAGAAGTAGGTGTAGGCGGTAGCCGGCGCGACCCCGGCGATCTTGGCCACCGACCGCACGGTCAGACCGTCGAAACCCTCGGCGTTCAGCACGTCGACCGCGGCATCGGTGAGGCGTGTGACCGTCTCCGCCTGCTGCTGGGTCAGCCTGCGGCGGGTGGATTCCTGAGACACGGGACTGGACATGTGAGCCACGCTACACTAGGTTTGAACGCGAGTCCAGACACCTGTCCAGATGGAGTTCCAGCTCATGCCTCTTCGCCCCGAATCCGCGTCGGATCTGTTGATCGACGGCAAGCTCACCCCCGGGAGCGGTGGCGTCTTCGACGTCGTCAATCCCGCGACCGAGGAGGTCATCGGGCAGGCGGCCGACGCCACCGCGGCCGACATGGATGCCGCCATCACGGCGGCGCGCACCGCCTTCGACACCACCGACTGGTCGCGCGATCACGCCTTCCGCGCTCGCTGCCTGCGTCAGCTGCGCGACGCACTGCTCGCCCACGGCGACGAGCTCCGCGAGCTCACCATCGCCGAGGTGGGATGCCCGTCGTTCCTCACCCACGGCCCGCAGTTCGAGGGACCCGTCACCGATCTGGGCTACTTCGCCGACCTCGCCGAGAGCTATGAGTGGACTCGCGACCTCGGCACCGCGAAACCCATGGGACTGAAGAACCACCGTGAGCTGCGCTCGGAGGCGGTCGGCGTCGTCGGCGCGATCACCCCGTGGAACTTCCCGCACCAGATCAACTTCGCCAAGATCGGACCCGCCCTCGCCGCCGGGTGCACGGTGGTGCTCAAGCCCGCGCCCGACACCCCGTGGTGTGCGGCGCTCGTCGGCAAGGTGGTCGCCGAGGAGACGGACTTCCCGCCGGGCGTCCTCAACATCGTCACCTCGACCGACCATCAGCTCGGCGCCCAGCTCAGCACCGACCCTCGCGTCGACCTGGTCTCGTTCACCGGCTCCACCGCGACGGGCAAGAAGGTGATGGCGGCCGCCTCCGAGTCGCTGAAGAAGGTGTTCCTGGAGCTGGGCGGCAAGTCGGCCTTCATCGTCCTCGACGACGCCGACATCGGATCCGCCTGCGCCATGGCCGCGTTCAACGTCGTCACCCATGCCGGCCAGGGGTGCGCGATCACGACGCGTCTCGTGGTGCCGCGCGGCAGCCTCGATGAGGCGATCACGGCCACCCGCGACGCGATGGCCGGCCTGCCCGCCGGGGACCCGACCGACGGCGGCACCATCTGCGGACCGGTCATCTCGGCCCGGCAGCGCCAGCGCATCGAGTCCTACATCGAACTCGCCACCAGTGAGGGCGGCACGATCGAGATCGGCGGCGGCCGTCCCGCCGACAGGCCCGCCGGATTCTTCGTCGAACCGACCCTGATCTCGGGTCTGGACAACTCGGCGCGAGTGGCGCAGGAAGAGATCTTCGGCCCGGTGCTCGTGATCATCCCCCACGACGGCGACGACGACGCGATCCGCATCGCCAACGACTCGCCGTACGGGTTGTCCGGCATGGTCTACGGGACCGATGAGGACCGGATCAACAAGGTCGTCAACGGAGTTCGTACCGGAACGATGGGCGTCAACGGCGGCATCTGGTATTCCGCCGACGTCCCGTTCGGCGGTTTCAAACAGTCGGGCATCGGCCGCGAGATGGGTGTCGCCGGTTTCGAGGAGTACCTGGAGACCAAGGCCGTCGCCCGCCCGGCGTGACCCTTCGAGGCTCGTCGACCTCGACGCGCTCCTTCGTCGCTTGCTCGGCCCGGCGGCTATCGCTCCTCGCACCTCAGGGAGCAAAAGCCTCGCGCTATCGCTCCTCGCACCTCAGGGAGCAAAAGCCTCGCGCGATCGCTCCTCGCACCTCAGGGAGCAGATTCGACCGCCCCCTGAGGTGCGACAAACCGAGCCGTTGCCCCCGCCCCCTGAGGTGCGAGCGAAGCGAGCCACGAAGGGCCAGCACATCATCCACACAGAAAGCAGGACAATGAGTTCTAAGCGTTTCGAGAACAAGACCATCATCGTCACCGGCGCCGCCGGCGGGATCGGCGAGGCCTATGCGCGTGCCCTCGCCGCGGAGGGCGCGAACGTCGTGGTCGCCGACCTCGCCGACGAGAAGGGCAAGCAGGTCGCGGCCGACATCGGCGGACTGTACGTCAGCACCGATGTCGCGGAAGAGGATTCGGCGAAGGCGCTCGCCGCCGCCACCGTCGACGCCTACGGTTCGATCGACGGTCTGGTGAACAACGCCGCGATCTACGGCGGGATGAAACTCGACTTCCTCATCACGGTGCCCTGGGACTATTACAAGAAGTTCATGAGCGTGAACCTCGATGGTGCACTCAACGTGACCCGGGCGGTCTACCCGCACATGACCAACGGCGGCGGCGCCATCGTCAACCAGTCCTCGACCGCCGCATGGCTGTACAGCGGCTTCTACGGGCTGGCCAAGGTCGGCGTCAACGGGCTGACCCAGCAGCTCGCCACCGAGCTCGGCGGGCAGAACATCCGTGTCAACGCGATCGCCCCGGGACCCATCGACACCGAGGCGACCCGGAGCACGACGCCCAAGGAGATGGTCGCCGACATCGTGGACCGGCTGCCGCTGAAGCGTTTCGGCACTCCCGAGGATCTCGTCGGAATGTGCCTGTTCCTGCTGTCCGACGAAGCCGGGTGGATCACCGGGCAGATCTTCAACGTCGACGGCGGCCAGGTCATCCGCTCATGAGCGAGTCGTCCCCCATCCGTCTGGGGTATGTCGGACTCGGCAACATCGGTGGGCCGATGGCCGGGAGCCTCGCCGCCTGGGCGGGTGGGCTGACGGTGTTCGACCTGTCGTCCGACGCCGTCGCGAAGGTCGTGGAGAAGGGCGCCACCGCTGCGGAATCGCTCGCCGATCTCGCCGCGTCGGCCGACATCATCGGCATCTGCGTGCTCGACGACGCGCAGGTCCGAACCGTGGTCGCGGGTCCGGACGGCCTGCTGTCGGCAGCTCGCCCGGGCACCGTCATCACCGTCCACTCGACCATCGCGCCGGAGACCGCCGTCGAACTGGCGGATCTGTGCGCGGCGCGCGAGGTGACACTGCTCGACGCACCGATCTCCGGTGGTGCGATGGGCGCGGCGTCGGGCCGCCTCGCGATCATGGTCGGTGGACCGCGGGACGCGTACGAGAAGCTGAAGGAACCGTTCGCGCTGACCGCCGACATGCTGGTCCACGCGGGGCCCGAGGTCGGCGCGGGTACCCGGATGAAGCTGGCGCGCAACCTCCTCCACTTCATCTCGTTCACCGCGACCACCGAGGCCGCGCGACTGGCCGAGGCCGCCGGCATCGACATCACCAAGCTCGGCAAGGTGGTCCGGCACTCCGACGCCGTGACCGGTGGGGCCGGGGCGATCATGTTGCGCGACACCACCGCTCCCGTCGAGCGCGACGATCCCTGGTACGGAATCCTCGCCGGCGTCCGTACCCTGGGCGAGAAGGACCTGACGCTCGCACTCGCACTCGGTGAGGAACTCGGCGTCGACCTGCCCCTCGGGCAGCTCGCGTTGCGGAACCTGGCCACCGGGCTCGGTGTCCCCCACCTCGAAGGAGAACCAGCATGACCCGTTCCAACATCTCCGACGACACACCCGACGAGGCACGCAAGCGCGGCCTCGCCAAGATGTCAGAGGTCTACGGCTGGGAGGTGAGCGACGGCCCGGGCGACTACTTCGCACACACCGCCGACCAGGTGTTCGGCAATGTGTGGGCGCGAGACGGTCTGTCCAACCGTGATCGTCGGCTGCTCCTGCTCGGCGCGCTCGCCGCGAGCAACAACATCGACGTCGCCGAGATCCAGGCCGGTGCCGCACTCGGGAACGGAGAGCTCACCCCAGAGCAGCTCGAGGAGATCAGCCTCTTCCTCTGCTACTACGTAGGCTGGCCGCAGGGCACCAAGATGCACTTCATGTTCGGTGAGGTGATCAAGCAGCACCGGAAGAAGAAGTGAGTCGACCTATGCGGTTTCGAGTCCTACAGGGCGGCGACGGGTGTTCGTTGCTCAGCGCCTCTCCCCTCCCCGACCTCGCCGCGGCCGGATACACCGACATCGAGTACGCGGCGTCGGGGGTGGCCGAGAAGATCGTCGGGGACCCGCCCGCGCCCGCCGCCGAGTTCACGACCCGGGTCGTCGTCCGACGCCCAGCGGAGCCCGCGACGTTCAGCGGCTGCGTTGTCGTCGAGTGGCTGAACGTCAGCAGTGGCGCCGACGCCGCCCCCGAATACTCCTATGTGGCTGCTGAACTGGTCCGTTCCGGGCACGCCTGGATCGGGGTCTCGGCCCAGTTCGTCGGAGTGGAGGGCGGCACGGGCTCGGTCGGCGTCGCGACCGGTGCGCCGCAGAGTCTCGCCGCCAAGGACCCGGAACGGTATGCCGGACTCCACCATCCTGGTGATGCGTACTGTTACGACATCTTCAGCTCGATCGGACGGGCCGCCCGGGACACCGCTGGGGCCGACCATCCCCTCGCGGGCCTGACGGTCGCCACCGTGCTCGCGATCGGCGAATCACAGTCGGCGATGGCCCTGACGACCTACGTGAACGCCATCGGCCCGGATGCGGCGCCGTTCGACGGATACCTCATCCACAGCCGCGCGGCCGCCGGGTTGCCCGCAGGCGAGGTCGGTTCGGGCATCGACGTGGCGACCGTCTTCGGGCGCGAGCCCACCACGATCCGCGCCGACCTCGACGCACCGGTGTTCGTGGTGCAGACCGAGACCGACGTCCTGACCAACTTCCGTTATCACACTGCGCGGCAACCGGATTCCGACCGGTTACGCGTGTGGGAAATGGCGGGCACGTCCCACGCCGACCTGCACCAGGTCGGCGACTTCGAGGAGTTCCTCGGCTGCCCCGACCCCGTCAACCGGGGTCAGCAGCGTTTCGTCCTGCGGGCTGCGTTGCGGCACCTGCGATCCTGGGCCGACGGTGGCGATCCGCCGCCGGCAGCCGACCCGCTGGCCCTCCGGGACATCGACGGCGCCGACCCCGTGTTCGAGCTGGACGACATCGGCAACGTCCGGGGCGGGGTCCGGACGCCGTGCGTCGACGCACCGACCCAGGTCCTCAGCGGGATCGTCGCCGACCCCGTCTCCCGCATCTGCCTGCTGTTCGGCACGACATTCCCCGTCCCCGCCGACGCGTTGGCGGCCCGGTACGGAACGCGCGACGAATACGAGAAGCACTACCGGAACGCCGCCGACGCCGCCATCGCGGGCGGATTCGTCCTCGCCGAGGACCGTGACGAGCTGCTCGCCGACGCCAATCCGGACCTGATCCCGAACTGACCGTCCGCCGAATCGTCTCGGCGCGCGGCGGTTTGAAAATCACCATGACTCCAACGGTGCCGGTGGAGTCGAGTTCTCAGTAGCGTCCCAGAAGTCCTGCCAGCCCTCTCCCAGGCGGATTTCGATGACTCTAGAACTCACGACACCGGTCGGTGTCGCCCCCGCCCCGTCCGCGGCCGGGCCCGTCGACGTGCCGTCCGACGGCCCGGCGGCCCGAGTACGTCGGCGACGGCTCTCCCGTCACGCCGCCACACGCACGCTCCGTCAGTCCATCGGCCTGATCCTGGTCGTCGTCATCTGGCAGGTCGGCGCGCGGGGATGGCTCGGCGCGACCACCCCCGCACCCACCGAGGTGGTCGAGGCGGGCTGGGAACTGATCAGCACCGGTGAACTCTGGACCCATCTGGCCGCGTCGGGGCGGCGCGTCGCGATCGGACTGGCGATCGGGATCGCCATCGGCGCGGTGCTCGGCGCGGCCGCCGGCCTCTTCAAGGTCGCCGAAGACCTGGTCAACGCACCGGTCCAGGTGCTGCGGATGATGCCCGCCGTGGCCCTCGTCCCGGTCTTCATCATCTGGTTCGGGATCGGCGACTCGTTCAAGATCGCCCTGATCATCGTCGCCCCGATCTTCCCCATCTATCTCAACTTCCTCGCCGGCATCCGGGGCGTGGACCAGAAGCTCATCGAAGCCGCCGAATCGCTGGAGCTGACGCGTTTCGAACTCGTGCGATACGTGGTCCTGCCGGGCGCACTACCGCAGATCTTCGTCGGGCTACGACAGGCGCTGGGCATCGGTTGGCTCGTCCTGGTCGTCGCGGAGATGCAGACCACCCCGGTCGGTCTGGGCTTCCTGATGAACGACGCCAAGGAGTACCTACGCACCGATCAGATCTTCCTGGTCCTGGTGATCTACGCGGTACTCGGACTGCTCACCGACATCGGCGTGCGAATACTCGAGCGTCGGTTCCTGTCGTGGCGCAACGGATTCGAAGGTAGGTGAGTGGAATGTCCGCAGATCGAGTCGACGGTGTCCGCGTCCTCGGCGCCGGGCGCGAGTTCGACGGCCGGCGGGTTCTCGACCGCGTGGATCTGACCATCGCCCGGGGCGAGTTCGTCGCGCTGCTCGGAGCGAGTGGTTCCGGGAAGAGCACCCTTCTCCGGGGGATCGGCGGGCTCGACCGCGGTTTCACCGGCACGATCGAGGCACCCTCGGCCAAGGCCATCGTGTTCCAGGAGCACCGACTCATGCCCTGGATGTCGGTGTGGCGCAACGTCGCGCTCGGGCTGCGCGGCGGTGACACCGAGGCCCGCGCGCTCCGCGCACTCGACGAGGTGGGGCTGGCGGCCAAGTCCGGCGCCTGGCCGTCCACGCTCTCGGGTGGCGAGGCCCAGCGCACCGCGCTGGCACGCGCACTCGTCCGGGAGCCCGACCTGCTGTTGCTCGACGAACCGTTCGGCGCGCTCGACGCCCTGACCCGGATCAATGCCCAACGCCTGGTGGCCCGGTTGTGGGAAGCGCACCGTCCGGCAACACTGCTGGTGACGCACGACGTCGAGGAAGCCCTTCTGCTCGCGGATCGCGCGCTGATCCTGCGGGCCGGCCGGATCGCACAGGAGATCGTCGTGGATCTACCTCGCCCACGCCAGGTCACCGATCCCGAATTCGTCGCCCTCCGTTCACAACTGCTCGCCGGGCTCGGCGTCGGCGGAACCGACGCCGAATCCACCGGCCCCACAACGACACCGACAACGACACGCCGGGAGTTCACCCATGTCTGACGTACTGACCCTGTCCACGGACGTGCTGGTGATCGGCGGTGGTCCCGCCGCGACCTGGGCCGCCATCCACGCTCGCGACGCCGGAGCCGAGGTGATCGTCGTGGACAAGGGTTACTGCGGTGCGTCGGGTACGACGGCCCCGGCCGGGACCGGGGTCTGGTACGTCGTCCCGGACCCGGACAAGCGCTCGGCGGCGAAGGCGAGTCGCGAAGCGCTCGGTGGGTATCTCGCGGACCACGCCTGGATGGACCGGGTTCTCGACAGGACCTACGCGAACATGCACCGGCTGGGCACCGAGGGTCGCTACCCGTTCCCGATCGACGAGCACACCGGGGAGCCCATCCGCACCGGTGTCCAGGGCCCGGAGTACATGCGTCGCATGCGCGCGTGGGTCCGGCGCCGCGGTGTACAGATCCTCGATCACTCCCCTGTCCTGCAACTCCTCACCGACAGCCAGGGCGCCGTGCGGGGCGCCGCCGGACACCAGCGGCAGACAGGCCGGGACTTCCGGATCTCGGCCGGCGCCGTCGTCGTGGCGACGGGCGGATGTGCGTTCCTGTCCAAGGCACTGGGCAGCAACGTCGACACCGGCGACGGCGCACTGATGGCGGCGGAGGTGGGTGCCTCGTTCTCCGGGATGGAGTTCGCCAACGCGTACGCGATCGTGCCGAAGGGCTCCACGGTGACCAAGACCGCGTACTACGGCTACGCCACCTTCTTCCACGCCGACGGACGCATCGTCGAGGGTGCGGGATCGACGAAGGGGCGGTCGGTGATCGCACGGACTCTGCTGCAGGAGAAGGTCTACGCACAGCTGGACCGGGCCGATGAGCGAGTGGCGGCACAGATGCGCCAGGGTCAACCCAACTTCTTCCTCCAGTTCGACCGCCGGGGCATCAACCCGTTCACCGACCGGTTCGAGGTCGATCTCCTCGCCGAGGGCACCGTTCGCGGAACCGGTGGCATCGACATCGTCGACGCGGACTGCTGGACCGGCGTCCCGGGTCTCTACGCGGCCGGCGACGCCGCCACCCGCGAGCGGATCTGCGGTGGCTTCACCGGCGGCGGCAGCCACAACTCCGCCTGGGCGATGTCGTCGGGCGGTTTCGCAGGCACTGCCGCGGCACGAGCGGCCCGCGACGCGGGCGGGGCATCCCCACTCGATCGGCTCTCGGGCGCCGGCACCGTCGGATTGGACTCCGCCCGGAGCGGGATCACACCCGACGAGGTGGTGACCGCCGCACAGGGCGAACTGATCCCCTTCGAGAAGAACTACCTGCGTCACGGCGACCGTATGGGTCCGGCGCTGAACGCCCTGGACTCGCTGTGGGATGAGGTCTCCGGCCCGGCCTACGGCGCCCGCACACCGGCGGGGCGCGTCCGCGCGCGGGAGGCGGCTGCGATCACCGCGGTCGGACGGTGGATCTACCGATCCGCACTCGCCCGCACCGAATCCCGCGGGATGAGCAAGCGCGCCGACCACCCCGAGCTCGACCCGGCGCTGGGCGATCACGTCCGCACCGGCGGACTCGGCGATGTCTGGGTCGCCGCACCCGGATCGGCTGTCCGCCGGCCAGACCCGGCCCCTCGGCTCGCCGTCAGGATTCCCGCGTGATCGAGCTCGTCGTCGCGTCGGCGTGTATCGCCTGCGACAAATGCGTGAATGCCTGTCCCACCAACGTCTTCGACACCGGACCCGACGGCGTACCGGTCATCGCACGGCAGTCCGACTGCCAGACCTGCTTCATGTGCGAGGCGTACTGCCCCACCGACGCTCTCTACGTCAGCCCGGAGTCGTCCCCACTCGGCACCCGAGAATCGTTGCCGCTCGAGCTGATCGGCAGCTACCGGGAGCGGCTCGGCTGGGGCAAGGGGCGCGCACCAGGAAGCCTCACCGCGGTCGGGCCCCCGATCCCGCATGGAGACCCGCCACCCCGGCTCGTCGAGCAACACGCCGACTGACCGGCTCACCCCGTTCATCCCTTCAGATCGCCAGAACAGAGAAATCATGCCCACCACATCATCTTTCGGATCACCGCTGCGCCGGATCAGACGCGCCCTCGCCCTCTTGTCGGCGGGCGTGGCAATCGCAGCGGTGGCCGCGTGCGGTTCCGACGACGCGTCGTCGGCGCAGCGCGAGGTCATCGACACACTCCGGATCGGCGTCATCGGCTCGAGCAACGTGATCGCCGGTCCGGTCGGCTTCGCCCACAGTCGCGGGGAACTCCTCGAGGCCTTCGCCCCGCTCGGTGTCAACAACGTCGAGGTCTTCAACTTCCCGAACGGGCCCGATCTCAATCAAGCGCTCATCGGCGGACGCCTCGACGTGGCGAGCTACGGTGACACCCCGGCGCTGGTCGCCCGCGGCTCGGGACTACAAACCCGCCTGCTGTCGATCAACCAGTTCGACAACGATGCCGGCGTGGTGGCCAAAGACCCGTCGATCCGCTCGCTGGCCGACCTGGCGGGCAAGAACATCGGTGTGCCGAAGGGGTCCTACATCGACCGCTATCTGCAAGGCGCACTGGCCGAACAGGGCATCACCGCCAACCTGATCCACCTGTATCCGGCCGATCAGGAGGCACCGTTGAACTCCGGTGAGATCGACGGAGCGGCGCTGCCCGGCGTCATCCCGTCGGTGGCGCTGCAGACCTTCGAAGGCAAGGGATTTCACCTGGTCGACTCGGTCTACCGGGACCATCCCGATCTGGCCGGCACCAGCGTGACGGTCAGCAGTGACCAGTTCCTGGAGAAGAACCCGGACTTCGCCGCGACGTGGCAGCAATTGCACGCGTCGTCGGTCCGCTACGCGAAGGCGAACTGGGAGGAGTACCTCCAGTTCGAGCTCGGCAACTCCAAGGCACCCGAAGCCGCCGTCCGTGCCGCCGCCAACCCCGAGGGCTACTCCGAGGAGCCGTTCCCGGCCCGCGCCGTCGAATTGCTCACCGGCACCAAGGCTTTCCTGGTCGAGCAGGGCAGCATCGAAGAAGACTTCGAACTCGACTCCTGGCTGCAGCGTCCCGCGACGGGAGCGAACTCGTGACCGGGCCCCGGTTCGGGGTGTGGACCAATGTGTACGGCACCTGGGCGTCGGCACACCATCCCGACGACCCGGTCGACGCATCCTGGGAACGCAATCTCGCACTGGTTCGACGCGCGGAGGAACTGGGGTATCACAGCACCCCGTGAGGTGCGAGCGAAACGAACCCACCCCCCTGAGGTGCGAGCCCAACTACTGCTCCCTGAGCAGGGGCAGGGCGTTCTTTCGGATTAGGGAGCAGAAGAGGTCAGCGCTGCCTCACATCAGCGAACGGAGGCCCGGTTCGCTGTCGGACCGCGGGGGCGGAGCGGCGCGGAAGAATTCGTCGGTGGCCTGTCGGATACTGCCCGAGATGGCGTGTCCGACATGGCTACCGGAGTACCAGTGGACTTTCCCACCCCAGTGATTGTGTAGCTGCTGGGCGGCGGTCACGGAGGTCACCCGGTCGTTGAGCGCCGCGACCACCATGCGGCGTTCTGGTGTCGGAACCGGCTCCACGGACAGTGGGTTGATGACCGACGAGACCGCACGAACCGGCTCGCTCCGCATCAACGACGCGAGATGGCGCCCCTTGGACCCGCCGCGCTCCATGTGATGAGCCAGGGTGGCATGCATCTCCAGCATCGGCACGACGGCGAGCACCGAGCTGATACGGGGGTCCATCGAGGCGACCATCGCGGCGATCGGTCCGCCGAGCGACGTGCCCGCGATCGCGATGTCGGCGGGTTCCTGACTCTCGATCCACGTGATGAGCGAACGGATCTCGGCGATCGCCCGGATGGTGATGACGGTGTTGACCAGTGGATCGAACCCCGGATAGGCCACCTTCTCGACTCGCCGCGAGCCGTGGGCCGGAAGAACGGGGAAGACCACGTCGTAACCGAGCTTGTTGTACAGGTTGGCCGCGCGGAACGCGTAGAGATCGTCGGCCCGACCCTGAGCCGCCCCGTGGACCCAGATCAACCAACGGCGACCGGCGCGTCGTCGTGACAGCACCCGCACCGAGGCGATCCCGTCGGCGTAGGGGTCGGCCGCGGCGATCGATTCCGGGAGCGGCACCGCCACCGAGTAGTCGATGTGATCGAACGAGGTGGTCCCGAAGGTCTTCCGGTTGCGGGAGACGATGCCGGGTGGGCCGGGGTCGAGGTGGACTCGCGACGGACCGAGGGCAGCCAGTTCATCTGCGACACCGACACATCGGTCGACGCAGTCTTCCACGAAGTCGATCGGCGGGATGTCCCGGATCACCGAGTTGACCGCGATGAACAGCTCGTCGACGGCGGTCTCCCCGACCATCCGCGGACCGCAGTCCGCCGGCGGGACGCCCGTCGCGGGATCCCCGCGGCCGGCCGCACGCGAACTGCCGATCGCACGGGGCAGCACTTTCGCGAACAACCCCAGTCGTGCTGCTCCCGACTCCCAGTCGATCAACTCGCCTCCTGCGCCATCGCGGTACTGTTCTCGTCCTCGTCGGCGGTCGTCCGTCCGAGCGCATCGGCGGCCTCGGCGACCGCGTCGGCCACCCGCCGCAAGAAGCCGGCCGGGTCGGGCATCGACTCCGGTGTCGCGATGAGGCCCATGCTGAGCCTGCCGGCATAGCTGTAGGTGGTGAGGTTGACGTCGGCGGGTGCGATGGCCAGCGCGAACGAGATCCAGTCGACGACCTCGATGTCCCCGACCCACCGCGTGGTGCGCGGACCCGGCATGTTGGCGGTGGTGATGTTGTTCATCACCAGCGGCGCGCGATTCGCGGCCAGACCGCGGAAGGTCGGGCCGAGCCGTCCGGTGTAGGTGGCCAGCGCGTCGGTGAGATCGAAGCCGACCTCGCGCCGGCATCGAACAGTCGCCGCGCAGCTCTCACCGGTGGCCGCGATCCGCTCGATCGGGTCGGCCAGATCCGACCTGAGATAGGCCATCGCGGTGGCGATCTCGTTGCCGTGCACACGGGTGGAGGCCAGGTCCTTGCATACCCCGAAGATCGAGACCGACACTCCCGGCTCCTCGCCGCGAGCGATGAGTTCCGCCCGGATCGCACCGGCGATGACACCGTGCAGAGCCCCGTTCACGGTGTTTCCGGTGGCCAGCGCGAGTCGCTGGACGGCGGCGAGCGGGATGTCGCCGGACGCACACACGCGTTCGGCGCCGCTGCGGGCGTTGAAACTCGTCCGACGGACCGTCAGGGGTTTCGGGATGAGTTCGGCATCGCCGGCCCGGCGTTTCGCGACAACCGCACGCGCCAGTGCCGACGCTGCCGACGGCAGGCGACGAACCATACGCCAGGATTCCGAACGCGCTGCGCGCGTGAGCTCGTCGTCGTCGTGCTCGATGCGGGTCGCGGAGATCGGCGCCTGCTCGACCCGCTCATCCGGACCGGCGGTCGCGGCCATGAACGTGTTGAGTGCGGCGAGACCGTCGGCGACGGCGTGATGGACGCGGACGACGACCGCCTGCCGCCCACCGGCGAGACCGTGCACGAGGGTCAGTCCCCAGAGCGGCCGACTCCGATCGAGTTGCCGGACGGCGAGCTCGGACAGGATCGCGTCCAGCTCGGCACGTCCCCCCGGTGCGGCGGCGGAACGCTCGTCCAGGTGCCGGCGCACGTCGAAGTCGTTGTCGTGCACCCAGAAGGGACGGGCGCCGTGTCCGCGAGCCCACGCGAGCCGCTGGGTCGCGCGCGGGAACATGCCGAGGTAGTCGGGCAGGACGTCGGCGATCTCGGTGAGATCGAGGGGCCGGCCACGACGGGAGGTGTCGAGCACCGCGACCTTCAGTGTGTGCATCGGGGTCGACGCCGATTCCATGTTCAGCATCAGCGCGTCGGGACCGGACATCCGTTCGGCGTCCAGAACACCGGTGGAGCGGTCGATCTGCTTGACAGCGTGCATGATTCAGCTCACCTTTCGTTCGGTCGACGGGGCGGACGGGAGTTCGCGTTTGAGGATCTTGCCGGTGGCATTGCGCGGCAGTTCGTCGAGGAAGTGGACGTCGCGGGGGACCTTGAACCCGGCGAGCTGTTCTCGCACGTGCCGCTGGATGTCCTCGGCGCCGATCTCGGCCTCCGGTGCTCGCACCACATGGGCGACGAGACGCTGGCCGAACCTGTCGTCGTCGACCCCGGTCACCGCGACCTCGACCACCTCGTCGAGAGCCCCGATGACCAACTCGACCTCGAGGGGATACACGTTCTCCCCACCGGAGACGATCATCTCGTCGTCGCGGCCGACGACGAACAGCAGCCCGTTCTCGTCGAAGCGGCCGACATCGCCCGACACCATGTGTCCGTCGCTGAATGCCTTGGTGTCCGAGCTGGTGTAACCGTCGAACCCGGAGTTGTTCGCGACCACGATGCGCCCGACCTCGCCGACGGGGACCTCGCGGTCGTCGTCGTCCAGGATGCGAACACTCGTACCCGCGAGCGGCCGCCCGGCGGTCTCCGGCGCGGTGCGCAGATCGGTTGGGGTGGCGGTGGTGATGAGACCCGCCTCGGTGGCGTTGTAGCTGTTGTAGACCACGTCGCCGTACCGGTCCAGGAATGCGACGAGAGCGTCGGAGCGCATCCGCGATCCGCTCGCGGTGGCGAAGCGCAGTGTCGGCATCGGGTGGTCGTCGAGGACGTCGTCGGGGAGGTCCGTGATGCGTTCGAGCATCACCGGAACCACGGCGAGGCCGGTGGCCCCGTGGTCGCGGACCATGTCGAGCGTCGCCACGGGATCGAAGCGACGGCGCATGATCATAGTGCACGTCATCGTCGCCGCGATGGCCACCTGCCCGAAACCCCATGCGTGGAAGACCGGGGCCGCGATGACGATGGACTCGCCTGCGCGCCAGGGAATCCGGTCGAGCATCGCGGCGAGGGACGCCACGTCGGTGCTTCCGCCTCGGCGCGCACCCTTGGGCGTTCCGGTGGTTCCCGAGGTCAGCAACACGATCCGGCCGGCACGATCGGGCCGCGCGGGTCGCGCGCCGCGATTCGCGCCGATCAGTCCGTTGACGGTGACACCTTGCGACGACTCGTACTCCGTCCATGCACGGATGCGCCGCAGTTCCGGAAGTCGTTGCGCCGCGGCCTCGACGACGGTGTCGAACTCGTCGTCGGCGATGAGCACGTCTGCCTGTTCACGTTCGAGGACGTCGGCGAGCTGGGGTCCGGCGAACCCGGTGTTGAGGAGTACCGCGTCGGCACCGAGCCGGGACGTCGCGGCGAGCGCCTCGATGAGACCGCGGTGGTTGCGGCAAAGGATGGCGACGGTGCCGACGGTCGTGCCGGGTAGATCGCGCAGACCGACGGCGAGCGCGTCACAGCGGGCATCGAGCTCGCGCCAGGTGAGTTGTCCCGCCTCGTCGATGAGGGCGAGTCCGTCGGGATCGCGCGCCGCGGCGAGGCCGATCCCGCTCACCGGCGAGGCACCGCCGTGCCGACGGAGGTTGAGCCCCATGCGGACATAGCGATCGACCCGAAGCGAACCGAGAAAGCCGCTGCGGACGAGGGTGCGAACGAGCCACATCTGTGTGGTGACGCGATCGCGGAGTTGCGAGATCATCGTCGTCTCCTGGTGATCAGCCGATGACCGGGAATCGGCGCTTGCGGGCGAGGTCGTCCAGTGCGTGCTGCATGCGTTTGCGGACCATCTGGTCCACCTCGTCGTGTTCGGGGTTGTTGCCGAACTCGGCGGTGATGTCGATCGGGTCGAGAACCTCGGTGACCAGCTTCGACGGCAACGGGATGTTCGGCGGGAGGTGCGCGGTCAGACCGAACGGGAAGCCGAGCGCGAACGGAGCGGTGTCGGTGCGGATCAGCTTGTCGAGCCGCAGTATCCGGGCCAGCGTGTCACCGCGGTTGAGGAACAGCTGCGTCTCCTGGCCCCCGATGGTGACGATCGGGACGATCGGGACGCCCGCCTCGAGTGCGGTGCGGATGTACCCGGTCCGACCGTGGAAGTCGATCGTCGCGCTCTGGCTGCTCGGCCGCAGCGCCTCCCACTCCCCGCCGGGGAACACGATGGTGGCCGCGCCGGACCGCAGGGCGGCGACCGCGTTCTTCGGGTGAGCCGGCAGGAACCCGACCTTTCCGAAGATCTGTTTGCCCGATCCGGTGAAGATGAGGTCGTGGGCCAGGGTGTACAACGGCCGGTCCGCCCCGAACTCGTCGGCAAAGGCCACGCTGATCACCGGGACGTCGAAGGCCATCAGACCGCCCGAGTGGTTGGACACGAGGAGGGCACCGCCGTCGGGCACCTTGTCCATGCCCCGGACCTCGGAGCGGAAGTAGGTCTTGGCCACGAGCTTGAGCACGGGCAGCACCCGCTTCACCCAGGTCTCGTCGCGTGCGGTGAGGTCGAAGGTCTCGGCACTCATCGGTCCATCTCCTGTGGGATCGATTTCGGCGGTTCGCGCGGATCACCGCTGGATCGGTCGGAGCCAGATGTCCGACCGGGGTCGATGTCCTCGGAACCGCAAAATGAGAACACGTTCTAGTGGTTAAATTAGAACACGTTCTACTTTGCGTCGCCACACTTCGTTACCCATGCCACAACTGACTGATCGGTAGCCTTATGGACTTCATCCTGGAGGACATCTCCGAAGCGGAGGTCGCGCGTCGCCGCGCGGTCTACACCCCTCTCACCGACACCGTCCGGGACCTCGTCGACGCGGTGATCCGCACCGAGGTCGCCGAGGACGACCTCGAAGAAGCACGCCGACGGATTGCCGAGGTGGTGGCCGACTTGCGGAGAAGCCAGATGGACGGGGCCTTCGGGGTGCGACACACGCGCGAGAACACCGGAATGGCCTGGGGAAATGCGGTCATCGGCGTGCGCAACGCGCTCGCGCCACCGCTCGACGTCGTGCATGACGCCGACGGGGTCCGCAGTGAGTTCACGCTGGGAGCGGCCTACGAGGGGCCGCCCGGTCAGGTGCACGGCGGGGTGTGCGATGGTCCTCGATCACGTCCTCGGCAACGCGGCCAGTGTCGAGGGGCCGTGCTACACCGGCACCCTCACCGTCCGGTACGGGCGACCGACGCCCCTGGGCGCACTGGTCGCGCAGGCGTCGGTGACCGAGCACAGCGGACGCAAACGCATCGTCCGGGGCACGATCTCCGACGCCGACGGGGTCACCTGCGACGCCGAAGGGGTGTTCATCGTGCCCCGCTCCGCGGTCGATGTCCCGTCGGTGCGCTGGTCGGCGGGCTGATGCGAGCCGCGGTGACCGCCCCCGGAGAGCTTGGCCCCGGAGAGTCCGGCCCAGGAGAGTTCGGCCCAGGCGGATTCGTCGTCGAGCACCGTCCGGATCCGACACCGGGGCCCGGCGAACTCGTTCTGCGGGTCGCGGCGAACGGGATCTGCGGTTCCGACCTGTCGACCGCGCCGCTGCTCCCGGCCGGCACGATCATGGGCCACGAGTTCGCCGGCGAGGTCGTCGGCATCGGGCCCGCGGACCCGGACGTCCCCCACGCCTTCCGGGTCGGCGATGCCGTGGCCGCCATGCCGGTCATCGGATGCCACCGGTGCCGCGCCTGTCTCACCGGTGACGTCGCCCGCTGCCCGTCGGCGCGCACCCTGGGACTCGGCGTCCTGCCCGGCGGACTCGCCGAGTTCGCAGTGGTCGGCGCCGCCGAGAGTGTCCTGCTCGACGACATCGACCCGGTCGACGGCGCGCTGGTCGAGCCGCTGGCGGTGGGTCTGCACGCCGTCACCCGCGCGTCCGTCCGGCCCGGCGACCGGGTGCTGGTCCTCGGCGCCGGTCCCGTCGGCCTCGCGGCGTTGCACTGGCTCTCCCGCGGCGTGGCCACCGAACTCGTGTGTTCGGACCCGTCGCCGGGCAGGCGCGCGGCCGCACTCGATCTCGGCGCGTCCGCGGCGTGCGCTCCGGACGAACTCCCCGCCCAGGTCGAATCGGGCTTCGACGTGGTCGTCGAGTGCGTGGGCAAGCCGGGGATGATCGCGTCCGCCCTCGACGCGGTCGCGACCCACGGCACAGTGGTCATCGCGGGCGTCTGCTTGAGCCCGGACACGTTCATGCCGGTGGCCGGAGTCGTCAAGGAGATCACCATGCACTTCGTCTCCTACTACACCAAGCGCGAGTTCGACACCGCCGCAGCGGAGTTGAACAAGGGCGCGATCGGGTCGTCGACGCTGGTCAGCGGGATCGTGGGGCTCGACGAGACCGATCGCGTCGTCCGCGAGCTCTCGGCGCCCAACGATCACCGCAAGGTGCTGATCGCGCCCGGGGTGTCCACGGTCGGCTGATCGGCACTCGCGGCCGCCCGCGCAACCGGCGTACGGTCACTCGGATGAACAGTGCCGTCCCCGAAGCCCCCGAGCCGTTCAGCACCGACGAGGCGCGGCAGGTGCGCGCGATCTCTGCCGAGCTGGGCCTGCCGGGCATCGTCGACGTCCACACCCACTTCATGCCGCGACCGGTGATGGACAAGGTGTGGGCCTATTTCGATTCCGTCGGGCCGTTGGTCGGACGGGAGTGGCCGATCACCTACCGCGCCGACGAGGACGTCCGCGTCGCCACCCTGCGCGACTTCGGGGTGCGGGCCTACTCGTCCCTGGTCTATCCACACAAACCGAACATGGCCGAGTGGCTGAACGGCTGGGCGCACGACTTCGCCGCCAACCACGACGACTGCCTGCACACGGCGACGTTCTATCCCGAGGAGTCCGCCCACACCTACGTCTCCCGCGCCATCCAAGCCGGCACGCAGGTCTTCAAATGCCACATCCAGGTCGGCGACTTCGCCCCGACGGATTCGCTGCTCGACGGGGTGTGGTCGCAGATCGCCGACTCCCAGGTTCCGGTCATCATCCACTGCGGTTCCGGGCCCGCCCCGGGGACGTACACCGGACCCGACCCCATCCGCGAACTGCTGCACCGGTTTCCGTCGTTGCCACTGATCGTCGCGCACATGGGGATGCCCGAGTACACCGCGTTCCTCGACCTCGCGTTGGAGTACCCCAACGTGCGCCTGGACACCACGATGGCGTTCACCGACTTCGCCGAAGAGGACGCCCCGTTCCCGTCGGACTACCTGCCGCGACTGGCCGACGCCGGCGACAAGATCCTGTTCGGCAGCGACTTCCCGAACATCCCCTACGGCTACACCCACGCCCTCGAGGCGATCATCCGCCTCGACCTCGGGGCCGAGTGGCTCCGAGACGTGTTCTACCGCAACGGCTCCAGGCTCTTCGGGATCGGCTGACCGGGGCGAGCGCCTACAGCACCTGGGACAGGAACGCCCGCAGCCGATCCGACGTCGCGTCGTCGAAGACCTGTTCCGGACGCCCGGTCTCCACGACGGCACCGTGATCCATGAACAGCACGTTGTCGGAGACGTTGCGCGCGAAGCCCATCTCGTGGGTGACGACCACCATGGTCATCCCCTCGCTGGCGAGGTCGGCCATGAGCGCGAGGATCCCCTTGACCAGTTCCGGGTCGAGGGCGGAGGTCGCCTCGTCGAAGAACATGACCTCGGGGGTCATGGCGAGCGCACGGGCGATGGCCACCCGCTGCTGCTGGCCGCCGGACAGGCGTGCCGGGCGCACATCGGCCTTGTTGGTCAGCCCGACGATCTCGAGCTGACGGAGCGCGACCTCGCGGGCCTCGTCCCTGCTCAGCCCCTTCAACTTGCGCGGTCCGAGAGCGACGTTGTCGACGACGCTCTTGTGCGGGAACAGGTTGAAGTGCTGGAACACCATGCCGATCCGGCGTCGGAGTTCGTCCGGGTTGTCCTTCAGGACCGACCGGCCGTCGAGCAGGATGTCGCCCTGGTCGGGTTCGTGCAGCCGGTTCAGCACTCGCAGGAGAGTGGACTTGCCCGAGCCCGACGGTCCGATGACCGTCGTCGTGGTGCCGGCGTCGACCTGGATGTCGACGCCCCGCAACACGTGGTGCTTGCCGAAGGACAGGTGCAGGTCGGTGCCGGTGAGCGAGACGGCCGTCCGGGTGGCGGTCGCACTCGGCGTCCGGGAGCCCGGCGTCTGGGAGCCCTCGGTGTCGGTCTCGGACTTGTTGAGATCAGGCATGGACCTATCCCTTCTCGACGACGGTCGGGGGCAGCGGGTCGTCCTGGACGTCGGTGGGACGTCCGGTGCGCAGGCGCCGGTCGATGTAGTTGACCAGGTGCGTCAGCGGGATCGTGAGGATCAGGTACATGATTCCCGCGGCGACGAGGGGCGAGAGGTTGCCCGTCTGCGCGTTCAGGTCGCGGCCGACCGCGAACAATTCCCGCTGGCTGGCCAGCAACCCGAGGAAGTACACCAGCGAGCTGTCCTTGATCAGGCTGATGAACTGGTTCATCAGCGCCGGGAGCACCCGCCGCACGCCCTGCGGCACCACCACCAGACGCATCGACTGCCGATAGCTGAACCCGATGGCCCGCGAGGCCTCGAGTTGCCCGTCGTCGACGCTCTGGATTCCGGACCGGAAGATCTCGCCGATGTAGGCCGCGGCGAGCAGGGCCAGGGCGACCGCCCCGAGCCAGTACGGGTTGTTGCCGGTGATGCCCTTGACCACCGGGCCCACACCGAGTCCGACAATCAGGATGACGACGACGGCGGGCAGTCCGCGGAAGATATCGGTGTACACACGCGCCGGCCAGCGCAACCACCGCGACCGAGAGATGCCGCAGAGCGCCAGGATCATGCCCAGGATGGTGCCGAGCACCCCGGACACCACGGACAGGATCAAGGTGTTCACGAGCCCGGTCTTGATCAGCTCCGGGAACGACTCCTTGTAGAGATCCCAGTTGAAGAAGGTGTCGCCGAGCTGTTCCAGGGTGCTCTTGGGCGCGGTCCCCTCGGCCGGGCCCGCCTTCTCCGCGTTCTCGGCGGCGATGGCGGCGATGTCGGGGAGTTCGGGCGCGGGCGCGGCCTTGCTGCCCGGCTTCCACCCCTCGGGTAACTCGCGCGGCACCCAGTCGACGTAGAGGTCGGCATACGTGCCGTCGGCGATGATGGCGTCGAGTCCGGAGTTCAGGGCCTCGGTGAGCCGCGGCTTGTTCTTGCCGACGGCCCACGCGACGAAGTTGTTGACGCTGAAGGTGTTCTCGACGATCGCGGTGCCGTCGCCCTCTCGGACCGCACCCTCCGCCTGCTGCGACGGTGCGACCCAGGCGTCGACCTGACCGCTCCGGAGGTTGGCGTAGGCGGTGGCGTAGTCCGGAAACTTCACCGGGTCGAGGCCCAGGGTGTTGACGACGTAGTCGTCCTGGACGGTGCCCTGGACCACGGCGATGCGCGTCGAGTCGGAGAGGTCGCCGAAGCCCTTGATCGCCCCGTCGGTCGGCGCCACGAGTGAGAAGTAGCCGAAGTCGTAGCCGTTGGTGAAGTCGACGGTCTTGCGCCGGTCGTCGGTGGTGGTGATCGACGACGACCCGACGTCGAAGCGGTTGTTGGCCACCTGGGACAGCAGGCCGGCGAACTCGGTGCCGTTGAACTCGATCTGCAGACCCAGCTTCGCGGCGACGGCCTTGAGGAGTTCGTTGTCGAAGCCGGTGAAGTCGCCCGCGCCGTTGACGCAGATGCTCGGTCCGGCGTCCGACAGCGTGCCGACGGAGATCTTGCCGGGCGACAGCAACTCGAGACGACTCACATCGATCTGGTCGAGCGGCGTGGTGGACTCGGTGGTGTAGCGGTCCTCACCGCCCTGATCGGCTGCGGCGAGGTTGACCGGCGCGGCCGAGGCCGACGCGAGTCCAGCGGGCGCACAGCTGTCGGCGGGAGCCGCCTGGGCTCGTGGCGCAGGTCCGCCGAGGATGGTCAGCAGGCCGACGATGGCGACCGTCAGTGCCAGCGCGACGACGCGCACGGCGCGCGGCGCGGCCCGTCGGGCGCGATGGGATCGGTGGTTGGACACCATGTCGACACTATCCCCACGCGCAGGAGGTGTCCCAAATTTTTGCTCGCCGGTGGGTTTAACCCGGTTGAGCTGGGATCGTCGTCGTCACGGGGCGCCTGCGAGGCGCGCTGCGGAGGCCACCGTCGGCCTGGCCATCTCACGCCGATCATCGGGGACACTTGCGTGGGGTCGACGCCGATACTTCTCTATCGGAATTTGCCAATTGCTTGTCGGAAAACGATTCGCGTGCTACCAATGATACAGGGATTCGGGATTTGTAACATCATTTCTTCACCGCGCCAGAAATCAACCCCCTCTTGATCATCTGGCACCCATCCCGCTATCCCACAGGCCGCCGACGTGCGCCTTTGTTGCGGCCTGCGTCCACTGTCGAATTCGAAGTGAAAGCGGGAAATATCATGCTGTCTGCAATCTTCTACGCAATCGAGGCTTTCGACAATCTGTTGTGGGACTTCGCGGAAACGATCGTCACCGGCAGTGACGAAGCCGCCGGTTCGTAGGCTCCACCACCTCAGGACGAGTTCAGCAGTAGGTATCGCCTCGCGATACCTACTGCTGAACCTGTATGGGACTACTCACACGGCGGCGCCAGACCAACCGGGGTACGACGGGCCGGGCGCCGTCAGGTCACCCATGTCGCCACAGATACCGACGTCGGGCTTCGGTTCGCCCGGCACGTTCGGTGCCCAGGTGTCCTTGTATTCGGATACCCACCAGTCCCCAAACACGTCGTATCCCGGAAACAACCGATCGCCTCGGCGTTCCTCTGGAGGCGATTCACCTCTGGTGTGGACAGTTAACCTGACAACCGAGATGCCGCGATCGATCCGGTCGGGACGATTGCTGGCATCAAAAAACGGCGGGAATTCACTCTCGTCATTCTTGGCCTGACCGGTCGAACAAACGAGCGCGATGACGGTGTCGTCGGCAACCCGACGTACGTCCGCAATCTTGTTCATGTGGTCCGACGTGTTGTAGAACTCGGCTCCCCACGCCGGCTCCCATGAGTCCCTAGTCGGGACAGCTCGCTTGACGCCTGGGAACTCGTCCTCCACGTCCCAGTCAAAAATCGCCAACGCGTGCGCCTCTATCACGGCGCGGATGAATGTGCCGGCAGGTGCTGACAGTTCCACGCGACTGTCGTCACGCCACCGGGATCGCCACTGTAACCCCTGTAGAGCACGGGCCTCCGATGGTGATGCCGACTGGACCGCATCGGTGGAGCCTGCAGTCGAACTCGGAGCGGATGAACCACTAACAGCACATCCGGTCGATAGGCATATGACGGAAAGGAGAACGCTAACCGGGCGGACGAGTCGCAATATCTCCCACACCTTCGTCGTCGCCGATCGTTGGGTCCTCGCGAGCGTCCCGATAGTCTTCGGTGTACTCGGCTCGAATCTGTCTTGCACCGACGCTCTCTGCATATCTGTCGAAGTCCTCCTGGTATCTACCAGCGACTTTGGTGTCCAACGAGCCGTCCGCCTTCACGAACGTCAACTCCGAACCGTCCTTTGCAATCCAGACCTTTCCCCACAGGTCTGGGCGGTTTTCTACGAATCCGGACGTCACCTGGACAACCCGATCGTGTCCCGCAGTCAACTTGTCCAACCGTGTTTCCATGTCACGAATCTCGGTCCGCCAGGTGTTTTCGTCCTGCTGTGGGTCTGCGGTCGGGAGACTGATCTCTTCGGCTTTCACGAGTGGCACCGTGAGCCCCGCAACCTCGGAGAGACCCGGAATCCTCAGTCCGCCCGCACCCACCAGCGCGCCCGCGGAGTCGATCAGGAAGGTGTCCTCATTCCATTTGCGGAGCCGTTCCCACTCGTCGTTGTCCGCTAACGTCTCCAAGGCGTTGCTCAACCCGCCGCTCATCGAAGAATGGATCTTGCCTGCGGCAGTGGCAAGTTCGGTGTTGTCCGGGTCGCTTCCGAACTCGTGCGCAAGGTAGTTCTCCCACTGGACGGCCGCGGTCAGGGCGATTCGGCCGGCCCCGGGGTCAGTGGACAGGACTCCGATCAATTTGGAGAACTCAACTGTGTCTGCAAGCGGCCCGGCCGTGTGATTGGTCAGAACCTCGCCGGGTGCGTCCGCAAAGTTTCCGAAGTACGGAGCGAGGTTCGCAGCCAACACCTGTGAGACGTAGGGGTTTCGCTCGCCAAAGGTCTCGTATTCCGTATTTCCGCTGTGGTCCTTGTTGACGTAAAGAGCATCGAGTGCCTTTTCGTTCTCGATCAGGACACGCGCCAGCGCATCCGCCGACTTACCTCCGAGCTCACCCTCGTAGCCAGGCGCCGCTGCCGCTTCGCCGATCCAGTCGAAGAGGTCTGTCGGTCCGCGCTGGTCATCGGGGCTGCACATCTTCGGGTCGCCCTCAGACCAGTTCTCGGTCAGGACGTTCAGCACATGGGTGTCCGCATCGTATCGGTGTCCTTCCGCGACGGTCACCCCCATCCGCTCGCCTGTGAGGAAGTCTGTCACCGCTTGGTGGTCGTGACTCGCGGTGCTGAGCATCGAACTGGCGACCTGGCGGACCTCGTCGAAACTCTGATTCTCGTCATAGAAACCGAACGGTGTGTCCTCGTCATGCGGGAGCGCTCCGACGATTTCCGATGCCTGTTTCAGCATTCCCCGATCGACATCGGTTCCAAGTTGCAGGGTGCGGTCGGTTCGGTCACTGAGAATCGTGTTGAGCGCCTTGAAATCGTCGAGACGATTCACGCCCGTCAGGGAGAGCAGCCGGCCGCCAGGCTGACTGATTACCTCGTGCTTGATCTGGTTCTCTCGAAGCAGTGACACAACACTGTCGGGCAGGCGGTCGAGTCCACCCGCCGACCCCGCCTTTGTTCGCACGTTTGGCGACGACATCACCCTGAGCGCGTTGCCGAGTACACCTGGCGCTTGTTCGTGGACCCGCAGCAACTCGTTCATGTTGGCCGAGTCGACCTCGCTCATGAACGTTCGTAGGTAGTCGTACTGCCCCTGCGAAATCTCCGTCGGCTGACCTTGACGAAGCGATTCAAGTTGTTCCGGGGAGAAGTGCGTCGCATGGTTCAGACGCGCGAGACCAGCAGGTGAGATGTTCCCTTCTCGTAAGGCCCTGACGTCGAGCTCAGCTTGGCGTGAACTCAAACCAGCGGTGACCGGCGCCATCGCACGAATGAGTTCTTCCGCCCGCACAATCGCGCGTTTCGTGTCGACGTCGGCATCGTGCAGTTCGCGTGCGAGTCGTTGGAGCCGGACCGTCTCGTTCGTCGCCTCGTTTCCCCGTAGCGCACGATCATTCGCAATTCGTGTCAGAGCGACGCTGTCACCCTCGTTGCGCCGCTCCTCGGCCCCATAGTCACGGAGATCGCGGACCGTCCAGTCGTTGTCGACCGAGAACCGGTCCCCTTCCAAATTGGTGGCCGTGGTGTTGAGCGTCTCGACCATAGGCGTCATCCTGCTCGCACCCGACTTGAAGGCCTCGGCAAGTTCGTCGACGGCGGCGGCGACACGAGTCATCTGAGTCTTCTCGTGGTCGGCTCGGGTCACGGCAGCGTCGAACGAAGCGCCCTTCCAATCGAGGCCGGCTACCTTCGCATAGAGCTCTCCGGCCCTCCGCTCGATTGCGGTCGAGACCGGGCTCAATGAGGAGGCCGCGTGGCCGAGCACTTCCGGATGTGCGTTGGCCACAATGCTACGAGTCTTTGCACTCATCACTCAGGTCGCTGGTTGAGATTGCCCAGGGATTGAAGCAATCTCCCAGCAACGTCGTCCACGTTCACCAAGACCGACGCCGCCGAGTCCAAGGCGTCTCCGAACTGCTCGTGACGGCCCGCGATCGTCGTCAGCGCCTGTTTGACGGATGCGCCGACGCTGTCTGCCACTGCAGCAACCTCGAAACCAGGCACCGCCATCGTGATCGCGCCGAACGTCGGCGATTCGATCGCACGAATCGATATTCCGTTGCTCGCCATGTGACGAGCCGCATCCGTCAAGCTGCTCGGAGTGACCTCAACGGGTTTTGGTGTCATCGAATCCCCCAACCACTCACCGTGCCCCTCCCGCAGAGGCACAGGCATTCACGTGGAGTGATACTAACCGCACGCGAGCCCGTGGTCGGGTGTCAGTCCACAGCGCACAAACTCAAGACAAGTTCAGCAGTAGGTATCGCCTGGCGATACCTACTGCTGAACCTGTGCGTGGGACTCCTCAGCCCCGAGCGGCGATCCGCGCCTGCACCTCGGGGCGCCGGAGCGGGGGCACCGTCTTCGGCGGCTGACGACGCTCGGGCAAGACGTCGAGCAGCGTGCGGGTAGCCGCGGTGACGGCGACGACCGCGGCCTCGAAGGCCTCCGCATTCGCCGGCGACGGATGCCGCACGCCGCTCACCTTGCGCACGTACTGCCGTGCGGCCGCCTCGATCTCGTCCTCGGTGGCCGGCGGTTCGAGCCCGCGGAGTTCGGTGATGTTGCGGCACATGGCAGATCCCTTCGATGACGGATGCGCTGGGCGGAAGGCGATGCGACGTCGCAACCGGCCGACCCGCCGAGGGCCTACTCGCCGATCTTGACGACCGCTTTCCCCAGAATCCGCCCTTCGGCGAGATCGGTCAACGCTTCCGGCAGCTGATCGAGCGTGTAGGTGACGTTGACCTGAGGTTCCATCCCGTCGGCGATCATCTGCGTCAGCTCTTCATGCAGCTTCGCGGGCAGATTCAGTTCCGGATGGGTGCGCACGTACTCGCCCCACGCGGCCCCGACGACGGCGATGTTGCGGAACAGGACTCGATTGAGTTTGACGGTCGGGATGTCGCCGGCCGCGAAGCCCACCACGACGTAGCGGCCGTCGGGGGCGACCTGGCGGAGCGCCTCGTCGAACACCTCGCCGCCCGACGGGTCGATCATCACGTCGACGCCCTTGGGGACGATCTCCTTGAGCTTGGTACCCCAGCCCTCCTCGAGCTGGACGATCTCGTCGGCCCCGGCGCTGCGCAGCAGGTCCTCGGCACCCTTCCGGTGGACGATGGCGATGACCTTCGCGCCCATCGCCTTGGCGACCATGATCGACGCGGTCCCGACGCCGCCGGCGGCGCCGAGCACGCCGACCACCTCACCGGGCTGGGTGTGCGCGCGGGTCTTCAGCGCGAACAAGGCGGTCTGGTAGTTGATGCCCATGGCCGAGCCCTGCTCGAAGGTCAGGCCTTCGGGAAGCGGCAGGAGCTGTTCGGGCGCGGCCGCGACCTGTTCGGCGAATCCGCCGACGATCGACGCCACGAGCACCTTGTCCCCGACCTTCACCGAGGCACCCTCGGGAGCCGAGCGCACCACGCCGGCGACCTCGGTGCCCGGCGTGAACGGCGTCGGCACGCGCAGCTGGTACTTGCCCTGACTCATCAGCACGTCGGGGAAGCACACGCCGCACGACTTCACGTCGACGACGACCTGGCCGTCGGCCGGGGTGGGATCGGGAACGTCCTGCAACTCGAGTCCGGACGGGCCTGTCTCTGCGGTGAGTACCTGAGCTTTCATACGGCTCACCCTACGCGGCGACCGTCACACACCCGATAGGATCTGATGCCATGTCACAACCTGCGGCACAGTCGCCGAACGCACCCTCCCCCGACCGCCTCCGCGTCGCGGACGAGGCACCCGGATTCATGCCGCTCGACGAGGCCCAGACGCTCTTCGAGATCGCCGGAGAGTATCTGTCCCAGCCTGATTCGACGAAGGTCGGCGTGGAGATCGGTACCTACTGCGGGAAATCCACCGTCTTCCTGGGATCGGCCGGCGAAGCGAACGACGCCGTCATCGTGACCGTCGACCATCACCGCGGTTCCGAGGAACACCAGCCCGGTTGGGAGTACCACGACGAATCCCTCGTCGACGCACACACCGGGACGCTCGACACCTCGGCACGCTTCCGCCGCACCATGTTCGACGCCGGACTCGAGAACACCGTCGTCGGACTGCTCGCACCGTCGGCCGTCGCCGCGAAGATCTGGGGCCGTCCGGCCGATTTCGTGTTCATCGACGGCGGGCACAGCATGGAAGCGGCACAGACCGATCTCGACGGCTGGGCGCCGTGGGTGCGCATCGGCGGGGCCCTGCTCATCCACGACGTCTTCCCCGACCCCGCGGACGGCGGCCGCCCGCCGTACGAGATCTATTGCCAGGCACTGGAAACCGGACAGTTCACCGAGGTGCGGGCGGAGGGATCGCTGCGTGTCCTCCGCCGCGACTCGGGCGAGGTGGGCGCGCCGCTACCGCGGAAGTCCTGACCTCTCAGGGTTCGCGGCCTCGGTCGCCGGACCCTTCGTGACGCGCCCTCCGCAAGCTCCGGGCACTCCTCAGGGAGCGGTGGTGGGCCGCGCCCTCCGCAAGCTCCGGGCACTCCTCAGGGAGCAGAGCTGGCGGGGTCGCGGGCACTAAGCCTCACCGGCCAGCGCCCGCACCTTGCCGAGCACGTCGGGATAGCGCTTCAGGTGCGCACCGCCGTTGACGTCGAAGGCGGCACCGGTGATCCAGCGCGCCTTGTCGGAGGCGAGAAAGGCTACGGTGTCGGCGATCTCGGCGGGTTCTCCACTCCGGCCCAGTGGGGTGTTGTCGAGGTAGTCCTCGGTGAGGCCCGGTACGAAGCCGATGCCCTCGGTCAGCGGGGTCATCACAAGCCCCGGCGACACCGCGTTGACCCGCACCCGACGGTCGGCGAGTTCGAGTGCGGCCACCTCGACGAGCATCAGCACACCGGCTTTCGACGCGCAGTACGCCCCCATCCCGGCGCCCGGTTGGCGGCCGTTGAGTGAGGCGATGCAGGTGATCGATCCGCCCTCGGCGATCCGGGCGCCGGCGTGTTTGATCACGAGGAACGTTCCGGTCAGACAGATGTCGACGGTGTTGCGCCAGGCATCGAGTTCGAGTTCGGTCAGCGCACCCGGATTCGACAGTCCGGCACAGTTCACCACCGTGTCGAAGTCGCCGATGCCGGCGAAAGTCGCTGCGACCGAGTCCTCGTCGGTCACGTCCATGTGCACCGCCCGCGCCCCGTCGCGCGTCGCCGCCACCTGCTCGGCACGTTCGACGTCGCGGTCGGCCACCACCACCTGCATCCCCTCGCCGACGAACGCGTCGACGGTGGCCAGTCCGATCCCCGAGGCACCCCCGATCACGACCGCCCGGTTCATCGCGTAGCCGCTTCCACAACGTCGGCGTTCGATGCCAGATGACGGCGCAGGAAGCCGATCTCGTGCGTGACGCAGGGCTCGAAGAAGTCGTTGCCCGCGAAGATGTCGAAATGGTCGCACGGGTAGTGGCGCACTTCGGCGTGAGCTTTGAACGCGGTCTTCGACGCCGCGTACGGCGGTGCGGCGGAATCGAAGTCGGCGATCTGGAACAGCACCGGGGCATCGACGCGCGCGGCGTGCTTGTCGACTCGGAACGAGCCGATCTCGAGACCGACCGAGGCGTCGACCTCGTTGCGCCACGACGGCCCCGCGATCGCGCGGTAGCTCTCCAGAAACCCTGGTGCGGTCAGCGCGGCGCCCACGTCGCCGGGTTCGCCGACGACCCGCAACATCTTCGGACCCCGGCCCAGCCGTCGACCCACCGAACTGGCCACTGCCGTGGCGGTCGAGCGGGCGATCGCCGCCCCGCCGACCTGGGCGTAGGCGACGCGACCGGCGGCGAGCCCATTGACCAGTGGCACCACCGCGATCACCGCGGCCACGTCGGTCCGGTCGGCCGCCACGGTCAGCGCATGCCCGCCGGATTGCGACACTCCCCAGAGGATGATCCGTTCCGGGTCCACTCCCGGCTGTTTCTTGGCGGCGCCGATCGCGGCGCGGTAGTCGTCGGCCTGCCGTTCCAGCGAAATCGACTGTCGCGGTTCGCCACCGGACAGCCCGAAGCCGCGGTAGTCGAACGCGAACACGGCCAACCCCGCGTCGGCGAACCGTTGCGCATAGGGCGCCAGACCCGAGTCCTTGGTCCCGGCGAAACCGTGCGCCATCACGACGACGGGGCGCTTGCCGTCGATCTCGAACGGCGAAGACTCCGCGCCCGGAAAGAACCAGGCGTCGCAGTCGGCGTCGGACGATCGGAAGCGTACGGTGGTCGCACCATTTGAAATGGTCATGCGGATGCTCCCTTCGAGACCAGATCGTCGGCCACCCCGGCCCACGTCGGCGGCCCCTGCTGGTGGGCCCGCCGGATCCCCGCCGGAATCTCCTTGGTCCGCATGTTGTGTTCGTAGAGATAGTGATCGAGTTGCTGCGTGTGCCGCGGGCGGTCGAGCATGTGTCCGGTGTAGTACTGCATGTCCGCCTCGATCGTCTGCCGCATCTCCGGTACCGACGGGAGCCGGTAGTGACCCGTGGCGTAGGCCCCGATCAGCCGCGCCTGGCATTCCACGAAGGGAAACAGCGTCGGAACCGCCTGCGCGAAACCGGCGAAGACGAGGTCGTCGATTCCCGGGTAGAACATGCGCTTGTAGAGGTCGATCCGATTGTCGGGCGCACTGATGAAGTTCGGGTCGAAGAACGGGAACGTGATGTTGTAACCCGTTGCGTAGATGATGATGTCGAAGTCGTCGGCGGTCCCGTCGTCGAAGTGGACCGTGGACCCGTCGAACCGGCTGATGTTGGGCTTGGGGGTCACGTCGCCCGAGCCCAGTCGCAGTGGCAGTTCCACCGACTGCGTCGGATGTGCCTCAAAGAACTTGTGATTCGGTGTCGGCAGACCGTAATCCTCCGGCCGGCCGGCGGTCACGGGTTGCATGACCTGGACGAACTTGCGCTGCCACGACGTCGGCAGATACGGCGTCGACCGGTAGTACTTGTCGGCGGGCTTGCCCCCGAAGTATTTCGGCACGATCCACGCTCCCGACCGCGTGGAGAGGGTCAGCTTGTTGTCCAGCGCCTTCGACGACAGTTCGACGGCGATGTCGGCGGCACTGTTACCCAGGCCGACGACGAGGATGCGCTTACCCGTGAAATCGTGCGGGGTACGCGGATCGATGTAGTGGTGGGCGTGCATCTCGATTCCGTCGAACTCGCCCGGGAAATCGGGCCAGCGCGGATCCCAGTGATGGCCGTTCGCCACCACCAGCAGGTCGAACCGCCTGCGCTCACCGCCCTGGGTCTCCAGTTCCCAGCCGCCCCCGTCCAGTCGGGTCGCATGCTCGATTCCGTTGGTGAACTCGATCGAGGAGTAGAGGTCGAAGGCCTCGGCGTAGGAGTCCAGGTAGGCCTTGACCTGGGTGTGGTGCGGGAAGTCGGGATACTCGTCGGGCATCGGGAAGTCGCGGAACGACAACTGGTGTTTCGAGGTGTCGATGTGCAGCGACCGGTAGGCACTGCTGTGACCGTTCGGGTTGCCGAAGGCCCAGTTGCCTCCGACCCGGTCCGAACTCTCGAAGCAGGTGTACGGCACGCCGTAGTCGGTGAGCATCTTGCCGGCGGTCAGCCCGCTGATACCGGCGCCGATGATCGCGGTGGTTGGTAAAGGCACACTGCCCCCTCGGTGGACCCGTTGGATGTAGACACAATCTGATTTGTGTCTACACGATGAGACGTATCGTGTACACAGAATCCGCGAACTGTCTACGCAGCGCCCTCCTGAGCAGACATGTGGATGTGGGGACGCGGCGCGTACCGACCACGACCACAGGAGGAGTCAGTGACCGAGGCCTCGACCACGACGGTCCACGAACGACTGCTCGACGCCACGCAGAAGCTGCTCGCCGACAAGGGAATCCGGGCGACCACCATGCAGCAGGTCGCGGAGTCGGCAGGCCTGTCCCGCGCGTGGCTGTATCGGCACTATCCGGACAAACCGTCCATGATCGGCGCGACCATCGTCCGTCTCACCGAGTCGTTCTGGCGCGACGCCCGGGCCGAACTCGACGCCATCCCCGACCTGGTCGGGCAACTCACCGCCGGCGTCCGGATCGGCCGGGGTGCCTACGACGACCCGGGCACGCTGCTGCTCCGACTCCGCACGGAGGAACCCACGGAGTTCGCCGAATGCGCCGGTGTCGGTGTCGTCAAGCTGGTTCCCGACCTGGCAGCGTTCTGGTTTCCGTTCGTCGAACAGGCCGCCGCCCGCGGGGAGATACACCCCGCGCACGATCCGTACGAGGTGTCCGAATGGGTTGCGCGCGTCCTGATCAGCCTCGGCACCTCCCCGGGTGAGGCCCTCGACATCGACGACGCGCGGCAGGTCCGACGCCATCTCGAGCGGTTCGTCATGCCGGGTCTGGCCACCGACCCGCAGGGATGAGTCGGTGAGGGCCCCCGATGCCCCCCTGGCCTGGGTGACGCCGATCACCTAGACTAGTGTCCAGTCAACCGTCCGGAAACCGCGGACGACCGAACGACGCCGTCGGAGGGCCCCATGGATTTCGGGATCGTGCAGTTCACCAGCGACCGCGGGCTCAAGCCCCACGTCCTGGCCCCGCTCATCGAGGACGCAGGTTTCGCGTCGTACTACGTTCCCGAGCACGGCCACATCCCGACTCGACGCGACGCCGCGCATCCCCGCACCGGTGACGAGACCCTGCCCGACGAGCGCTACATGCGCACCCTCGATCCCTGGACGTCACTCGCCGCCGCCGCGGCCGTCACCGAACGCATCCGGCTCGCCACCGCGGTCGCACTGCCGGTGCAGTCCGACCCCATCACGCTCGCCAAGACCATTGCGACGCTCGACCACATCTCGAACGGAAGGGTCACCCTCGGCGTCGGATTCGGTTGGAATCTGGACGAACTCGCCGACCACAACGTCCCGCCGAAGCGCAGGCGGACGATGCTGCGCGAGTACCTCGAGGCGATGACCGCGCTCTGGACTAAGGAAGAGGCCGAGTTCGCGGGCGAGTTCGTGAATTTCGGCCCCAGCTGGGCGTGGCCCAAATCGACGCAGTCGCACATCCCGGTCCAGGTGGGCGCGGCAGGCAACGAGAAGAACTTCAAGTGGATCGCGCGCAGCGCCGACGGCTGGATCACCACACCCGGCGAGGAGGACATCGAGGGGTCGGTGTCGTTGCTCAAGCAGATCTGGTCCGACGCCGGTCGTGCGGGCGACCCCGAGATCGTCGTCCTCGACTTCCGGCCGGTACCCGAGAAGCTCGAGAAGTGGCGCGAGATCGGGGTCACGACAGTGCTGTACGGCCTCCCCGACGACTCGGTCGAGCGCGCGAGCGGCTACCTCGCCAAGCTGGCCGGCAAGCTCGGCATCACCCCGGCGGTCGTGTAGGCCGTTGTGGGAGGTGCGAGCGAAGCGACCCACCCCCGCTCCCTGAGTCGAAAGAACCACCTGGCTCCTGTTCCCTGAGGAGGCCGGAGCTTGCGGAGGGCGCGTCAACCCCTGCTCCCTGAGGAGGCCGGAGCTTGCGGAGGGCGCGTCAACCCCTGCTCCCTGAGGAGCGCCCGGAGCTTGCGGAGGGCGCGTCAACCCCTGCTCCCTGAGGAGGCCGGAGCTTGCGGAGGGCGCGTCACGAAGGGTCCTGGTGAGATGACGTCGCCACCCCTTCGTGGCTCTCGTCGACCTCGACGCGCTCCTCAGGGAGCGCGGATGGCCGCGCCCTCCGCAGCCGGCTCAGGGAGTCGGTGCGACGAGCCGCTGGCGGACGTCCCGGAAGATCCCGTTGGCCACGCTGGTGCGGCTCACCGCATCGGCCGCCAGGATCACAGCCGCCGAGGTCCAGCAGCTCTTCTCCACGGGCCAGCGTTTGCCATCGGCGAAAACCAGTCCGGTCCAATACGATCCGTCCGGATCGCGCAGATGCTGAATCGACGCGATGAGCTCGATGGCATCGGCGGTGTCACCGAGGGCATCGAGTGCCAGTGCCAGCTCACAGGTCTCGGCGCCGGTGACCCAGGGACGATGGTCGACGCAGCGAACACCCTTGCCGGGCACCACGAACTGTTCCCACCGCCGCGCGATGAGTTCCTGCCCGTCGCGTCCGCGGACGGCGCCGCCGAGGATCGGGTAGTACCAGTCCATGGAGTGTTCGGACGGCGGGGTGAAGGTCTGCCACTCGTCACGCGTGACGTCGGCACGGATCGCGTCGCCGAGCACACTGTGCGCCGCGATCCAGTCGGCGTCGGGCTGATCCATCTCACCGGCGATCCGGATCGCGCAGTCCAGCGCTTGGAAGATGCTGGCGTTCCCGGTGATCAGCGCTTCACCGAACATCGCTCCGGTCCGGTGGTCGCCGCCCCAGCGGAACGCACCGTCCTCACGCTGGAAGCGCAGCACGCAGTCGATCGCCGACCAGACCACCGGCCACATCTTCTGCAAGAAGGCGTCGTCACCGGTGATCAGATAGTGATGCCAGACCCCGACCGCGATGTAGGCGCAGAAGTTGCTGTCGGTGCCGGCGTCCTCCACCTTTCCTACGACGGTGCGGATCGGCCACGACCCGTCGTCGCGCTGTTTACGCCGCGACCACTCGTAAGCCGCCTCTGCCTCGGAGTGAAACCCGGTCACGGACAACGCCATCGCCGATTCGATGTGGTCCCATGGGTCGGTCTGCCCGCCCGGGAACCACGGCAACGCACCGTCGGCCTCCTGCATGCCGACGATCGCGGCACCGGTGGCCCGCATCTGCTCGGCCGTGACCACACTGGGGATCGCCGGGACGGCCGTCATGGGGCTCCCGTCCTGGAGGCCCCCGTCATGAAGACGCGGTGGCGGTCTCGGGCTTGCGCAGGTAGAGGGCCACCGACTTGCCGATGAGCGGGTTGAGCACCTGCTCGCCGACCCGGGTCAGCCACGGCTTGCTCATCATGTCCCAGACCAACAGCTGGTGGTAGCCCTTCACCAGGACATTGTCGTTGTTCTCGACTCCCACAGCGCATTTCAGCCACCAGTAGGGGGCGTGCAGGGCATGGGCGTGGTCGGTGCCGGTGACCTCGAGTCCGGCTCGCTGCAACTTGCCCGCGAGCTCGGAGGCCTTGTAGATGCGGACGTGTCCGCCCTCGACCTCGTGGTACTCGTCCGACAGGGCCCAGCACACCTTCTCCGGCCAGTACCGGGGCACGGTGACCGCGGCGACGCCACCCGGCTTCAGCACGCGCACCATCTCACTGATCGCGCCCTCGTCGGTCGGGATGTGCTCGAGGATCTCGCTCATCAGGACGACGTCGAAGCTGTTGTCCGCGTACGGGAGTCGAAGCGCATCCCCGACCTCGGCGCGCGCCTTGGCCGACGCGGGCACGTGACCCTCCGCCATCATGGCGTCGAACATCTCACCGACGTCGGACATGTCGCTCTCGGACATGTCGAAGGCGATGACCTCCGCGCCACGACGGAACATCTCGAACGAGTGCCTACCCTGCCCCGCCCCGATGTCGATCGCCTTGGTGCCCGGTCCAACGCCAAGCCGGTCGAAATCAACTGTGAGCACTCGATGTCCCTTCTGTTGCCCGCCGATGTCCGGCGAGCACGGTTTCGTAGTGAGCCGCAGTCTTCGCGGCCACTGCTGCCCAGCTGTAGTGCTCCTCGGCGCGTCGACGACCACCGTCGCCGAGACGCGTCCGCAGATCGGCATCGTCCAGCAGCCGGCCGATCGCCTGCGCCAGGCGTCCGGAATCCCGCGGCGGCACCAGCAACGCCGCCTCCTCAGCGGTGCCGACGACCTCGGGGATCGCACCGGCCCGGGTTGCCACCAGCGGCGTTCCGCAACTCATGGCCTCGACCGCCGGCAGCGAGAACCCCTCGTACAACGAGGGCACACACGCCACCTCGGCGGAGGCGAGCAGGCCGGCGATCTCGGAGTCCTCGAGGCCGGACACCACCGAGACGCGATCGCCGATCGCCAGATCCTCGATCATCTTGGCGGACGGACCGTTCGGGTCCAACTTGGACACCAGTACCAATTCGACATCCCGCTCGGAGGACAGCTTCGCGACCGCCTCGAGCAGGTACGAGACACCCTTCAGCGGCGCGTCGGCACTGGCGACACACACGATACGTCCGGGAACGCGCGTGGCGGCCGGCGTGAAGATCTCGGTGTCCACCCCCAGCGGGATGGTGGTGATGCGACCCGACGGGATGTCGAAGGCCTTGCGGATGTCGACCTCGCTGCTGCGGGAAACGGTGAGCAGCTCGGGGATACGGCGTGAGACGCGCCCCTGCATGCGCAGGAACGAATGCCACCGCCAGGCACTGATCTTGCGCCACCCCTTGGCCGCCTTCACCGCCAGTGTGCGGTCGCGGGTGATGGGGTGGTGGATCGTCGCGATCAGCGGGAACCCGGCCTTCTGGATGTCGAGCAGTCCGTAACCGAGGCACTGGTTGTCGTGCACGATGTCGAAGTCGTCGCGGCGCTCTTTGAGAAGGCGCGCCACCCGGAGGCTGAACGTGAGCGGTTCGCCGAAGCTCGCCGTCCACATCGAGCCGACCTCGAGCACGTCGATCCAATCGCGGTACTCGCCCGGACGAGGCGTCCGGAACGGGTCCGGCTCGTCGTAGAGACCGAGGCTCGGCACTTTGGTGACGGTGACCCCGGCGTCGATGGCCACCTGGTCCAGTTCGGGGTAGGGCTGCCCCGAGAAGATCTCGACGCTGTGCCCCAGCAGTGCCAGTTCGCGGGAGAGGTGGCGGACGTAGACGCCCTGGCCACCGCAGTGCGGCTTGCTTCGGTACGAGAGCAGTGCGATGCGCACGGTCACTGCGCCCCGGCGGTGGCAGCCGCCTCGAACTCGGAGATTCTGACGAACTTCGTGCGGACCCGGCCGGTGGCCCTGCCCGCGGACTTCTCGGCGGCGTCGATCGCCTTCCAGCCCGTGAGGTCGATGCGGTTGGCGCCGCGGTCGGCCACGAGTGCGGCGACGTCGTCCCGCGAGGTCGAGGGGTCGTCGAACGCGGCGGCGACGAAGTCCGCGATGACCGCCTGCGCGGTCTCCTGACCGCAGATGCGGTTCATGCCGATACCCCCTGTCGCTCCTCGCTTGATCCAACCCGTGACGTACAGGCCGGGCATCACATCGCCGTCGGCCGCGGTCTGGACCCGCCCCTCGGTGTTGGGGACGACGCCGTGCCCCTCGTCGAACGGTAGGTCGGTGACCGGCACGCCCCGGTAACCGATGGCCCGCAGGACCAGTCCGGTCTCGAGGTCGAACCGATCCTCGGTGGGTGTCACCGCGACTGTCCCGGTCGCGTCGGCGTAGGCGTTGCGCACGCACGTAAGCGTAGCCACTTCCCCGTCACCGGCAATTTCGACGGGAGACGTGAGGAACCGGAACACAATGCGCTTGTTGCCCGGCGTCTGCGGACGCTCGGCGAATTCTCGGGCGAGACGCACCTTGGTGGCGATCGTCGAGTCGAGCGTGTCGTCGGACTGCGCCGCCTCCGAGGCCGGGTCGAGGACCAGCTCGTCGGGGTCGATGACGACGTCGACACCGTCGACGTCACCGAGTGCCAGGAACTCGCTGTTGGTGTATGCCGCCTGCGCCACGCCGCGGCGGCCCAGGAGCACCACCTCGGAGATGTTGGATTCACGCAGCTTCGCGAGGGCGTGGTCGGCGATGTCGGTCTTGGCGAGCTCGTCGGGGTCGGTGACGAGGATGCGCGCGACGTCGAGTGCCACGTTGCCGTTGCCGACCACGACGGCCCGCTCGCCCGACAAATCGACGTCGAGGTCGGCGAAGTCCGGGTGACCGTTGTACCAGGCGACGAACTGGGTCGCGGCGACCGAATTGCGCAGATCCTCGCCTTCGATGCCCAGCCGCTTGTCGGTCGCGGCGCCGACCGCGTAGATCACCGCGTGGTAGCGGGCGACCAGCTCGTCGTGGCTGATGTGCTTGCCGACCTCGACATTGAGGTAGTAGCTGAAGTTCTTCTTCGCCGCGACCGAGGCGAAGGTCTTCTCCACGCCCTTGGTGGCGCTGTGGTCCGGTGCGACTCCGGCGCGCACGAGTCCGTAGGGCGTCGGCAGCCGATCGAACATGTCGACCTTGATGGCCGGTTTGCGGACGAGCTCCTCGGCGGCGTAGAAGGCCGCCGGCCCGGCACCCACGATGGCCACGTGCAGTTCCTTCTCGGGCAGCTTGGGTGCCTTGCGCGGTGGCACGAGGCCGCCCTCGACGTCGTGGTCCTTGTAGTAGTCCGCGTTGATCTGGAGGTACGGCTCGTCACGCTCGTCCAGCTGATCGTCGGGGATGATCGCCTCCACCGGGCACTCGTCGATGCAGGCGCCGCAATCGATGCAGGTCTCCGGATCGATGTAGAGGGCCTCCGCCGTGAGGAACTCCGGCTCGTCGGGCGTGGGGTGGATGCAGTTCACCGGACACACGCTGACGCAACTGGCATCGTTGCAACATGGGCGGGTAATCACATGCGCCATCTGCTGTTTCCTCGTGATCCGACACGTAGAACGTGTTCTATTTTTCCGATTGAATGTATCTTAGCCGCAAAGATACCGGCGACCTATCGGAGGGACTCGAGTGAGCCAGGTTACGCCAGCAGTGTCGGTTGCATCACTCCCGGATCGCAAGCCTGGTGCCCAGTTCTACGAGGTGGGCTATCGCGTCCGCACCGGCGACGTCGATCAGGACATGCGTGTGCGCCTCGATGCGGTGGCCCGCTACCTGCAGGACGTCGCCAACGACAACCTCGAGGCAACCGAGTTCAGCGCGACCGACCCGTTCTGGATCGTTCGGCGGACCATCATCGATGTCATCGAGCCCATCACCTGGCCGGGTACGGTGACCGCGCAGCGCTGGTGCGGTGCCCTGTCGACGCGCTGGACCAACATGCGCGTGCGCCTCACCGCCGAGCACGAGACAAACCGGTTCAACCCCCGACCGCGTCCCGCGGGCCTGATCGAGACCGAGGCGTTCTGGATCAACGTCAACGAGCAGGGCGTGCCGTCACGCCTGTCCGACGACGCCTTCGCGATGCTGTCGGCGATGACCGACGAGCACCGCCTTCGCTGGCGGTCGATGAACCCCGAGAAGGCCCCCGACGCCGCCGCCATCGACTTCCCCGACCGTGAACACGTTCTCCGGATCACCGACTTCGACCCGTTCAAGCACCTCAACAATGCCGCCTACCTCGAGGCGATCGAGGACGAACTGGTCGAGCATCCCGACCTGGTCGACGCTCCGCACCGGGTGGTCATCGAGTATCTCCGGCCCATCGTGCCGGGCACGCGGCTGGTCCTGCGCCGGGTGCGCGAGGGCGACCGGCTCACCGTGTGGTTGCTGATGCCGGGCACCGGCGACGAACTCGTGGTCGCGGCCAGCGTCGTCGTCGGGCCGCTCCCGGGGTGAGCAACTTCTACTGACCGCCCTGGAGCAGCAACTCCATCAGCTTGATCGGCGCCGCGCACGGATCGCCCTGGGGCGCGCTGCGAGGTTCGACGAACCAGGTGAAGATGCCCCGGCTCGGCGCACGGGCGGTCACACCGCAGACGCCCGGCCGGTCGGGACTGCGCTGGGTGAACGCCGACTGGCTGGCGACCTTGATGTTCTCGGTCTGGAAACCGAGCTTCTTGGCCGTCTCCTTCTCCACGTTGACGTTGCCCCACTCGAACCAGTTGAACGTCACACTCACCACGTCGGTGGTGCCGGAGACCAGCCATCGGCAGATGGCCCCGCTGAACGACCGTTCGGCGAACCCGCCGCCGGCGACGACATCGGCGATCATCGCGTCGGGTAGCACATCGCATTCGAGCAAGAGCCGGTCGAACTGGTCGGTGTCGATGTCGCTGCTGCCGGACTGGTCCGCGGCCCCCAACGGCACCGCCTCACCGTCGACGGTGCGCGCACACCCGGCCAGGGCGGTCAGTCCCAGCAGCACCGCGGCGATCACGATGAGGGCGCGCTTCACGACGCACGCTCTATCGACAGCGTCGCCAGCTCGCGTGCGGCGTCACAGATCTCTTCGATCGGCCGTGGTGTCGCCGCGTCGCCGCGGATCGACCATTCGAAGAAGTCCGCGCCGAAACCGATGCCGACCTCACAGATCTGACCTGATTGCGTGTAACCGATGAATCCCTCGTGGCCGTCGATCACGAGTCTGTTGGTGACGTCGCGCGACAACTTCACGTTCGCCTCCTCACGACCGATCGGCGATCCGCGATACCAATTGAACGAGGCGACGGCACCCGTCCGCGAACCGGTCGTGTCCCATTCGCACACCGAAGTGTTGTTCACGGTCTCGGTGAGTCCACCGAACCCGGTGATGCGGACCACCTCGTCGAGGGACACGCCGCCGCATTCGCCGAAGAACGGTCCGGAACCGGCCTGGGCGGGCGCCTCGGGCGTGTTCGGAGTGTTTGGATCTGACGTCGGCTCGTCGTCCGAGCAGGCGCCGACGAGGAGCGTGATCGCCGCCAGTACCGCGATGAGGAATGTGCCGTCACGCAGCCGATCCAGTTGACGCCGTTCACGTTTCGTCGGCCGACCGGCACCGCGGTCGCGACGCGGCTGACTCGCGAGGATCTCCTTCGGCGGCGGCGGCGGAGACCGGTCGATGAAGCACTCGGCGGCCATCGGCGCCGACACCCGCTTACTGATCGTCCTGGTGACCTCGACGATGCGCTCCCGTCCGGCGAGCCGTACGCGGACCTCGTCACCCGGCACCACCGGCTGGGCCGGTTTGGCGGTCACCCCGTTCACGCGGACGTGCCCGCCCCGACACGCGGCGCCCGCCGCCGATCGGGTCTTGGTCAGACGGATGGCCCAGATGTAGGCATCGACGCGGGTGGACATGGTCAGCCGCCCAGCCGACTCGTCCGCAACCCGGGAGTCCGTCCGGCGCAGGCGCGCCGACCCGGTTCAGTGCCCACGACGCCGACTCCCTTCACCGCGCTTTCAACCCTGCCGGGTGCTCGTTGGGCACCACTGTAGCGGGGTCGCCCAGCTCGCCGCGGGTGCTGAACAGGCGACACCGTCAGCGCTTGCGCGTCAGCAGGTATGCGCCCCCGCCGACGGCCAGGACGAGGAACAGGATCGCCAGGAAGGTCTGGTCGAGCAGCAGCAACGTCACGAACACCGCGATGCCCGGTGACACCGCGACCAGGCTCATCGCCGGGTGCTGACGCACGACCTCCGACACCGCTCTGCTCTTGTCCCGATCGATGGCCATGATGCCCTCCCTGGTCGGTTGCACCCGGATCGGTCCGTGAACGGCCCGGGGTCGTGTGACCAGGGTAGCCGCGTGTCGCGACAGGCCCGGAAAATCGCCCCCGTTCCGGTCAGGGACTCTGCGGCCTGACCCCTGCTCTCAGCTCATCGAACTGCCCGCGAAGCGAATAGCCATATCGTCAGCCACACGGTCCGATGTCGGCAGATGTTCCTGCCCGAGGAGTCGGCCGGGACGTCCAACGCGAACATGTGCGGGTCGGCGAGGATGTCGGTGACCGCGGCGGAGCCGGCACCGATGTCGGGTCCACCCGATCATGTCTACTCCGTCTGACATGTCTATGCCGTTCAGCGGCTTCCATTCTGGTGGAATGTGGAGGGCCGCGGTTTCTACTTCTTGCTTCGCTCCGAAGTCTGGTCTGACCTGGTTCACCTGGTAAGTAATCGACTGCATATTGCATCAGATGAGACGCCCCGGCGTTCTCACAAAGGATGGCCGCGGCAACCCCGTCCGGCGCATAGTCGTGGCATGCTGCGTTTCTGTGCTGACGTCTCAGCCGCGGACTGGATCACACGAAGTCGTGACGCGACCGACGACGTCGCGTCGGGCCAGGCTTGGAAAGCTCTAGCGCTGTTCGGCCCTCCTGAGTTCGAGGCCTACGCACGGGTCCGTTTCATACCGGATCCAGACCGTCCTCACCAGAGCGTTCCGAGCGAGGACTTCACAGAGCCCGCCTATGAGGGCTACGAGCACGCCATCGTCGCCAGGACGTGTAGAGCCCTGGCTGCGGCGACGCGCAGCTCGGACGAGTGCTACTTCGCGATCTGGGCCGGCTATTCAGGTGTCGTGTCTCCTATACCGGGTGGCCCTCGGATGTACATCCCCAACCGCGGCTACCACGTCTACGTCGGCACACTGTCCGACCTCAAGGCGTGGGAGGAGCCCTTGACGCACGAAACGCCTGCAATGTTTCACGACCCGCCGGCCTTTGTATGGCCCGCTGACCATGCCTGGTGCCTGGCAAGCGACACCGATCCTCACTGGGCCGGGATCGGGGCGAACACAGCCACCATCCGCGACCTCACATTGCGAAACGACATCGATGTCGTGACCGCAGACCGCTACGGTCGCCAGCCGTTCTACGACTGACCCACGGAACCGAGGACGGATGAAACGTCGCGGATTCCGATTACTGACCGTAGGTGTATGGCAGGTTGGCGTTGATCAGGTTGCCGATCCGATGGCACAGATGACGGAGCCGGCGGTCTTCCGGGTCGCGACCCGCTTTCGTCTGCCGATGCGGTGCGACTCGGCTGGGCTCAGGGAAAATGCGCGGGCAGTCGGCTGTTTCGTTGCACATCCTCGGCGTCGCACCCGCTCCTGTTGTCGGCTGCGTAGTGGCGATGACAACCCTGTTCGATCAGCAGCCTGTGACTGCTGGGGTTTCTGTTCACCACGGTTCACTGCGGTTCACCACTGATGTTCGTGTGACATAGATTGCCGCACAGCTTGATTCGATGGCAGATAGGTTGTGTACAAACCTCGTCGTCGAACGTTTTGGCGAGTACATTGGTCTCATGTCCTCGATCACCGAGCTCCGCGACACCCTCATTGGTCTGCAACCCCCGCCCGACGCCGGGAGTGGTCGCCTGGTAGTCGAGCGACTCGACGGACTACGCGTGCTGCGCAACGTCCTCGATCACCAGATCGCCGTCCACATCGCCCTGTTGGAGGATTCGGGGGCACCGGCGCGAGCTGGGTCGACGACCCGATCCTGGCTGATCGAGATGGGCCTACCCCCGACGGCCGCGCACCGCGGTGCACGGATCGCCGCCGGACTGGGATCGTTGCCGAAAGTCGCTGACTGCGCCGCCGACGGGTATCTCGCGGCCGAGTGTGTTGATGCCGTGGTCCGCGGTATCGCGTCCATCGACAAACAGGCAGCGACTGCGTTGTCCGACGATGACCGGTCGGTGTTCGAGAGCGAACTACTGGCGCAGGCGTTCTCCGGTGCCACCCCCGCCGAGATCAACACTCACGCCCGGAGCATCGCCACGCGGGTCGCCGATGACGATCCGCACGCGGTCGCGCCGGCCGATGATGCGTCGCTGAACACCTTGCACACCAGAGTGACCGACGAAGGCCGGGTCGCGATCACCGGCGATGTGACGGCGGTGATCGGCGAGAAGTTCCTGGCGATGATCGACGAACGCTCCTGTCCGCGTCCCGAACCCGACGGGGCCGACGACCGCCGTGATGTCGGGCAGCGTCGTGCGGACGGGTTGGAGCTACTGCTCGATCAGGCCGCGATCGGTGCGGCGATGACCACCGCAGGTGCACCCCGCACTCAGGTAGTGGTGACCATCCCCGCTGATGGTGTGGGCCCGG
>NZ_LNQO01000013.1:0-146468 GCF_001456905.1 Gordonia sp. SGD-V-85
AGCATCCGGAGTCCACACGCAGCATCGCCAAGGCGCTCATCAGCATGGCGGGGGACCTCGTCAAGCAAGAGGCGTTCGTTCGGGAGATGCTTGAGCGTGACGAGCGCATCGCAGGCGTGTCGTTGAGCAGGTTCTTCGTCATGCTGTACTGGGATGGCCATGCCTTCGCGTGTATGGAGAAGCGCATGCTCGTCGTGCGCATCCCCGCCGCTTCGTCTAAGCGCCCGATCCCCGCCCACCGGGCAGAGTGGGTACTTGGGGATATGGTCATGGAGAACTGGCGTGTGGACAACGCTGAGCACTCGATGTGGGTTTCGCTAGCGCTACACGCCCGAGATATCGTCAGCGACGAGCTAGGGCAGGCGGCGTAACGGGTCATCCGCGCCGGGGTTTGGGCAGGTCAAACGGCAGATTGAGCAGATGGTTAGTCTCGCTACTGAGGTTTGAAAGCCATGACGTTCCTTCCACCTGAATGAAGCCCGTTCCGACCGATGTCGGAACGGGCTTCGTCGTCGAACGGGTCGGTTCAGTCGCGCCCGATGCCCACCGGCATGGGGAGGATCTCGACGCGGGCGAGGCCCGAGGTGACGGCCGGGTCGGTGGCGCTGATGGCCCGGACATCGTCCTCGGAGTCGGCGCGCACCACGCCCAGGCCCCAGTCCCCGGCCGGGTCGACGACGGGACCGAAGATCACGGCGGTGCCGTCGGCGAGGAGCCTCGACCAGTACGCGCCGTGCCGGCCCATGATGGCGGCCTCGTCGTCGGACATGTCGCCGGGGCCGAAGGTGGGACGCGGCGGGACGAGTTTGTACACGAAGTGGGTCATGTTCTGACGCTCTCTCTCTTCAGGGGTGGGTAGATTCGATGACGTCGACGCAGGCCGCCAGGGCGGTGGCCCAGCCGCCGGAATACGCGCCGGAGCTGTAACCGCCTGGCGCGGCGCAGTCTTCGCGAAGCTGTTCCTCGCTCAGGTGCTCCCAGCCGCGGTGTTCCACGGACACCCGCGTCAGTGCCGGACCGAGCGAGGTGAACGCCAGCTCGACCTCGGTCGGCTCGGGGGTGTTCAGCCACGACATGACGAACCGGCTCGGGGGTTCCCACACCGCGAGTCGACCCCATTCGGCGGTCGTGCCGTCGTCCCAGGTCTCATAGACCCGGCCGCCGGTGTACTCGTCGATGGTCACCGTCCGTGCCCGGTCCCCGCCGATCGACATCGGCTGCAGCGGCCACCAGACCCCGATGGTCCGGACGAAGGTGGTGAAGACGTGGTCGAGATCGCTGCGTACGGTGGTGGATTGACGTATCGGCGGTCGCCGGAGCGGGAGAACGGCACCGCCATCGCGACTCCCGGCGTCGTCGACCTCGCGTTCACCCGGCACGGTTCACCTCGTCGTCGGTCAGTCCGCGTTCGGCCTCGACCAGTTGGCGCGCGACGTCGAGAGATGACGCCCACATGGTGTCGAGCAGGTCGCGTAGTCGGTCGATGCCCTCGGGTCGGGCGCGGTAGATGCGTCGGGTCCCCTCGCGGCGCTCGGCCAGCAACCCGGCGTCCTTCAACACCGTGATGTGCTGGGAGATCGCGGTGCGGCTGACGTCGAACCGGGCGGCGATGTCGCCCGCGGACAGCTCCTCGCCGGAGACGAGTTCGAGGATGGCGCGGCGACGGGGCTCCGCCATCGCGCGCAGGGCCTCGTCGACGCCCGGGGACTTGTCGGTCACGCCCAGAGTCCGATCGAGTTGCCGTCGGGGTCGGCGAACATGGCGAATCTGCCGTACCCATCCGGGAGGTCCGTGGGCGGTATGAGTGCCTTGCCGCCGAGCGTCTCGGCCCGGTCGAGGGACGCCTGCAGATTATCGACGCGCATGTAGACACTCACCCCACCGGTCCCGCCGGGTTCGGACACGGCGCCGATGCCGCCGGAGACGGCGCCGTCACCTGCGCCGGTGTCGACGAGCGAGTATTCCGGGCCGGAACTGTCGTCGATGGCCCAGTCGAACAGATCGCGATAGAACGCGGTGAGACGGGTGGGGTCATGCGAGGTGATCTCGAAGAATGCGACTGGTGCTCCCATGAGGACTCCTTGTGCCGGAATGTGTCGGTAATGGCTAACGTTAGCGAAGTCTGACGGAAGACGCAAGGGCGTGGAGAGCCATGACCGGTCTCGGCCTGTGCCCTAGAGTCCAGCCATGGGTGTCGCACTGTCGTCGGAGGTCGTATGCGGGATTCGGTGAGCCACGACCGGCCGTGGCGGCGCTCGGGTGCTTTCCGCTACGGCCTGCGGCGGGTGCGGAACGCCGTGCGCCCGCCGGTGACCGTCTACCCGGCACCCGATGACATGATCAAGGACGCCGATGTCCCGGTGGTGATGCGCGACGGGGTCGCCCTGCGGGTCAACGTGTATCGACCGGTGGGGGATGGTCCGTTCCCGGTCCTGCTCTCGGCGCACCCCTACGGCAAGGACGCGCTGCCGGTCCGGACGTGGTTCGGCTGGAAGATCAATTTCCAGTACCGGATCATGAACCAGCCTGCGCCGGTCCGCATCTCTAGTGAGACCGGTTGGGAGGCGCCCGATCCCGCGGTCTGGACATCGCGGAGCTACGTCGTCATCAATGCCGACCTGCGCGGCGCGGGGACCTCGGAGGGAACCGGATCGCTGCTCTCCGACGCCGAGGCCCTCGATGTCCACGACCTGATCGAGTGGGCCGGCCGGCAGTCCTGGTCGACCGGAGCGGTCGGCATGCTGGGCGTGTCGTATCTCGCGCTCTCGCAGTACAAGGCGGCAGCACTTCACCCGCCCCACCTCGCGGCGATCTGTCCGTGGGAAGGGTTCACCGACCTCTACCGCGACTTCATGAAGCCCGGTGGAGTCGACGAGAGAGGGTTCTCCCGCATCTGGGCTCTCGTCACCCGGAAGGCCGCCCGGTTGTCGGAGGACATCGGTGCCGAACGCCGCCGCCACCCCCTGCGAGATGACTGGTGGCAGAGCAAGACACCGAATCTTACGGCCATCGAGGTGCCGATGCTGGTGTGCGCCAGTTTCTCCGACAGCAATCTGCACAGCGCGGGTTCGATGCGTGCGTTCGAGCGGGCCGGGTCGGCTCACAAGTACCTGTACACCCACCGCGGACCGAAATGGGCGACGTTCTACAGCGACGACGCGGTGGCGACCCAGCACGCGTTCTTCGACCGACACCTGCGCGGGGACACGACCAGGACCCTGCCACGGGTCCGCCTCGAAGTCCGGGGGTCGCGGACCGAGGTCACCGATGTACGCGAGGAACATGAGTGGCCGCCGGCGGCGACCACGTGGACCGAACTGCTACTCGCCGACGGTGATCGTCTGACCCGGGTCACCGGGGGAGGCGTGGCGAGTGGTTCGTCGGTTCTCGACCTGCGCGGGGCCGGGCTGGCCTACGACCTTGCCATCGATTCTCATCTCGAACTCCCCGGACCGATGAGTGCTCGACTATGGGTCAGCCTGCCGCGCGGTGGGGATGCGACGTTGTTCGTGGCAGTGGAGAAATGGGCCGGAACGCGGTGGGTCCCGTTCGAGGGTTCATACGGATACGGCCGGGACCGCATCGTGACGGGTAGGCAGAAGCTCTCCCTGCGAGCACTGGACCGCGATGCATCGTCGGTGGCCCGGCCGGTGCACAGCTTCGACCGCGTTCAGTTGCTGGAGCCCGGTCAGATCGTGGAGATAGAGGTCGGACTCGGTTCGTCGGCAACATCTTTCATGCCCGGCGATCGCCTGCGGCTGGTGCTCGCGGGACGGAACATCGACCGGGGCAACCCGTTGACCGGACATTTCCCCGCCCGCTATCAGACCGGTCCCCGCGGAACGTGTCGGATTCATCGGGGCGGAGATCATCCCTCGATGCTGACGGTGCCGCTGATCGAGGCGACGAATCCGGCGGCCGGTCTGAATCCGTGACGACAGCTGAGGAGAGTACGTGGTGACGACCGAACCCCCGACCTGGCTGCTACTGCCGGGAACCCCGCTGTCGCCGGCGGTGTGGGACGGCGTGCGTGCCGAGCTGGCCGAGTACGGACACGTGATCACGCCTGCGATCAGCCCGCCGCCGGGTTATGCGGATGACGATCTACCCGCGCGGCTCGCCGCCGGGGTCGCGGAATCGGTTGCGTCCGAGGCGCCCTGGCATGTGGTGGGACATTCCTTCGGCGGACAGGTGGCCCTGGAACTCGCGATCCGGCGCCCCGAGCTCGTCTCCCGCCTGACGCTGCTGTGCACCCGAGACACGCCCTTCCCGGCATTCGACGCTGCGGCAGCCGCCGTCGAGGCCGACACCGTCGATGTCGACGGCACACTCGGACGCTGGTTCAGCGCAGACGAATTGCGCAACGATGGACCGGTCGTCCGCTACGCTCGCGAAGCCGTGGCCGCCGCGGACCACGCGTCCTGGGCGTCGGCGCTGCGCGCGATCGCCCACTTCGACTGTTCGCAACGCACCGCGTCGATCTCGTGCCCGGTGACCGTGGTCGCGGCCGAACACGACACGGTGTCCGACGTCGCCTCCATGAGAGCCATGCATCAGCGGATACCGGGATCGGACTTCATCGTCTGCGCCAGGGCCTGGCATATGAGCATCTTCGACGACCCGGCCGCGGTGGCGCGAATCCTCCTCTGACGACCGACGAATCTCGACCGTCGGGCTTCAGGTCGCGTCGGCGATGATCTGCCGCTGGGCCGTGAACATCTCGGCCAGATTGTTGCTGACCGTGGTGTCCATCGCGGGCGGTGCGTCGTCAACCGTGTTGTGCGTGACCGTGAACGATACGCCCCGCTCCTCGCCGACCACGATGATCCCGGCGAGGTGAACCTCGATCGCACCGACCTCGTACTCGCCGGTCATCCGGACCGCTTTGTAGTCACCGTCGATCGGCAGCTCGACCTTCTCGAGCGCGAGAGTGACCGGGACGTCGCCGTCCTCGAGGGTCAGCGTGAAAGACGAACAGGCGGAGACGATCTCGTCGAACTCGTCGTAACCGTTGTCGGCCGGCTTGGTCACGTCGGCACTGTAGTTGTCGAGACCGAAGAGTATCTCGTTGGAGGACGAGGTCTCGGTGAGCTCGCGCTCCGCGCGTTCGTTGCCGGTCTGCTGAGACTGGACCAGCGTCGCACACTTCTCGTTGTCCACGGTGCTGCCGTCGTCGTCGGTACTGCCCGTCTCCGTGCTGAATTCGCCCGTGATGTCCGGGAACTGGTCTTCGGGCAGCACCAGTTGGAGGGCCGAGGCGGTCGGGATCGACGGTTCGTCGTCGCCACCACCGCGCAGGGTCAGCGCCAGCACCACCGCCACCACGACGATCAGTACGAGGACCAGTCCGCCGCCGCCGATGAACCACCACTTCTTGCTCCCGCTCTTGGCCGGCGGGGGCGGTTGCTGACCGAACGGCTGGCCATACGGTTGTTGAGCGTACGGATGCTGGCCGTAGGGTTGCCCGCCATAGGGCTGTTGGCCGTACGGCTGCCCACCGTACGGGCCCGGGTTCGGCGGCTGGCCGGGAGCCGGCTGCGGACCGCCGGGTTGGTGACCGCCAGAAGGCGGCCATCCGGGTTGCTGCGGCCCCTGCGGACCCATGGCGGTCGGCTGGTTGGGGTCGTAGGGACTGCCCACGGTCGGCTCCTCTTGGTCGGTGACCTCGGGAGATTACCGCGCTTCGGTGGGGGCATCGCCGGGTTTCATGCGACCGAATGAGCGACGTCCGGCAGACGGGTCCGGACGTTCACATGAGCGCGGGCGGTGAGTATCTCGGTTCGTACAGCGTGATCTCTCCGGCACCGGGGACCTTGACCCGGACAGTCACGCCCCAGCCCTCATCGGTCGGGGTGCCCGCGAACTCGGCGCCTCGGCCGGCGAGTTCGCGCATGGTGGAGTCGAGATCGTCGCACATGAACGACACGTCGAACTTCTGATCGGTGCGCCCGGCGCTTCCCTCGTGCTCCCAGGCATTCGGGTGGGCTCCGAGTTCGCTGGGACCGGTCTGGAAGATCAGCCAGCCGCCGCCCGTGTCGACGTGCGGGAAGCGCAACACGTTGCGGAAGAAGGCGCGGGCGGCGTCCGGGTCGTCGCAGTAGATCAGTGTGTGCACCGCGGTGATCATGGCGATCAGAGTAGTCCGGCCGCGGGAGTCGAACCGGCGTTGTTCGCAGAAGCCCGAACCGGCTCCCAGCGCTGAATCTCCGTCCCCGTGAGTCGGCGCGAAGGGCAATATACCCTTCAAACCTGTTGAGGGGGAGGCAAATTCGCTGGGAGGACGATCCCGCGCCGGTTGCTGGCCCTTCGTGGCTCGTCGCTAACGCTCCTCACACCTCCGGGAGCAGGGCTGGGACCTGCGGGTTTACAGTCTTTCGGATGAGGCAGTAAGGGGAAGGTCAGCTCACCGCCTTGGCGACCAGCGTCGCGATGGTCTTTTCCGCCTCGGTGTCCAGGGTGCTGACCGCGAACGACGTCGGCCAGAATCCGCCGTCGTCGAGGTTGGCGTTCTGGGTGAACCCGAAGGTGGAGTACCGCTCCTGCGTCGTGCCCGCTGCGGAAGAAACACACCACCTTGCCCTGCGACGCGTAGGCCGGCTGTCCGTACCAGAGTTTGGGCGCGAGGTCCGGCGCGGTCGCGGTGACGATCGCGTGGATGCGTTCGGCCATCGCGCGATCGGCCGGGTCCATGGTCTCGAGCTTCGCGAGCAGATCGAGTTCCTCGGCCGCCTTCTTGTTCCCGCGCCCGCGGGTCTTCTCCTTCTCGAGTTCCGCGGCGCGCTCCTTCATCGCGGCCCGTTCCTGATCGGAGAATCCTCCAGAGCTGCCCATTCGCGTTCCCTTCGCGGTCGACGGCCTCGGGGCCGAGGCAGCTCTCACGGTAGTGCGCGGCGGGTCTAGGGGCTTCTCGATTCCGAACCGGTCACAGGTCTCGACGCGGACTCACACCCGCCCTCGCAGGATCGCGTTCCAGTACAGGCGCGGGAGGGCATATCGGTCGAAGGCCCACGCACTCCGGCGCGGTTTGAGCGGGTCGATGACCGACGGCAACGACGACGTGACGGTCCCGTCGCGGTCGAACTCGGCGGCGATCAGATGATGTGCGTCCGTCGCGATCGGAGCGACGGTGTACCCGTCGTAGGCGGTGAGCTCCTCGCCGGCCCGCGCGGCCGCGATGTTGTCTGCGAGCACCGAGATCTGCCGTCGCAACCCGCCGCCCGACGGGTCGGTCGCGATCGCGGCGCCATCACCGGCTCCCCAGATGGACGGATGGGTGCGGTGACGCAGCGTGCGCGGGTCGATGTCGACGAGCCCCCGGCCGCGGGCGCCGGCCAGGTCCGAGTCGGTCACCAGGTCGGCACCTCGGAAGGGCGGGACGAGGTGCAGCATGTCGTAGTACACGTCCTGGGTGTCCGAGCCGGTGACCACGGTGACCCGGCGATCGACCGGATGCAGTCGTACGGAGCTGTCGAGCAGCACGCGGACGCCGAGTTCGTCGAGGCACTCCGAGAGGCGGGCGTCGAGGGCATCGACGCCGAGCAGGCGGGGCCGGTCTACGGTCAAGGTGATGTCGAGCGACTCGAGGATTCCTCGACGCCGCCAGTGGGCGGCGGCCAGGAAGAGTGGTTTGAGTGTGGTCCCGGTGCAGCTGACCGGCGGACGCGGGACGGTGAACACGGCCCGTCCACCCCGCGGCATCGAGGTGACGAGATCCCAGGTCTGTTCGGCCCGGTCGAGATAGTTGCTGGCCACCGCCGGGTCGGCGATCGCGAGCTCGATCCCCGGCATCGCGTCGTGATCCGGTACGAGTCCGACGGCCAGGACGAGGTCCCGGTAGCCGATGTCGGCGCCCGAGACGCAGCGGACCGTTCGCTTTCCCGCGTCGACGACGACGGCGGTGTCGCGCAACCACGTCACCCCGTCCGGCGTCACCGATCGCTGCGTGCGCTCGGCGTCCTGCAGCGTCGCCTGACCTCCGCCGACGTAGGAGAGCAGTGGGCGGTACGTGTGGACGGCCTGCGGTTCGATCACCGCGACATCGGTGACGCCCAGGCGCAGCAGTCGCGCCGCCGCGCTGAGGCCGGCGTTTCCGCCGCCGACGATGACGACGTCGAAGTGTCGGGTCTCGCGAGATGAGGTCATGCGGGTCAATACCCGGCCGGGCGCTCGGGAAAACCGGGGGAGTCGGCTGCCGCGTGCCGGAGCCGCCTCGGCCGGGTCCTCGTGGTCCGAGAGCTGGGTGCGACCATGGACCGATGACCGCCACGCTCGTCGCCAAGGACGTCGCCGGGGGATATGCCCACCGCGTCCTCTTCGACCACCTCGATCTCACGGTGGCACCCGGCGACGTGATCGGCGTGGTCGGTGCGAACGGTGCCGGGAAGACCACGCTGCTGCGGGTACTCGCCGGTGATCTCGCGCCCCTGGAGGGGACGGTGACCCGTGCACCGTCCGACGCTTTCGTCGGATGGTTGCCGCAGGAGCACGAACGGGTTCCCGGTGAGGTGGTGCGCGCGTACGTCGCCCGCCGGACGGGGTGCGCGGCGGCGACGACCGCGATGGACGCGGCGGCGGACGCGTTGGCCGACCCCGACGCCGCGGCGCCGGGAGATCCGGCCGAGACGTATGCGGCCGCGCTCGACCACTGGTTGGCCACCGGGGCGGCCGATCTCGACGAGCGGCTGCCCGCGGTCCTCGCCGACCTCGGGCTCGGTGACGGTGTCATCGACCCGGATGCCACCCTGATGGCGGATCTGTCCGGCGGCCAGGCCGCCCGGGTCGGGCTCGCCGCGCTGCTGTGCTCGCGCTTCGACATCGTGCTCCTCGACGAACCGACCAACGACCTCGATCTCGACGGTCTCGCGCGCCTGGAGGAGGTCGTGGCCGGCATGCGGGGCGGCGTCGTCCTCGTCAGTCACGACCGAGAGTTTCTCGCGCGCAGCGTCACCCGGGTGCTCGAACTCGACCTCGCGCAGCACACCAACACCGTGTACGGCGGCGGCTACGAGAGCTACCTCGAGGAGCGTGCCGTCGCCCGCCGTCACCGTCGCGAGGAGTACGAGGAGTTCGCGGCCAGGAAGGCCGACCTCGTCGCACGCGCTCGGACCCAGCGTGAATGGTCGAGCCAGGGTGTCCGCAATGCCATCCGGAAAGCGCCGGACAACGACAAGATCCGACGCCGCGCCGCCACCGAGTCCAGTGAGAAGCAGGCGCAGAAGGTCCGGCAGATGGAGAGCCGGATCGCTCGGCTCGACGAGGTCGCCGAACCGCGCAAGGAATGGGTTCTCGAGTTCACCATCGGGTCCGCGCCGCGCTCCAGCTCGGTGGTCGCCACCCTCAATGAAGCGGTCGTGCGACAGGGGGATTTCGTGCTGGGCCCGGTGTCGTTACAGGTGAACGCCGGCGAACGCATCGGCATCACGGGCCACAACGGTGCCGGCAAGACGACGCTGCTGCGGCTACTGCTCGGTCGCGTCGAACCCGACGAGGGGACCGCGCGACTCGGTGCCAACGTCGCGATCGGCGAGATCGACCAGGCGCGTGGCCTGTTCACCGGTCCCCGGCCGCTGGCCGAACGGTTCGAAGCGCTGGTCCCCGAATACTCCACCGCGGACGTGCGGACGTTGCTCGCCAAGTTCGGCCTGCGGGCCGATCACGTGGACCGGCCGGTCGGAGAGCTGTCACCCGGCGAACGCACGCGGGCCGGACTCGCCCTGCTGCAGGCGCGGGGCACCAATGTCCTTGTCCTCGACGAGCCGACCAACCACCTCGACCTGCCGGCCATCGAACAACTCGAGTCCGCTCTCGATTCCTACGACGGCGCAGTGCTTCTCGTGACCCACGATCGGCGCATGCTGCAGAACGTGCGCGTCGACCGGCACTGGGACGTCGACGGCGGCCGGGTCGGCGAGCGCTGAGTTCTCTCAGCCCGCGAGCCGGGTGTCTACCCCACGCACGTCCGCGGGCAGATCCTCCTCGGCGCTCCCGAGCCCGAGGTGCTCGCGCAGGGTCGTGCCCTCGTACTCCGTGCGGAACAGGCCGCGGCGCTGCAACTCCGGCACCACGTAGTCCACGAAATCGTTGAAGGTGCCCGGGGTTTGCGCACTCGACACGATGAACCCGTCGGCCTCACCGCCGGTGAAGGACTCCTCGATCTGATCCGCGACATCGGCGGCCGTGCCGACGAACTGCGGCAGCAGGACTCCCTGGGCGTAGAGCTTGCCGATGTCGCGGAGGGTGAGACTGTCCCGCTCGGAGAGGCGTCGGGCGACGTCGAACAGCCCCTGTGTGCCGCTCACCTGGACGTCTTCGACGGGAGCGTCGAGATCGTAGGCGGAGAAGTCGTGGTCGGTGTGAACCGACAGCGTGATCAGGCCGGAGATCGGATCGGCGAGTTCGTTGTGGAACGCCTGCTTCTCCCGGGCGATCGACTCGGTCTCGCCGATGAACGGGATGAACGCCGGGAAGATTGTGACGTGGTCGGGATTTCGGCCGAAGTTCACCGCCCGCGACTTCACGTCGTCGTAGTAGGCCCGGCGTCCCTCCGGGGTCGGGTCGATCTCGAAGATCGCCTCCGCCCACCGCGCGGCGAAGTCCTTGCCGGTGTTCGACGACCCCGCCTGGATGAGTACCGGGCGATGCTGCGGTGAGCGGGGCTGGTTGAGCGGACCCCGCGTGCGGTAGTGCGTGCCTTCGTGGTCGACGGTGTGGATCTTCGACGGATCCGCCCAGACGCCGGACTCCTTGTCGGCGGTGACGGCGTCGGCATCCCAGCTCGACCACAGCTTGATCGCCGTGCTGACGAACTCCTCGGCACGCACGTACCGCTCGTCGTGTCCGACGTGGTCGTCGAAGCCGAAGTTCTGCGCCTCGGCCTGCGACAGCGACGTCACGATGTTCCACGCGATCCGTCCACGGGTGAGGTGATCGAGGGAACCGAAGACGCGCGCGAGTTCGTAGGGGTGAAAGTAGGTGGTGGACTTGGTGACCGCGATACCGAGTCGCGTGGTGACGGCGGCGATGCTCGCCGCGACCAGGCTCGGATCGATCGTCGCGGCGGCCTGAGTGCCGCGCCGGAAGGGTTCGGACTGGTTACCGCCGAACCGGACCGGTGCGGCGAGCAGGTCGGCGAAGAAGGCGAAGTCGAACTTGCCGCGTTCGAGGATGCGGCCGACCCGGTGGTAGTGGTCTGGCCCGAAGTAGTCGGTCTCCGAGCCGGGATGACGCCATGCGGCGTGCGAATGGGTGACGGGGGAGGCGATCAAGAAACCACCGAGGTGGAGCTGACGGGTCACGAGTGGGGTCCTTCGGGTTCGGGATCGCGGAGTCGGTCCGGTGGCGGCGACGCGCGACGGGTGCAGCGAGACGGTCGGGACAAGTCAAGGCGCAGGGTCCGCCGGAGGCCAGGGTTGAGCCCGTCGTGATCGCAACAGACCCTTGACATACAACCAATTGGTTGTATGTTTGAGGCGTGGCCGAGAATGCAGGCGAACCGACAGACGAGGATCGGGCCGACGCCCTGTTCCACGCGTTGTCGGACCGCACCCGTCGTGACATCCTGCGACGCGTGCTCGCCGGCGAACACTCGGTCTCGGTGCTCGCCGCGAAATACGACATGAGCTTCGCGGCGGTACAGAAGCACGTCGCCGTCCTGGAGAAGGCCGGTCTGCTCACCAAGCGTCGTTCCGGACGCGAGCAGCTGGCCAGCGGCGATGTCGCGGCAGTGCGTTCGGTGGCCTCGATGCTCACCGAGCTCGAAGCGGTGTGGCGTGGTCGTATCGCCCGCATCGACGATCTACTCACGCTCGAATCACCCTCACCCACAATCACACCGGAGGAATGACCAATGCCTGTCATCGATGTGACACCCGACCTGGACGCCCGGACGATCACCATCAACGCCGAGTTCGCGGCCCCGATCGAACGGGTGTGGCAGATCTACGCCGATCCGCGTCAGCTCGAGAAGATCTGGGGCCCGCCCACCTATCCGGCGACCGTCGTCGACCACGACCTGCGCCCGGGCGGCAAGGTCACGTACTACATGACCAGTCCCGAGGGCGAGAAGTTCGGCGGCTACTGGAAAGTCGAATCGGTGGACGAGCCCACCGGCTTCACCTTCCTGGACGGCTTTGCCGACGGGGACCTCAACCCGATCACCGACATGCCCGAATCCCGCAATTCCTACGCATTCACCGAGACGGACGGTAAGACCGTCGCCACCTTCATCAGCACCTACGACTCGGCCGAGGCGTTGCAGAAGGTGCTCGACATGGGAGTCGTCGAAGGTGCGTCGTCGGCGATCAACCAGATCGACGAGTTCCTCGCGGCCTGAGGGTCACAGGTTCGAGTTGAGTGTCGGAAACCCCTCGGGCAGTTCGGCAGCCGGGCCACCGGCGCCGGACCCCGTGGGCTCGACCTCCAGCCCGTGCGTGTAGGCGGCCATCGAGATCGACCCGGCGGCATGGCCGTCCACGAGCAGATTCAGCGGGGCGTCCCCGGCGAGTCCGGCGATGTACAGCATCGGCAGATAGTGGTCCGGGGTCGGTACGGACTTGTCGAAGTCGGGATGTCCGTCCAGACTCAGCACACTCGACGGCTTGTCCAGCAACACCTCTCGGGCCGCATCGTCGAACCGGTGGGCCCAGTCGAATCCGCTGTCGGGCTTCGCGAAGTCGACCGCGCGTAGGTTGTGCACGATGTTGCCGCTGCCGATGATCAGCACACCCTGGTCGCGGAGCGGGGCGAGCCGGCGGCCCAGTTCGTAGTGGTGTTCGTAGTCCTTGAAAGCGTTGAGCGACAACTGGAGTACGGGTACGGACGCATCCGGGAACGTGTGCACCAGCACCGACCACGTGCCGTGGTCGATACCCCAGCTGTCGACGTCGTGACCGCACCACGTGGGTTTGACGACATCGGAGACCATGTCGGCGACATCCGGGTCGCCCGGGGCAGGGTACTCCACGTCGAAGAGGTCCTGCGGGAAACCGTAGAAGTCGTGGATGGTCCGTGGCCGTGGCATCGCCGTCACGGCGGTGGCGTTGGTGTACCAGTGCGCCGAGATCACCAGGATCGCTCGCGGTTTCGGCACCGATGCACCCAGAGCGGCCCAGGCCTCGGTGTACTTGTTGCGCTCCAGGGCGTTCATCGGGTTGCCGTGACCGATGAACGCGACCGGCATCGTCCCCGAGCTCGTCGCGTCTACCGCTGACATCGTCGCCTCCTCCGGCCGATTGCGGACGGAGTCGACGCTACTCCGGAATCGACGAAGTCGCCGACAGGGGTTCGGCGCCCGTGAAAATTCGACAATGCACAAGCGCTGGTCAATGCTGATTGCCGCGGTCCTCGCGATCGTTCTGGCGGCGTGCGGCACCGGGGGCGGTGCCGAACCCGCGTCCTCGTAGGCGTCGTCGTCCAACCCGCAGCAGGCGGCGCAGATCGAGTAGATCGTCGAAGGACTGATGGAGTCCCAACACCTCAAGTCGGTGATCGTGCGTGTCACCGACGACGGCCAGGAGGTGACCACCAAGGCGTTCGGCGAGTCGCAGACCGGTGTACCCGCCACCGCGGACATGCACTTCCGCAACGGGTCGGTCGCCATCGCCTACGTCGCGGCGGTGCTGTTGCAACTCGTCGACGAGAAGGCGGTCGCCCTCGACGACATCATCGCGACATGGGTGCCCCAGATCCCCAACAGCGACCGGGTCACCCTCCGGCAACTGGCGACGATGACGTCGGGGTATCAGGACTATGTGCTCGGCAACGACGCGTTCGAGATCGAGGAGCTGACGAACCCGTTCAAGGCGTGGACGACCGACGAGATGTTGTCCTACGCGGTGAACAAGCCGCTGCTCTACGCCCCGGGGACGAACTGGAACTACGCGCACACCAACTACGTGATCCTCGGCCTCGTGCTGGAGAAGATCACCGGTGAATCGGTCGCGGATCTACTCCGGCAGCGGATCTCCGAGCCGCTCGACCTCGACAACACGGTGTCGGATCTGACGGCGGTGATCCCGGAACCCGCCCTGCATGCCAACTTGTCGGAACGCCGCGGGATTCTGAACCCTCCACCGTCGACGCCGTTCTACGAGGAGACGACCGGCTGGAACCCGTCGTGGAGCATCACCCACGGTGCGATCCAGACGTCGAACATCTACGACGTCGAGGCGACGGCCCGGAAACTCTTCGCGGGGGAGACGCTGTCGGCCGAGGGCTACGACACCATGGTCTCCACCCGGCTCCGCGGCGTGGCGCGTCCGCTGGCCGGTTGCTCGACGTGCCGGCCGATGAACGAGGAGTACACCTACGGCATGGGAGTCGTGCTGACCGGCGGCTGGATCGTGCAGAACCCGTTGTTCAACGGCTACGCGGCGGTCGTCGCGTATCTCCCGTCAGAGAAGATCGCCATCGCGGTGGCGGTGACCTACGACGCCGAGGCGTTCGGTCCGGACGGCTCCTACGCCAACGGCGGCAATCCGATCTTCGCGCAGATCGGCGCCCTGATGGCCCCCGACTCCGCGCCACCGATCCCGCGGAACTGACGCCGCCGCGAGCCCCGGCCGTCGTGCTGCGAAAACCCACCCAGCGCGGGTGCCATAAGGTGGCAGGTATGGTCGACCGCCTCCCCGACGACGATCTACGGGTCGGAAACCCGGAACGCGAACGGGCCGTGACTCTTCTCAACGACGCCTTCTCGTCGGGATATCTGGAGATCGCGGAGTTCGAGGACCGGTCCGGTCTGGTGTACGCCGCCAAGACCCGCGCAGACCTGCGAGCCGTCCTGGAACACCTGCCGAACGCCGGTCGCCTGTTCAACGAGCCGGGCCAGGCCGTAGCCGCGACCCCGGCCGTCGCCGTCCCTTCGGCCGGGCCCGTGCACCTCGCGGCCGAGTGGGAGACGGTTCGACGCAAGGGCACGTGGCATGTTCCGCCGTCGACGCTGGTCACCGGCAGCATGGGCACCGTCGACATGGACTTCACCCATGCGACGTTCCCCGGGCCGTCGACGATCCTGCAGCTGCAGGTCTCCATCACCACGGTGAAGCTCCGGATCGGCCCCGATCAGGAGATAAGGTACGGCGACCTCCAACTATCCGGATGGTCGAAGGTGAAGGACAAGGCCGGCGCACCGACGCGTCCGGGCGGACCGGTGATCGAGCTGACGGGGTCGGCGTCGGGGATGACCGGCATCGTCATCAAACGGAGCTGACGCATCGAACGGTATCGACCGGGGCTGACCGCTCGCCGTTACGCGAACGCTGGGCGGGTTTCCTACTTGTGCTCACGTTGAACTCAACGGTGTCGCGAGTGTTTCCCGATTCGTAACGTTGCCGCACGTGGCCGACCGAACACTCAGTATCAGCGCGCCCGGCGATCCGCGGGCGGTGGACCCGGGGTCGTCCGACTCCCCATCGGCCAAGGCGGGCCGGTCGTCCCGGCTGCACACCATCCTGCGCGCGCTGTCACCCATCGCCGTTCTCGTGCTCTGGCAGGTGGGCAGCGCACTGGGGATCATCCCGCAGGACAAGCTGCCCGCACCGTCGCTGATCGCCGAGGCCGGGTGGGAGGTCCTGAACAACGGACAACTCCTCGACGCCATCGCGGCGTCGGCGCAGCGGGTCGCGATCGGACTGACGATCGGCGTCGCGGTTGGGATCGGTCTGGGCCTGCTGGTCGGCCTGAGCAAGTTCGCCGACTCGGCCATCGACCCGAACATGCAGGCTATACGCGCACTTCCGCTCTTCGGTCTGATCCCGTTGTTCATCCTGTGGTTCGGCATCGGCGAGATGCCCAAGGTGCTGCTCGTGTCCCTCGGCGCGCTGTTCCCCCTCTACCTGAACACCTCCGCCGCGATTCGCCAGATCGACGGCCGCCTGGTGGAAACCGCTCGCGTGCTGGGCTTCTCGCGGCTGACCACCATCCGCGATCTCATCATCCCGGGTGCCATGCCGCAGATCCTGGTCGGTCTGCGCCAGGCCCTGGCGATCGCATGGCTCAGCCTCATCGTCGCCGAGCAGATCGCGGCCACGTCCGGGCTGGGATACCTGATCAACAACGCGCGCGACTTCCTGCGCACCGACATCATCTTCTTCGGCCTGATCGTCTACGCCGCACTGGGTTTGATCACCGACGCCATCGTGCGTGCGCTGGAGCGCTACACGACCCGATACCAGAACCGGTGACGCCCCCAACCCGCACATCCCGAGTCCAGGAGGCCCTACCATGACCGCCATCGCCACCCGCGATCTCGAGGTCCCGTCCGCCGACGACCTGGTCGACCCCGCCGGATACGCCGCGGAAGTCGAGAACGCGAGCCTGAGCTACGGGGACTATCTCGTGTTGCGGGACGTGACCCTGCGGGTCGGGGCGCACGAGATCGTCGCGCTCATCGGACGCAGCGGCAGCGGCAAGTCGACGCTGCTTCGCCTGCTGGCGGGCCTGTCGCAGACCGAGTCGGGCAGCGTCCGGACCGCCGGTCACCCGGCGGTGTCCTTCCAGGAACCGCGACTCTTCCCCTGGCGCACCGTCTTACAGAACGTCGCCTTCGGCCTCGTGCGCGAGAAGGTCGGCAAGTCACAGGCCCGCGAACGCGCGCGCCGCACCCTCGACGAGGTCGGCCTGAGCGACAAGACGGGTGCGTGGCCCGCGCAACTCTCGGGTGGTCAGGCGCAACGGGTCTCGCTCGCCCGTGCGCTCGTGGCCCGTCCGCAACTGCTGCTGCTCGACGAGCCGTTCGGCGCACTCGACGCCCTCACTCGGCGCACGATGCACGAACTGCTCATCTCGCTGTGGCGCGACAACGGGTTCGGTGCACTCCTCGTCACCCACGACGTCGACGAGGCGTTGCGGCTGGCCGACCGCGTCGTCGTCCTGGCCGGTGGCGAGATCGTCGAAGACCTCACCGTGCCCCGTCCACGTCAGACCGGCGACGCCGATGACCCCGACTCCGAGATCCCGCGCCTGCGAGCCGAATTGCTGACCGCACTCGGCGTCGCCGATCCGGCGCGCTGACCCTCCCGTTCCCTGACCGAAAGCCGATCTCGATGACACACCACCATCTTTCCGTGCGCGCATCCCGGGCCCGACGACGCCGCGTGCTCGCCGCCGTGCTGGCCACCGCCGCCCTGACCCTGGGCCTCGCGGGCTGTGTGCAGCGGGAGGACACCGCCGAATCGATCGCGAACGAGACGGTCGACGTCGCCTCACTGCAGGACCTGACCCTCCGAGTCGGAGACCAGAAGGGCGGCACCGAAGCCCTACTGCGCGCCTCGGGCGAACTCGAGAAGCTCCCGTTCACCATCGAATTCTCCACCTTCACCTCCGGCCCGCCGCAGATCGAGGCCGCCACCGCAGGCAAGATCGACTTCGCGGTCACCGGGAACACGCCGCCCATCTTCGGCGCCGCGGCGAACGCGAAGGTCAAGATCGTCACCGGGTACGCGAACAACGCCAGCGGCGACGCGATCCTGATCCCGGGAACGTCGACACTGGCCTCGGTCGCCGACCTCAAGGGCAAGAAGGTCGCCGTGGCGAAGGGCAGCTCGGCCCACGGACATCTGCTGCTGCAACTGAACAAGGTGAATCTGACCCTGGGGCCCGGCAAGGATGTCGAGCCGGTCTTCCTTCAGCCCGCGGATGCGTTGTCGGCGTTCACCTCCGGGAACGTCGACGCATGGGCGATCTGGGACCCGTACACCGCGATCGTCCAGCTCGAGAACAACCCGAAGACGCTCGTCACGGCCGAAGGCGTATCGAACGGTTACGGTTTCGGGATCGCGGGCGACGAGGCGCTTGCCGACCCGCGTCGCAACACCGCGGTACGGGAACTGGCGCTCGGGATCGCGCGGGCCGCCAACTGGGCCAAGGCCAACCCGGAAGAGTGGGCCGAGCAGTACTCCGCCGAGGTCGGGATCGACCCGCGGGCCGGCGCGATCGCCCAGGGCCGCAGCCTTCGACCCGCGATCGCACTCGACGACAGCGTCGTGGCGTCGGAGCAGGAGCTCGCCGATGCCTTCGCCGACTCCGGGCAACTCCAGGGGCAGGTCGATTTCGCAAAGTTCGTCGACAACCGCTACGACGAGGCCCTGGCACCGCTGTTCGGCACGCCCCAATCCTAGTGGCGCGAGAAGGGAACACGCCCATGAGCCATTTCCATTGGTTTCTGCCGACCGCCGGTGACAGCCGCGGGATCGTCGGAGCCTCACATGCATCGGCGACGAAACGGCACCCTCCGGGTTACCGTGCGCCAGACCTGCCGTACCTGATCGATGTCGCACGCACCGCCGATCGGCTCGGCTACGAGAGTGTCCTGACCCCGACCGGAACCTGGTGTGAGGACGCGTGGCTGACCACGGCCGCCGCGATCACCCACACCGAGCAGTTGACCTTCCTCGTCGCATTCCGCCCCGGGCTGATCTCGCCGACCCTGGCCGCACAGCAGGCGGCGACGCTCCAGCGATTCTCGGGTGGACGGATCGCGGTCAACATCGTGACCGGCGGTGACGAGGTCGAGCAACGCCGGTTCGGTGACTGGGTCGACCACGACCGCCGTTACGCGCGCACCGACGAGTTCGTGCAGATCGTCGACCGGCTCTGGTCCGGTGAGACCGTCGACTTCGACGGAGAGTTCTACCGTATCGCCGGGGCGTTCCTCGCGGATCCGCCGACCGATCCACCGCGGATCTACTTCGGCGGGTCGTCGGACCCGGCACTGACCGTTGCGGCCTCGCGTGCCCAGGTCTACCTCACGTGGGGCGAGCCGCCGGCGGTGGCCGGAGAGAAGATCGCGGAGGTGGCGCGACGCGCCGAGACGGTCGGCCGGTCACTCGAATACGGTGTGCGGCTGCATGTCATCGCCCGCGAGACCTCCGAGGAGGCGTGGCGGGTCGCCGACACACTGCTGCAGGGGATCTCCGACGACGAGATCGAGACCGCGTTCGCCCTGCACTCGGTCTCGGACTCGACCGGTCAGCGTCGGATGGCCGAACTCCACGGCGGACGTCGCGATGCGCTCGAGATCCATCCCGGCTTGTGGGCGGGGGTCGGGCTCATCCGTGGGGGAGCCGGCACCGCGCTCGTCGGCAGCTACGACGAGGTCGCGGCGCTGATCGGCGAGTACGAATCCGAGGGCTTCTCCCACTTCATCCTGTCGGGCTATCCGCACATCGAGGAAGCGCACTGGTTCGCCGAAGGCGTGCTGCCGGTGATCCGAGACCGGGTCGACGCCCTGAGCTGACAGCGTTCTGGACCGCTCGGGCCCCACCGGGACAGCTCAGCGGGCGAGCCACTCCGACAACCGGTCCGACGACCATGTCGTGACGATCCGGTCGGGGTCGATGCCGTGGTCGACGGCCCGCCGCGCGCCGAGGATCTTGAAGTCGAGTTGCCCGGGTGCGTGGGCGTCGGAGTCGATCGCGAACAGGCAGCCTGCGTCGTCGGCGATCTCGATCAGTTCGTCGGGCGGGTCGACCCGCTCCGGACGGGAGTTGATCTCCACGATGGTGTCGTGGGCCGCGCAGGCGGCGAACACGGCCTCGGCGTCGAAGGTCGAGGGCGGGCGGTGGCCGCGCCCGCTCAGCACTCGCCGGCCGGTGCAGTGGCCGAGGACGTGCACCCGTGGATCAGAGACCGCGGCGATGAGCCGGTCGGTCATGGCGTCGTGCGCCATGCGCAGATTGGAGTGCACGGACGCGGTCACGACGTCGAGCCGGGAGACCATCTCGTCGGTCTGATCGAGCGTGCCGTCGTCGAGGATGTCGATCTCGATTCCACGGAAGAGACGAAAGTGGCTGCTGTGACCGGTGTTCCAGTTGTCGATCGCCTCGATCTGGGCGGCGAGCCGTTCCGCGCTCAGTCCGTTCGCGACCGTGAGGCGCGGCGAGTGGTCGGTGATCGCGAGCCAGTCGTGGCCGGAGGCCTCCGCAGCCGCGGCCATCTCGTCGATGGGCGCGCCGCCGTCGCTCCAGTCGGTGTGGGCGTGCAGGTCGCCGACCACGGCCTCGACGAGGCCCTCGGCGCCGTCGGGGGCGAGGGGTGGATCTTCGCCCTGCAAACGTGCGAGGTACCCCGGTAGCTCACCGTCGGCGGCCTCGGCGATGACCGCCGCGGTGGTCTTGCCTATTCCCTTGATCGCGGTGAGAGTGCCGGCGACAGCCCGTGCGTGTAGCTCGGACGGGTCGAGTCCGGCGGCCGCCTGCCCGGCGCGGCGGAAGGCCTCCACGCGGTACGTGCTCTCCCGGCGACGCTCGAGCAGCCACGAGATGCGCTCGAGTGCGCGAATCGGGTCCACCGGAGCCGACAGCGGGGTCAGGGGCCTCATCGGCGAACAGCCCTTTCAACGCCTGTTGCCCGGCACGCGAAAGGCGGCCGGGCAACAGGTCTCATGTGTGATGACGGTCAGGTCTGACCGATCAGTGTGCGGCTTCGAAGGCCTCGATGATGCTCTGCGGGATGCGACCGCGATCACTCAGTTCGTAACCTTCGCGGATGGCCCACTCGCGAATCGCCTTGGTGGTCTCCTTGTTGCGTCCGCCCCCGGTCGCAGTCGACGCCGTTGCGGTGCGCTTGGTCACGCGACCGGTCTGGCGGGAGATGTCGAGGTACTTCGACAGCGAATCGCGGAATTGCTGCGCGTGCTTCGACGAAGTGTCGAACTCGTAGTTCTTTCCGTCGAGTGACCACCGGACGGTTTCGTACTGATCCAGCACCTTACCGTCGAGATCGTCGATGACCTGAACGATTTCCTTTTTCGCCATGAATTGCTTGTCCCCTCGAATTGTGTCATCCGACCAAGACGGACGTGCAAGGCCCGAAAACCTGCGTCCCCCCGTTTTGATCTATTCCAACTGTGCACAGCTTAGACTCAAACCATGAGTACTTGCTGAGAACCCCCGCCTAGACCATAAATCATTGAATAGCGTTAGGGAAGTCGAGACACGTCCGTTTGTTGACAAGTCGGATCCATGCTGGTCTCGACGGCGGGTTACGCGCAGTGGCGGACCGGTTCGAAGTAGGTGTGGTCTAGCTCGTGGGCACAGCCCCGGTCGTCCGCCGGGACGATTCGTCCGATTCCTCGGGCGACACGCTCACCAACGCTTCGGGCGCCCGATCTGCTGCATAGATGGTTTGGTAACCGTTCGGGGTGATTGCGAATCCTGATTGAGAACGCGATTCTAGACAGAACATACCGACGGTCTCAACGAGACAAGAAAATCGTGATATCGAAATTGTGCGACCGAAGTCGACAATCGAACTGCGATACAGAACGGGATATCGATTGGCGCACGCACCGCGCTGCGGTCCATCCGGTCCCAGGACGGCGTAATCCCGGGCCCAGTCGCAGGCGCCCGAGTCGGACGACGGGCGTTCCGCCGAGGAATCGTCGTCCGCATCCTCATCGATCCGACAGGCGAGCGCCGACGAACCGTTGGTACCGGTCGAGCAATTCACCGCCCGATCCGGCGTCGAGAAATGGAAACCGGACGAGTCCTGCAGCGGCGAATCCTCCGTCACCGAGCCCTGGTGGAAACGCGAGTTGTCGACGCGTGGTGCCATTGCGACGACTCGCCCGATTGTCCAGTCGGGCAGATTCCGCGCCGAGTCCTCGCCGGTGGTCGATGTCGTCGACGAGGACTCGATTTCGGTCACCGTCGACAACTCGTCGGTGGGCGGAATGACGATTCGGGACGGGCCGGAGTCCGACGGCAGGGAGCATCCGGCGAGTGCGACCGAAACGGTCAGAGTCCCGATTGCCGCGGTTGCGCAGATCACGCGCAGAAATCGGCGGTCGCGGGACCGTGATGTGGATTCGGGGCGGGGTCGCCGATTTCCGTACCCTTGCACTGTGCCGACCCCCAAGATCGTCTTGTTCTACGTCTTCGTTCCGCTGCCCGATCCCGAGGCCATCCGGTTGTGGCAGCTGGCGGTGTGCGAGTCGCTCGGGGTCCGGGGCAGGATCATCGTGTCACGCCACGGGATCAACAGCACCGTCGGTGGCGACATCGCCGCGGTCAAACGCTACGTCAGGACGACCCGCGCGTACCCCGGGTTCGCGGGGGCGGACATCAAATGGTCCGACGGCACGGGCCGGGACTTCCCGCGGTTGAGCGTGCGCGTCCGGCCCGAGATCGTGACCTTCGGGGTTCCGGACGAGATCGAGGTCGACGAGAACGGGGTCGTCGGCACCGGAACCCGGCTGAGTCCGGAGCAGGTGCACGAGCTCGTGGACGCCCGCGGCGACGACGTGGTCTTCTTCGACGGGCGCAACGAGATCGAGGCAGAGGTCGGGCGATTCGCCGACGCGGTCACGACCAAGGCGCGGACCACCCGGGACTTCGTGCCGTTGATCGAGAGCGGCGCGTTCGATCATCTCAAGGACCGGCCGATCGTCACGTACTGCACGGGCGGCGTGCGCTGCGAGGTCCTCAGCACGGTGATGCGGAACCGCGGGTTCGCCGAGGTCTACCAACTCGACGGTGGCATCGTGCGTTACGGCGAGCGGTACGGCGACGACGGGCTCTGGCAGGGTTCGCTCTACGTCTTCGACGACCGCATGGGCGTGGAGTTCTCCGACCACGCGGAGGTGCTCGGCCGCTGCGTCGAATGCCGTCGTCCGACGAGCAATGTCGCCAATCACCCCGATCGGGACGGCCGCGACCTCGCCGTGATCTGTGCGGACTGTCTGGAACCCGACCGCCGGTGATGAGCGCTGCGAAGACCCCCGATCGCCGCGGTCCGGTTCCGGTCGTCGTGGTGGCCGGGTATCTGGGTTCGGGAAAGACGACACTGCTCAATCATCTGTTGCGGTCTGCCGGGCGCACCGGCACCCGTTTGGGCGTGCTGGTCAACGACTTCGGCAAGGTGAACATCGACGCGCTGCTCGTCTCGGCGCAGGCGGACGGCACGGTGAGCCTCGGGAACGGGTGCATGTGCTGCACCGTCGACGCCGACGGCCTCGCGGACGCGCTCACCTCGCTGGTTCGTCCGAGCGCGGGGATCGACGCCATCGTGATCGAGGCGAGCGGGATCGCCGAACCCAAAGCGCTCATCCGGATGGTGACGTCGGTGGCGGACGCACGACTCCGCTACGGCGGACTGGTCTACGTGGTCGACGCCGCGCACGTCGAGGAGGTGCGCGGTACGCATCCGGAGCTGGACTCGCACGTCGCGATCGCCGACCTGGTGCTCGTCAACAAGGTCGACCTGATCCCGGATGAGTCCCGACGCGTCGTCGAAGAGCTTGTCGCACAACTCAATGCGACCGCACCGCGGGTGGCGACCCGGAATGCCGCGATCGATCCGGCGCTCCTGTTCGATGTCGTTCAGCGCGACGTCGCGCAGGCTCGGTCCGGCCAGATGGCTTTCGACGAGTTGCTGCTCGACGACGCGGGTCGCGCTGACCACGAGCATCTGCACGCTGAATACGAGTCGGTGTCGTTCTCCAGTGACCGGCCGATGGATCCGCGGCGCCTGGCGCGATTTCTCGAACGTCCGCCCAATGGGTGTTTCCGGATCAAGGGAATCGTCCATTTCGACGTACCGAGGCATCGGCAGCGGTTCGTCGTGCACGGAGTCGGCGGCTTCGTGCGTGATGCGTGAATCCTGGGAAGGGCGGCGTCCGGCCACCGAACTCGTCGCGATCGGGCGCGGTCTCGACGAGGCGGCCGTGCGCGCCGAGCTGGAGGCCGCCGTCGCCCGACCGGAGGGCGATGCGGACGAGAACGGCATCCTCGGAATCCTGCGGCACCTGGCGGACTGACCCGCGACACGCTCGACACGCCGATCGGAGAGGTCACAGCTCCCTAACGAAATGCCGTTGTCCCAGGACGACCATTTCGGAATCCCGCATTCGTTTGTTTCACTGTTATGTCTGTGACCAGTGTGACCAGTGGTACTCAACGGGAGGGAGTGAGGCAAGTGACCAGCGCCTCGGCGCGTCGCGGCCTCGACAGCGCAATGTTCCGAAAGACGACAGCCCAACGCCTCGCCACGATCGGCTTCGCCATGGTGGCCGCCACGTCGATGGCGGTCGCCTCGAACGTGGTCGCGGCACCCGCCGAAGCGGCCCCCGCCCGCGGGACGGCACTGGCGGGGAAGACGATCTTCCTCGACCCCGGTCACCAGGCCTCGGCCGCCGGTCACGACCTCAGGGCACAGGTGCCGGACGGGCGCGGTGGCAAGAAGGACTGCCAGACCAGCGGCGCGACCGGTGTGAACGGCGCCAAGGAGCACACGGTCAACTGGCAGATCGGGCAACTCGTGAAGGCCGGCCTCGAAAGCCAGGGGGCTCGGGTGGTCCTGAGCAGGCCGGACGACACCGGGTGGGGCGGTTGTGTGGACGAACGCGCCGCCGCGGCCAGTCGCTCGGGCGCCGCGGTCGCGGTCAGCCTGCACGCCGACTCGACGGCGCGGGGAGCCGACGAGTCCAAGAAGGGCTTCCACATGATCGTGCCGTCGCTGCCGGTCCCGGATGCCACCGTCGACCGCGTACAGTCCGGCGAGGGACGCGAGGCCTCGACGACCATGCGCGACGCCTTCGTCAAGGCCGGGTTCCCGTCGGCGAACTACGCCGGCGTCCGCGACGGCATCCAGACCCGTCCCGACATCGCCGCGGTGAACCTGACCAAGGTCCCGGCGGTGTTCATCGAGATGGGCAACCTCGCCAACCCCGGTGAGGCCAAGGCGCTCGCCGGCCGGGACGGTCAGGTCAAGTACGCCATGGCGATCACCGACGGCATCCTGAACTACGTCAACGGGAACGCCGCCACCGGAGCGGGCCCGGCGCCGTCGGTGCCGACGGACGACGCCAGCGGACTGTCCTCGGTCATCCCCTTCGTCGAGCAGCTCCTCGCCACCGAGGACCCAGAAGCCGTGGCGCGGCTGCTGATGACCCAGGGCCAGGACGTGTCCGCACAAGTGCTCAAGGCGATGCTGACCATCGTCTACGCGCTCTTCGACGGGAAGCTGCCGATCGGCTGACGTCGCCTGCGCGCGGCCGGACCCGGCGGGGCGATCCGTCGATCGGCTGAGGTCCGCCGCGGCGGACGGCTAACCTCGCGTCATGGGTCTCAGAGAGCTGCTGTTCATGGACACCCCGGTGCCGTCGCTGCGTGGCCGCAAGGTCCTCATCACCGGCGCGGCGAGCGGAATCGGCAGGGCCACCGCCCAGGCCGCCGCCGCCCGGGGCGCCGAACTGGTGCTCACCGACCTGCACGCGGATCAGCTCGACGAGGTTGTCGCGGCCATCACCGCGGCCGACGGAACGGTCCTCTACCACGTGGCCGGGGACGTCTCGGACTTCGACTGGGTGGCCGGGTTCGCCCGCCAGGTCGACGCCGAGGTCGGCGTCATGGACGTGGTGATGAACATCGCCGGGATCTCGGCCTGGGGAACGGTGGAGAATCTCGAACACCGGCACTGGCGGAAGCTGGTCGACGTCAACCTGATGGGGCCGATCCACATCATCGAAAACTTTGTGCCGCAGATGATCCGACGAGGACGCGGCGGACACATCGTGAACGTGTCGTCGGCCGCCGGCCTGTTGGCGCTGCCGTGGCACGCCGCATACAGCGCCAGCAAGTTCGGGCTGCGGGGCGTGTCGGAGGTTCTTCGATTCGATCTGCGGCGTCACGGGATCGGGGTGTCGCTGGTGTGCCCCGGCGGGGTGGACACGCCGCTGGTCGACTCCGTGGAGATCGTCGGCATCGACCGCGAGAACCCGCGGGTCAAGGCCGCCATCAACGGATTTCACAAGGTCGCGGTGTCGCCCGACGTGGCGGCGGCGGCGATCCTGACCGGGATTCGCAAGAACCGCTTCATGGTCTACACCTCGTTCGACATCCGGTTCGGGTACTGGTGGGCGCGAAAGTTCGCACTGCCGTATGAGATCGCGATGCGAGTCGCCAACGATCGTTTCGACCGGCTCGCGCGAGTGAGTGCGAAGAGTCTCGAGGCGACGGCGACCGACGAGCATTCCTCCCGGTGAGTCCCGCCTTCACCAAGACGCTGCGCGAGAGCGGCCCGCGGGGCGGTCATCCCGACTTCTTCGCGGCCGAAGCCGCCGGGTTGCGTTGGCTGTCGGCGTCGGGAGCGCCTGTCGTACAGGTGATCTCGGTGAGCGAAGACGCCATCGAACTCGAACGTCTCGAACGCGGTCGGCCATCGCCCGGAGCGGCACGGGAGTTCGGGGCCGCGCTCGCTCGGATGCACGACGCGGGCGCCCCGCAGTTCGGTTCCCCGCCTGCCGACGCGGACGGAACACCGTTCTCCGGTCAGCTGTTCATCGGTCGCCGAGAGTTGAGCTCGGTCGAATACCGGTCGTGGGGTGAGTTCTATGTCCGGGAACGGGTGGAACCGTATCTGGCCCCGGCACGCGCGGCCGGGAACCTCACGACCGAGGACGAGGACGCGGTCCGCGACGCATGTGCCCTGATCGCGGACGGCGTGTTCGACGACGACGAGGGGCCGGCACGCATCCACGGCGACCTCTGGAACGGGAACGTGATGTGGACTCCGCGGGGCGTGGTGATGATCGACCCGGCCGCGCACGGCGGTCATCGGGAGACCGATCTGGCGATGCTCGCATTGTTCGGGTGCCCGCACCTCGATGCGGTCCTCGACGGATATGGAGACGAGCACCCGCTCGTCCCCGGCTGGCAGGACCGCGTCGACGTCCACCAACTGCATCCGCTCGCCGTGCACGCGGCCGGCCACGGACCCGGATACGGCTCGTCGCTGGGCCGCGCGGCGCGGGCGTCCGCCGCGCTCGCCCGCGGCTGACACACGCCATAATCGTCGGCGTGACTCACGACGCGCTGCCCCGACCCGGTGTCCTCGTCGTCTCGGCGACGCGGGCCGAGGCCAGACATGTGCCGCCCGGGATGCGGGTGCTCGTGACGGGCATCGGCAAGGTGCGCGCGACGATGGCGCTGAGCCGGGAACTCGCCGGCGGGGCGCCGGTCTCCGAGGTCATCAACATCGGTACCGCGGGGGCCCTGCGCGACGGTGTGAGCGGCGACGCCGAGTTGGGTCTGTTCCTCCCGTCGGCCGTGCTCGAACACGACATCAGCAGCACCGAACTACGGGCGATGGGTTATGAGATGACCGACCGCTGGGAGCTACCCGGCGGCGACGGAACGGTGCTGGCGTCCGGGGACACCTTCGTCGCGGATCCGGTTCGTCGGCGCGAACTCGCCCGGCATGCCCACCTCGTCGACATGGAGGGATGCGCGGTCGCCCACGTGAGTGCCGAGTTCGGCGTGCCCTGCCGCCTGATCAAGGCGGTCACCGACAACGCGGACGAGGGTGCGATGGAGTGGCCCGCGCTCGTCGACGCCGCAGCGCGTCGGCTGGGGCGTTGGCTGGAACGCAACGTCACGAGCTGAGGCTCAGGACCGAGTGTCGGCGACTCCGGCCGGGGGGATGTCGGTTGCCGACTCATACGTCGGGATGTCCGGGCGTCGCGGCGCGGGTGTGGCGTCCGACGGCGTGAGGTCGGGGGCCGCGAGGTCGGCGACCGTCGGTCGCGGCGCGCCCGTTGCGGTACGAGAACCCTTCGTCGCCGAGCGGGACGTCGCGGACGGCCGGTCCGGAGCGCCGGTCGAACGCGGTTTCGCCCGCGATCCCGGCGCGGCCTTGGTCGACGGCGAAGACTGCGCTGCCGATCGGTTCTTCTCGGGAGACGCCGACGGGGCCTCGGTGGCGGCTCCGGACGAGCCGGCTCCCTTGGCGCGACGATGCGTTGCCGCGCGGCCCGAGGGCCGGTCGGCATCGCCGCTCCCGGCCGCGGACCTGCTCGGGGGCGTCCGGCCCGCCTTGTCGCGACCCGCGGCCCGGCGTTTCGCCGGCTCGGCGGCCTCGCGGGTCAGGAACCACCGGGCGAGCACGATCCCCAGGGTCACGAGGAACGTCGTCAACATCCAGGGGAAGTCCGCCGCGATGGGGAGCAGGACATTGAAGACGAGGCTCTTCAGTCCCGACGACGCCTGCTCGGAATTGAGTCCGTACAGCGTGACGATGCTGACGAAGAAGGCGATGAGCGGGGGCTGCGCGGCGGCGGTGAACAGGGCACGACGACGCACCGCCAGCGCGGCGATCACACATCCGACGAGGTAGCAGAACTTGTAGATCGAGCCCAGCGAATCGTTGCTGCCGGCGTCGATGGCCGCACCGAGGCCCGTGATCCCGGTGGCCAGGAGAACGGCGCCCCACCACGGCACACCGCGGACCGCGGGCAGTACCGACTGCCGGTCCAGTGGTACCGCGGTTTGGAGACGTTGCGGGGAAGGCACATGGTCACGGTACCGGGTCCTCGACAGAAATCGTTTCACCCCCGGACCGGGGCGTCGATGCCGCCTCAGGCGCCGTCCCAGGCCGGGCGGTCGGCCCCGCCGGGCGGCAGGTGTCGTGGATCACCGGTGGTCGTGGGGCGTCCGGGACGTCGCCCAGGGCGTCGAGCTCGGCCAACCGGCGTGCGGTGACGCCGAGGCGACTGTCCACCGAACCGATCGTCGAGTTGTAGGCGTCGACCGTGCGCTGCAGCGATGTGCCGAGGGTGCCGAGGTGAGTGAGCACCCCGGCGAGCCGCTGATGGAGCTGCAGACCGAGGTCGTGGATGACCGCGGCGTCGCGAGCCATCGCATCGTGACGCCATCCCAGTGCGACGGTCCGTAGCAACGCGATGAGGGTGGTCGGGGTGGCGATGACGACGTTGCGTGCGAAGCCGAACTCGAGCAGGTCGGGGTCGGTGCGGGCGGCGGCTTCCAGGACGACGTCGCCGGGCACGAACAGCACCACCATCTCCGGTGTGTTGTCGAAGGCGGACCAGTAGGACTTCGCGGACAGTCGTGCGATGTGCGCGCGCAGGGCGCGAGCATGTTCGCGGATGAGTTTGTCGCGAACGGACGTGTCGGTGGCCTCGGCCGCCCGCAGGTAGGCGTCGAGGGGCACCTTGGCGTCCACGACGATGTCGCGGCCGCCGGCGAGGTGGACGACGAGGTCCGGCCGCAGCGTCGTGGCACCCCGGCCGTTTCCCGAACCGTTCGGATCGGAGGGGTCGGTGACCGACACCTGGGTGCTGAAGTCGCAATGCTTGGTCATGCCGGCGAGCTCGACCACGCGCTCGAGCTGGACCTCACCCCATCGGCCGCGGGCGTGCGGGCTGTGCAACGCGTTGGCCAGCTGGCGGGTCTGGTCGTTGAGCGCGATCGACGCCGAGTGGATCCCGCGCACCTGCTCGGTCAGTCCGGCGTACGCGCCGATCCGGTTGTTCTCGACCCGGCGCAGTTCGTCGGCGAGCTGGGCGAGGTTGGCGCGCAACGGCTCGACGATGTGCGCAACCGAGCTGCCGATCGCCGACGACTGCCGGCGTGCCGCGTCCTCGGTGGCCCACGACAACGAGGACGCGACGTCGTCGCGGGCGGCGCGCAGCATCTCCACCTCGGCGCGAGCCGCCGCCACGGTCGCGGCACTGCGAGCGGCGTGCGCCCACCAGCCCAGGGCGATCCCCAGGGCGAGGCCGACGACGAGCGAGAGGGCGGCAGCAGTCATGTCGTCGATGGTGTCGGACACCCCCGACAAGTTCGGCCGGACCGCGGGCGACGGGCACTATCGGTCGTCGGAACCGCTCCGCTCGTCCGGGCCGCTCCGCGCGCCGGCCTCGAAGTCGAGCAGCCACTGCTTGGTGGGCAGGCCGTAGCGGAAACCGCCGAGGCTTCCGTCGCTGCGCCTCACCCGGTGGCAGGGCACGAACAGGGCAGCTGCGTTTCGCGCGCAGGCGGCTGCCGCGGCCCGGACCGCCGCCGGCTGGCCGGCCAGTTCGGCGAAGCGGGTGTAGGTGACGGGGTTCCCGGCCTCGACCAGGCGCAGGGCGTCCCAGGCCGGACCGAGGAAGGTCCCGCCGGAACGTTGGACGACCGGAATCCGCGACGGCGCGGCGAGATCGCCGTCGTAGTACGCCGACACGGCGTCGGTGATGGCGCCGAGCGCGGCCGATGGCTGGATCGATTCCGGTCGTAGCGCGCGGTGCACGAGCGCCGTCAGGTAAGCGGGGTCGTCGGTCCACCCCGACGCCAGGACCCGGTGGTCGGGATCGGCGACGACGGTGAACGCCCCGTTGGGAGTGGCGACGGTGGCATAACTGCCGACTGTCGTTGTGCGGCCGATGGTTCGGTCACTCCCCGGTTCGGGGGTGTCGGACCCGGAGGTGGCGGTGGTGGTGGTCGGTGCGGACATTGTCGCTCCTTGCGGATCGCTGGGGATGTGATCGGAAGAGAGATCGCTACGAGATGCCGGTCGTCGGAGTCTGCTCACTGCTCGTCACACGGCCTGTCCGGCGGCGTCGAGTCGGTGTCGCCACAGGTGCATGGTCGCGTACGAGCGCCACGGTGCCCAGTGCCGCGTATCCCGCAGATCGATCCCGAGGTCGGCGGCCGCCCGGACGACCACGAGGTCGTTCGTGAGCAGGACGTCGGGATCGCCGGTGACTCGCATCGTGACGATGTCGGCGGTCCAGGGGCCGATGCCGGGCAACTCGAGAAGCTGGGCACGAAGATCAGACGCATCGACCCCCACATGCGGTTCCACCCGACCTTCGGCGAGTGCCGCCGCGACGCCGATCACGGCATCGATCCGCCGCCGCGGGCCGCGGAGGACCTCGTGTCCACGGGCGGCGATGACACCCGGCGTCGGGAAGGACTTCGACGCCGGACCGTCGACTGTCGTCGCCGTCGCGGACGGGGTGGCGAAGGCGTCGCCGACCGGTTCGCCGAGGGCCTCGGTGAGCCGGTTCACCTGGTTGCGCGCGGCGGCGAGACTCACCTGCTGACCGAGCATGGTCCGGATGATCGTCTCGGCCGGGTCGAGGCTGCCGGGCGCACGGAGGCCCGGCGCCTGGCGCAGCAGCCGCTGCATCGTGGCGTCGGCGGCCAGTGCGTCCTCGGCCGCGGTGATGTCGGCGTCGAGGTCGAGCAGACGCCGGATCCGGTTGACCGCGACCCCCACGTCACGCATGTCCAGTCCGTGGAGGGCGACGACGGCGTGGTCGTCGTGCGGCTCCACCTCCGCCGACGCTGTTCGGTGGGGTAGGGCGAGGACCCGGCGGTAACGCCAGCCGTGCGGACTGTCCGGGGCGTCGACGACGGATTCGACCCCGGCCACGGCGTGCGCGTCCAGGAACCAGCGCATCCATGGCCAGCGATACGGCGCGCGGAACGGCAGGCGCAGGGTGACGCTTCCCGGGGCGGAATCGGTGCCGATCGCATCCTTCCTGCGGCTGTGCAGGCGTCGAAGCTCGGTGGGGGTGAGTCCGAAAACGGCGCGGACGGTGTCGTTGAACTGGCGCACGCTGGCGAATCCGGCGGCGAACGCGACGTCGGTCATCGGCATCGTCGTGCACTGGATGAGCACGCGGGCGTTGGTGGCGCGATGTGCTCGGGCGAGCGCGAGTGGCCCGGCTCCGAGATGCCGGGTCAGCACGCGGGTGAGGTGCCGGGGTGAATACCTCAGACGCGCCGCGAGTCCGTCGACCCCTTCGCGTTCGACGACGCCGTCGGCGATGAGCCGCATCGCGCGAGCCGACATGTCGGCGTTGATGTTCCACAGCGGGGAGCCCGGAACGGCGTCGGGTGCGCAGCGTCGGCAAGCACGGAAACCCTGCTGCTGGGCGGCCGCCGCGGTGAGGACGAACGCCACGTTGGCGGGTCGGGGGGTCTGTGCCGGACACGACGGACGGCAGTAGATGCCGGTGGTGCGGACCGTGACGAAGAACTGACCGTCGAAGCGGGCGTCGCGGGCCTGCACTGCGCGATAACACCGGTCGAAGTCCGGCGCGAAACCCCCGGTGTCGGGTTCTGTTGCGGTGCCTGTGCTCACCCGTCCACTGTGTCATCCGTCGACGTCCCGGTCTGGCGGGAATCGGACATCGCGACGGCATCCCACTGAGCGGACGAAAAGTGTGATCTGGGTTACATGTCTGTGGCAGCATGGCGCCATGACCACCCGGTTCGATGGCCGCCGCAGAAGTCGGCACGACGACCAGTCCCTGTCCGGACTCCCCGCGTGGGGGCTGGAGATGATGATGGGCCTCTACGGCCCGGAGACGATCAGGCGTGCCTGCGCCGAGGAAACCGAGCTCGGCATCACGGCGCGGGCCGAGCGGGTCGCCCCGGCCGCCGGATGCGCTCCGTCGTCGGCCGAGCCCCCGCCGCGATCGGACGCCGGGCCAGCCGGGCGCGACGACACCCCGGTCGTCTTCAACCAGGTCGACGCCGAACTCGAGGCCATCAACTCGCTGGTTCGCTACCTCGGACGGAAATTCCGCCGCCGCTGATCATGTCGTCGGACGGACCACATGTTCGTACGACCGTCGCCGCGTCGATGTCGCATTGTCATGCCGATGTGTGAGGATCCTCGGGTGACCGACAGCTCGGACGATCAGCGCGCGGACGACTCGTCCGCCGACGCAAGACCAGACACCACCAAGGTCGGTGCCGACGCCGTCCTCGGCGGCGATGCGGTGCTCGGCGGCGGTGAGAAGACGTATCCGACCCGGCTCCAGGTGATGATGACCGGCCTGCGGTCGTGCGCGACGGTCGGCGCGCAGATCGTGTTGGTGGCCGCCGCGCTGTGGGTGCTGTTCTGGTTGCTCGGCAAGTTCTGGGTGATCTTGTTGCCGATTCTCCTGGCCATCATCGCGTGCACGATCCTGTGGCCGCCGGTGCGGTGGATGCGCAACAAGGGCGTGCCGGCCGCCGCGGCGTCGTTCCTGATGATGCTCATCGGACTGGGTGTGTTCGCCGGTGTGATCGGGCTGATCGTCCCGTCGGTCGTCGACCAGGCGCCCGAGCTGGCGAGCCGCGCGACCGATGGTGTGGAGCGTCTGCAGGACTGGGTGCAGGGTCCGCCGCTGAACGTCGACGACCAACAACTCGACAACATGGTGAGCACCATCACCGACCGACTGCAGTCGAGCGCGTCGACCATCGCGGCCGGCGTGTTCAGCGGCGTCGGAACGGCGACGTCGCTGCTGATCACGATGTTCACCTCGCTCGTGCTGGTGTTCTTCTTCCTCAAGGACGGTCCGAAGTTCGTGCCGTGGCTCGACCGCACCGTCGGCAAGCCCTCGGGCAACCACCTCGGTGAGGTGCTGACCCGCATGTGGAACAGCCTCGGCGGCTTCATCCGCACACAGGCGATCGTGAGTTTCGTCGACGCCGCGCTGATCGGTCTCGGTCTGTTCATCCTGGGCGTCCCGTTGGCTTCTGTGCTGGTGGTCATCACCTTCCTCGGCGGATTCATCCCGATCGTGGGTGCCTTCGTCGCCGGCGCGCTCGCGGTGTTGATCGCACTCGTGTCCAACGGTCTGACCACGGCCCTGATCGTGCTGGGCATCATCCTCGCGGTGCAGCAACTCGAGGGGAACGTGCTCCAGCCGTGGTTGCAGTCGAAGTCGATGGATCTGCACGCGGTGATCGTGCTGTTGTCGGTGACCCTGGGCGGCACGCTGTTCGGTATCACGGGCGCGTTCCTCGCGGTTCCCGCGGTGGCCTCGCTCGCCGTTGTGCTCCGCTACCTGAACGAGCAGATCGCCGAGCGGGCCGGCGAGTCGTTGCCACCCGCGAACACACCGGTGACGACCCAGGTCGGTGTTCCGAACGATGACCCGCCGAAGGATCCACCGAACCCGGTGAAGGGGTTGCTCGACCGGGACTGACTCCTCGGACCGACGCCCCGCCGGGCGTCGCGCTGCCTGCCGATAGACTGGGCGCCCGTGAGTCTCACCCTGGGAATCGTCGGTCTGCCCAACGTCGGTAAGTCGACCCTGTTCAATGCCCTGACCCGTAACGACGTCCTCGCGGCGAACTACCCGTTCGCGACGATCGAGCCGAACGTCGGCGTGGTCGAACTGCCGGACAGCCGCCTGGGCCGCCTCGCGGAGATCTTCGGCAGCGAGCGGATCCTGCCCGCCACGGTTTCCTTCGTCGACATCGCCGGCATCGTGAAGGGTGCGTCGGAAGGTGAGGGCATGGGCAACCAGTTCCTCGCCAACATCCGCGAAGCCGACGCCATCTGCCAGGTGGTCCGGGTGTTCGACGACGGTGACGTCGTCCACGTCGACGGTCGCGTCGATCCCTTCGCCGACATCGAGGTCATCGAGACCGAGCTGATCCTGGCCGACATGCAGACGCTCGAGAAGGCCATCCCGCGTCTGGAGAAAGACGCGCGCAAGAACAAGGACCTGGCCGAGACCCTCGCTGCCGCCAGGAAGGCGCAGGAGATCCTCGACACCGGCAAAACACTGTTCTCGCAGAAGGATTCGTTCGACCTGGCGTCGGTGCGCGAGCTGCACCTGATGACCGCGAAGCCGTTCCTCTATGTCTTCAACTCCGACGAGGGTGTGCTCACCGACGACGCCCGTAAGGCGGAGCTGCGCGCCGCCGTCGCACCCGCCGACGCGGTGTTCCTCGACGCCAAGGTCGAGAGCGAACTCCTCGAACTCGACGAGGAGGACGCCCAGGAGCTGCTCGACTCGATCGGGCAGGACGAGCCGGGCCTGACCTCGTTGGCGCGCGCCGGTTTTCACACCTTGGGCCTGCAGACCTACCTCACGGCCGGCCCCAAGGAATCCCGTGCCTGGACCATCCACCAGGGCGACACCGCGCCCAAGGCGGCCGGTGTCATCCACACCGACTTCGAAAAGGGCTTCATCAAGGCCGAGATCGTCTCGTTCGACGACCTCGACGCCGCCGGCTCGATGGCCGCGGCCAAGTCCGCCGGCAAGGTGCGCATGGAGGGCAAGGACTACGTCATGAAAGACGGTGACGTCGTCGAGTTCCGGTTCAACGTATAGGCAAACGATGACTTCCGTGCCGCCGAACGACGAGCTCTACCTCGCGGGCGGTTGCCTGTGGGGTGTGCAGGCATTCGTCGCGACGCTGCCGGGTGTGACCTTCACCGAGGCCGGCCGGGCCAACGGCACGAGCCACACCCTCGACGGTGAGTACGACGGCTACGCCGAATGCGTGCGGACCCGGTTCGATCCGGCTGTCGTGAGCGTCGAGCAGTTGGTCTCGTATCTCTTCGAGATCATCGACCCGTACAGCGTGAACCGACAGGGTCCCGACGTCGGCGAAAAATACCGCACTGGTGTGTATTCCGACCGGCCCGAGCACCTCGACCAGGCGCGACTCTTCATCGGTGCGCGGGCCGACGCGGATCGCATCGCCGTCGAGGTGCTCCCGCTGACGAACTACGTCCGTAGCGCCGACGAGCACCAGGATCGGCTCGCGCGGTTTCCGAAGAGCGCGTGCCACCTACCGCACGAGCTGCTGACCAAGTACCGCGTCTGACGAAGCGACCGCCAGACCTCGACTCGACAGCCAGACCTCGATCGAAGTCCATCGGTCGAGATGAGGTTCGTCGGACGAGTCGTATCCGGCAGCGGCGCCCACTAGCGTGACCTCCATGCCCATCACACTCGAGAACGTCGCCATCGCCGTGCGTGACCTCGATGCCGCGATCGCCTTCTTCACCGACCTCGGTCTCGACGTCATCGGCCGGGACACGGTCCGCGGGGAGTGGGCCGACACGGCGGTCGGGCTCGACGGCAACCACGTGAAGGTGGCGATGCTGCAGACCCCCGACGGTCACGGGCGGCTCGAACTGTTCGAATACATCCACCCCGAGGCCATCGAGACGCCACCCACGCAACCCAACGACATCGGGATGCACCGCGTCGCGTTCTCGGTCGACGACATCGACGAGGCCCTCGAGGTGGCGGCACGGCACGGGTGTCATCCCGTGCGCGGCGTCGCCACCTATGAGGACGTGTACAAACTGACCTACGTGCGCGGGCCGAGCGACATCCTCGTCATGCTCGCCCAACGACTCTCGCCGGGCTGATCCGGCGCAGCTCGGGTCACGGGTTCTGACCGAAGGGGCTGCCGCCGAACGGCAACGGGGAACCGCCCGATCCGCTGCCGGATTCCGGCACCGTCGTCTCCTGCTCGTCGACGGCACTGCCCAGCTTCACCTGGACCGTCCGGGCACCCGAACCGGAACCGATGGTCACCGGCACGGTCTCACCCGGCTCGTGGGTGAGGATCTGCGCCATCAGGTCGGCGTAGTCGGAGACGGTGGTGTCCCCGACCTTGGTGATGACGTCGCCCTGCCGGATACCCGCATCTGCCGCGGGCCCGCCACGCTGCACCGACGAGACGGTCGCGCCCTCGGTCCGGTCGCCCGCCGACAGTGAACCCGACACTCCCATCACGGGTTTGGTGGCCTGACCGTCCTGCAACAGTTGATTGGCGATGCGCTTGGCGGTGTTGATCGGGATCGCGAAACCCAACCCGAAGGACTGCGGCCCACCGGACGCGGCCTGGCCGGTGTCCACCGCCGAATTGACCGCGATCACCTGCCCCTGCAGATTCACCAGTGGCCCACCGGAATTGCCCGGGTTGATGGGGGTGTCGGTCTGCAGACCGTTGTACACGGTGAGCGACGAACCACTGGCGTCGCCGGCGGTCACCGTCCGCGACAGCGCGCTGACGATGCCGGAGGTCACCGTGTTGGTCAGGCTGTCCGGGCTGCCGACGGCGACCACCTGCTGGCCGACCTTCAATGCGTCCGAGTCACCGAGTGCCGCCGGGGTCAGGCCCGACGCACCCTCGAGCTTGATGACCGCGAGATCGTACGACGGGGCGTTGCCGGTGACGGTGGCGTTGTGCTGATGCCCGTCGCCGGTGGTGACGACGATCGTGCTGCCGGAGCCGGCCCCGGCGACGACGTGGTGGTTCGTCAGGACGTAACCGTCGGGGGAGAGGACGATACCGCTGCCCACTGCCGTGCCGTTCGCGGTCTGGACCTTGATGTCGGCCGTCGATTTCGACGCCACGCTCGCGGCATACGTCACCGAACCGGGTTGCGCGTCGGCGGCGTTGGCCGCGGCGGCCGGTTGCGAGTTGAGGATCGGTACCGACGCGGCGTCGTGCCCGAGCAGCGAACTGCCTCCCATGCCGACGGCGCCGCCGAGCAGTCCCGCGAGGAGCGCGGTGACGATGATCGGCTTCGTCACGCCGGCCCGCTGCCGCGCGACCGGAGGAGGCGGCGGGGGTGAGACGAATGGCGGCGGGGTGGCCCGCGGGTTCATCGCCCAGGGCCCGGGCGGCGGCACCGGTCCGCGCGGCGGCGCAAAGGGTTCGGTGATCGGGTCGTGGTCGTCGTCGGGAATGGGGGTCTGGGGCGTGTTCACGGCACCACGATGCCTGCGCCTCATGTGAACAGGGCTACGGAAATCCTGCGGATTTGCTGACAAGCTCGACGAGGACTCTCAGGTGTCTCTGACCTGTCCACTGCGGATTTCCCGCGCCACGAAATATCAGTGTCGACCGAATGTGGTTCCGCGGTAATGTGACCCGCCGACCACCCGCATCCGACTCGACCCTCGAGGACATTGACATTTCCATCGACCACGCGATCATCGCGGATCTCGACGATGCCGCCGGCACTCTCGCCGCCGCTTTCGACGCCTATCCCTGGACTCGATGGTCCATTCCCGAGGACGGCTATCGGGAACGGTTGCACCGACTACAACGGATGTATCTGGGATACGCCTTCGACCACGGTGTCGTGCTGGTCACCACGGACCGGTGCGGCGTGATCGCCCTGCTGCCCCCGGATGTGCCGGACCCGGATGGACAGTTTCAGGCCGAAGCGGCCGCCCTGCACGGCGATCGGCTGGCCGCGGTCGCCCGGGCCGAGACCCCTGCGCACCCGGCAGGCGCATGGAACCTGGCGACACTCGGAGTCCACCCGGACCGCCAGGGCAAGGGGCTGGGAAGCGCGCTGGTCCGCGCCGGACTCGCCGCGGTCGACGACAGGACTTCTCCTCCGGGTGCGTGCGTCGCGCTCGAGACCTCCGACGATCGCAATGTGATGATCTACGAACGTGCCGGGTTCGTCGTCACCGCAACGACTCCGGTCGACACGAACCTCGTCGTCCATTCGATGCTCCGCGATCCGGATGGCGGCGGGTTGTCGGCGACCGTGTGAGGACACTGCTAGCGTTCGGTCGATGGCGGACTTCGAGTTGACCGACGACGACCTGCGGGTCGTCGTGCGCTGTGCCACGGAGTGGGCCGATGAAGTGCTGCCGGTCTTCGAGCGAACGCGACCCGACGACCCGCGTCCCCGCGCGGCCATCGAGGCGGCCCGGGAATTCGCCGCCGGCGCACGCAGATCGACGCGACAGCGGACGGCGGCCTTCGCAGCGCATCGGGCCGCGAAGGACGCGCCGTCGGAGACCGCTCGACTGGCCGCCCAAGCCGCGGGCGACGCAGCGGCGGCGGCATATCTGCATCCGATCGCGAAAGCGCACCAGGTCGGTCACATCCTACGGGCCGCGGTGAACCGGGTATACATCGCCGAACTCGACAGCGGCGGAGACCCGACGGTGGGGAACGAGATGATCGCGGCCGTGTGCAACCGGACACCACCCGAGCTCATCGATGTGCTGTGTCGGTACCCGGAACCGGGGGTCGGCGCATCGCGGACGGCCCGCCTGATGGCCGAACTCGACAGCCGGTTGCGGGCGTCGGGCAGACGGACGACTGGGACGCCCGACTGAGACGAATGGCCGCTCGGCCACGTCAAATCCACTGTGCAGGAACAACCTGACGACCTTCCGGGTGAAAGTTGCACATCGTGCGCCGTTCGTCGTCGATACTGCATCGGTGACTCCTTCCAGACGAACCGTGCTCGCCGCGGCCATCGTGGTCCTGCTCGCGGTGGCCGGGCTTCTCGTCCCGACGCCGGCGAGCAGTGCCGCCGCGCCCTCGGGTTGGCGGTACACGATGGTCGCGTTCAGCAATGCGAGTGCGCGCGACATGGACGTGTACAAGTCCTCCGACGGCCTCGAGTACACCCTGGTGCGCAGGTCCGCGTACCGGCCGCCGACGGGCTACGTCCGGGATGCGAGCATCTTCCGGCACACCGACGGCTGGTATTACGTGACGTACACGACCGCCGACGGGGCGAGTATCGGGTTCGCGCGCAGCCGCGACCGCGTCAACTGGAACTTCCTGTACAACTGGCCGGTGCCGCTGTGCTGTGCGTTCCTGCCGGGGACCGGTGACGGCAAGGGATTCGGCTCGAGCGGATCAGGTTCGTCCGGCTCGTCCGGGTCGGCGGGTTCGAGTGACGGTCCGTCGTTGTCGCCGTTCACGACCAAGGCCTGGGCGCCCGAATGGTTCGTGGAGGGTGGCCGGGTCAACGTGATCCTGTCGATGTCGACCGGTGGTGGTTTCGTCCCGTACGTGATGACGGCGCTCGATCCTGGGCTGCGGATGTGGAGTCCGCCCGTGCCGCTGTTGAGCATCGGCGCCGACCACATCGACACCACGGTCATCAAGGTCGGGCCGATCTATCATGCATTCACCAAGAACGAGACGCGAAAGTTCATCGAGCACGCGGTCTCGGGCTCGCTGTACGGGCCCTACCGGTTCGTGCCGCCGGGCAACTGGGGTCGTCTCGTGGAGGGTCCGGCCGTCGTCCAGCTACCGAACGGCGCCTGGCGGATGTACCTCGACGCCTACCGGAACGGTCGATATCTGTACTCCGACAGCACCGATGGGATGCGCACCTGGTCGCCGGTGAAACAGATCCCGGGCATCTCCGGGACGGTCCGCCACGTCGGAGTGATGCGCGAGCGCGCCTGACGGCGACGGGGCCGTACGCCGCCGCGACACGACGCATCGGTCTCGTACGTGCGTCAACCGTCGTGCTCGGTGAGATTCGGCACGGTGCCGAGAAGCCGACGGGCACCTAGTCTCGGTGACGTCGGGGGTGTTTTGCCCGTTTCTCGAGAGGTTCCGATGAGTACATCTGTCCTGCCCCCGCTGGTCGACGTCGCCTGGTTGCGGGAGCGGCTCGACGACCCCACCGTGGTCATCGTCGATGCGACCACCCATCTCCCGATTCCGAAAGAGGGGCCATATGTCCCCGAATCGGGAGCGGAGTCCTTTCGCGCGGAACACATCCCGGGTGCGGTGTTCGCCGATCTGCTGACCGACTTCGCCGACGCCGACAGCCCCGAACCGTGGACGGTCCCGTCATCCGAGCAGTTCGCCACGGCCGCATCGGCGTTGGGGATCGGAGACGGGGCGACCGTCGTGGTGTACGACCAGCTCGAGGGGTTCTGGGCAACGCGCTTCTGGTGGCACCTGCGACTCGAGGGTTTCGACGCCGTGACCGTGCTCGACGGCGGCCTGCCGGCCTGGAAGGCGGCCGGCGCCCCGGTGACCGATGCCGAGTCGACCGTCACCCCGCGTACTTTTCACGGGACGCGTCGTCCCGAACTGTTGCGCTCGACCACGGAGGTCGCTGCCGCGCTTGATGATCCGTCGACGCTGCTGGTCAACGTCCTCGACGAGGCGACTTATCGGGGTGAGACCACCACGTGCGCCCGTCAGGGCCACATCCCGGGATCGGTGAATCTCCCGGTGTTCTCGATCCACGACGCCGAGACCGGCGACCTCCGCCCGGTCGAGGAGCTACGCCGGGAATTCGAAGCGGCCGGGTTGCTGGCCGACGACACCAAGGTCGTGACGTACTGCGGAGGCGGCATCGCGGCCACCGGGATCGCGCACGCGCTCGCCCTCGTCGGTCGCGACGACGTCGCGGTCTACGACGGATCGATGACTGCGTGGGCCAACGACCCGTCGCTCCCGCTGGTCACCGGACCGGAACCGCGTTGACGACGCCGGGCCGCTCCAGCGGTCTGGCGCTACGCGTGAATTCGCGTCCCCCTCAGCAGGATCGAAGGGCACATTGCCCTTCGACCCTGCTCACGGGGACGAGCTTTTCCGGGCCGGCCGGCCGCTCCCCAGGGTGCGAGTAAAGCGAGCCTCGAAGGCTAATGGCTACAGGAACATTCCCACCAGACCCTTAGAGGCTCGTCGCTATCGCTCCTCGCACCTCAGGGAGCGGGGGTCGCGCACCTAGCACCTCAGTATCTGCGGCCTGGCGCCCGTCGTGAACCACGAAAGCACTCTGCTCCCTGAGGAGCGAGCCTGCGAGCGTCACGAAGGGTTACGCAACCCTCGGTCGCCGGACCCTTCGTGACGCGACCTCCGCAAGCTCCGGGCGCTCCTCAGGGAGCGGAGGGGGTTCGCGCTTTTCCGCCTCGGGAGTGGAGGGCCAGGTCTCAGCCGACGGTGATCGCGTCGAGGCGCTGCCGGATGAAGTCCCCGGACACCACCGGTTCGAGTCCGGCGCGGCGGCCCACGGGTGGGGCGACGGGGGAGACGAGGGCGTCGTGATCGAGTTCGTAGAAGAAGATCAGCGAGACGAGGTCCTCGGCGGGTGCGTCGGGTTGCGGTGGCAGGACGCGGTGCCGGCCAGCGGGCCAGCGCCCGGCCGACCAGTACTCGAGGATGTCCCCGATGTTGACGGTCAGGGCGTCGGGGTTCCACGGTGCGTCGGCCCACCCCGAATGCTCGCTGTAGACCTGTAATCCACCGGCGCCGGGTTCGCGGTCGAGGATGGTGACGGTGCCGAAGTCGGTGTGCGGTCCGATGCGGAACTGGCCGGGTTCGGGGGTTCCGACGTCGTGCAGCGGCGGGTAGTGGTTGATGTTGGACGACCACGTCGGCTTCGACGCGAGGTCGCGGAACGGATTGTCCGGGCCGACGAGGCCGAGTGCGGCGGCCATCAGCGCCAGCAGGTCGTCGGACAGCCGCCGCATCTGAGACGTCCACGCCGTGAACAGTTCTCGGAGTTCGGGCGTCTCTGCCGGCCACACGTCGGGGGCGAACCAGTACCCGTCGATCTCGGGTATGCCCACCGGCGTCTGCGCACCGGAGGTGAACGACTCCTTCAGGTCCGGCGGGGTCTCGGTGCCCTCGGCGAAACCGTTGGCCTCCTTGCCGGGACCGATCCAACCGCGGCCGCCGACACCGGCGGAGTACCGGCTCTTGACGTCGGCCGGGAGAGCGAAGAACCGACGGGCCGCCGCGCGAAGGGAGCTCGGCAACTCGGGATCGAGTCCGTGCCCGGTGACGAGCAGGAACCCGGCCTGCTGCAGGGATTCATCGACAGCGGCGCAGACCCGTTGCGCGGCAGCACCTCCGGCCTGCCACTCCCGAAGGTCGACGGTGAGTACCGGGCTGTCGGTCATGACATCTCCACGTTCTCGTCGGCCGGGGCGACCCCGATGTCCTCGTTCCACACCGCAGGATTGGCCGCGATGTACGACGACATCATCTCCGCGCACCGCTCGTCGTCGAGCACGATGACCTCGACACCGTGCTCACGCAACCAGTCCTCTCCGCCGTAGAACGAGGTGTTTTCGCCGATGACGACCGTGCCGATGCCGAATTGGCGGATGAGGCCGGAGCAGTACCAGCACGGCGACAGGGTCGTCACCATGATCGTCGGCCCGTAATCCCGTTGCCGCCCCGCGGCGCGGAAGGCATCCGTCTCGCCGTGGGCCGACGGATCGTCGGCCTGCACGCGCCGATTGTGGCCCGCGCCGAGCAGCGTGCCGTCGGCCGCGAAGAGGGCCGCGCCGATCGGGATGCCGCCCTCGTCGAGGCTCGTCCGTGCCTCCCGGTAGGCGACGTCGAGCATCCCGGACACGTCGAGACCGGCATGGCCGGGCAGCGAGATCGTCATGCTTCGAGAGTGCCGGGTGGCTCCGACGGTGACAACTGACAGATCGTCGTACTGCGGCCGAGGCCGCCGGTGCATATTGTCTTCGTCCATGACGCTCGATCGACCCCCGACGGATACCGCCAGCCCGACGCTTCGGGAGATCCTCGACGACCACCTGGCGGTCGCCGAGCCGCGGGTTCTGAGCGGCCACGAACGTCTCGACGCACCGGTGCGGTGGGTGCATTCGAGCGAGATCTACGAGATCGGGCCGCTGCTCACCGGCGGCGAGTTGCTGCTCACGACGGGGCTCGGTCTGCGCGGACTCGATGCCGGCACCCGCAAGCACTATGTGCAGGACCTGTCGCAGCGCGGGGTCGCGGCGGTCGCGATCGAAGTGGGTCGGACGTTCGAGGCGGTACCCGAGGAGATGGTGCGGGCGGGATCGGCGGTCCGGCTGCCGATCATCGAACTCCGGGCGGTGGTCCCCTTCATCGACGTGTGCCGAGCGGTCAACACCGCGATCGCCGCCCGCGAGGTCGACGAGTTACGAGTCCGCTCGACTCTCGTGGAATCACTCCACGACGACCTGGCGGCCGGAGCGGGGGTCGCGCCGATGCTCGGCCATGTGGCCGAAACCCTGCATGCGCCTGTCGTTCTCGTGTCCACATCCGGGGCGCTGCTGTCCGCGCACGGCGTCGACGACGACTCGGCGGCGTGGCGGGTCGTCGACCGGGCCGTGTCGGACGCCACGGTCCACAGCAAGGGGCGTCCGATCGCCCGGCTGATCGTGGGCGAGCGCACCGACGCCGGCCCGATCCCGTTCGCGCAGAGTCTGTTGCGTGCGGCCGCCGGTCCGGTGGCGGTCGGCCTGACCCGGACCGGGGTCCGGGGTTCGGCCCTGGCCGCGCGGCTCGTCGAAGACCTGGTCGACGGCAGACCGATGCGACCCGCGGATCTGCGGGCACGCCTGGCCGCCGCGGGGGTGTCCGTGGGGGCGCCCACCGTGGTGGTGCCCCTTGCGGCGGAGGCCCCTGACCCGCGGATGGCCGATGCCTCGGTCGCCGGCGCCGAGTTGGATTCGGTGGCACGCAGCATCGTCGACGCCACGGTCTACGCACTGGCCGCGGTGCCGGCCGGGGGAGGAGAGGGCGCCACCGACCCGGTCGACCGGGTGGCGTCCTCGTTGACACAGCAGGGCAACCGAATCGGACGCACCACGGTCGTCGTCGGAAACCCCTGTGTCATCGACGATGTCGGGCCCGGCGCGGATGTGGCGTCCGTCCTCTCCGCCTCACTGCGCCGATGCGGGCGGCAACTCGGGCTCGCGGCGTCCACCGCCGCGGGCCTCGGGACGGGACGACGGGTGTTCACCTCGCGCGAACTCCTCGTCGACGAGGCGATCGGTGCGCTGGATCCCGCTCTTCGGACGGAGCTGCGGTCCCTGGTGGAACCACTCGTCGCGGCCGATGGACGCTCCTCGTCGGACCTCGTCCGGACCCTGGCGGTGCACCTGGCGCACGGCTGCAGCGCGACGCGGTCGGCCGCGGCGCTCCACATCGGCAGGCAGAGCCTCTATCAGCGGCTCGAACGGATCCGGGCGGTCCTCCGTTTCGACCCCACCGACCCGGCCGTCTACCTGACGACGATGCTGGCCTTGCGTTCGGTGACCCGCGAGGTTCACCAGGTGGCTCACCAGTTGTAGTCGAGGAATTTCCCGTCGAAGGTCACGACCACGCGGTCGCCGTTCGGGTCGGGCCGGCGTCGGATGTCGATGTTGAAGTTGATGGCGCTCATGATGCCGTCGCCGAACTCCTCGTGGATGAGTGCCTTCAGCGCGGGCCCGTAGACGTCGAGCGCCTCGTAGAAGCGGTAGATGGTGGGATCGCTCGTCGCCGCCTCGTCGGGTGTCCGCGTCGGCTGTTGTCGCAGACTCTCGGCGACGCCCTCGCCGAGGCCGAGCAGTTCCACCACGGCGGTGGCCTTCGTGGCCGGGACCGGATGTTTGCCCAGCAGCGCAGCGACGGTCCAGACCAGCGGGGCGTCGATCTTCTCGGCAATTGTCGCCCACGTCAGTCCCTGGCGAATTCGCGCGGCGTTGATCAGCTCTGCGGCATCGGTTTTCGGCATGATCGGGGTGGTCATCGTCATCTCCATCGATAGTGTTGGACCACACCCACATTGCCCATCGGCGGGCACGATGCCAAGTCGAGTCAGCGACTTTCGGCAGTGTTCACACGATCGACACGCCCACCGCCGACCGCGACGACACCAGAACTTCACACCGCGACCTGGACCGAGTGAGGGCGGTGTAACAGGGAGACTCGTCGATGACACCGAACGGACATGTGGCCTCGGTTCCATGGGCGCATCAACTGAGGAGTTCGAGGAGAACCACATGTCCTATGTGAAACCGTCCGAATTCGCGGTGAAGATGGTCGACGCCGGCGAGTCCAAGGCGTTCATGTCCACCCGCGACACCCTGATCAGGGCGTTCATGGCCGGCGCGATCCTGGCTCTGGCCGCGGCCTTCGCAGTGACCGTCACCGTGCAGACCGGCCAGCCGCTGGTCGGTGCGCTGTTGTTCCCGGTCGGCTTCATCCTGCTCTACCTGATGGGATTCGACCTGCTCACCGGTGTGTTCACGCTGGTGCCTCTCGCACTGCTCGACAAGCGACGAGGAGTCACGGTCCGGTCGATGCTGCGCAACTGGGGTCTGGTGTTCCTCGGGAACTTCCTCGGCGCCATCCTGGTCGCGGTGATGATGGCAGTCATCCTGACCTATGGATTCAGCGTCGCACCCGACGAGGTGGGACAGCGGCTCGGCGAGATCGGCCACAGCCGTACCGTCGGTTACGCCGAGCACGGGGCCGCCGGCATGCTGACGCTGTTCATCCGCGGCGTGCTGTGCAACTGGATGGTGTCCACCGGTGTCGTCGCCGCGATGATGTCGACATCCCTGCCCGGCAAGGTGATCGGGATGTGGATGCCGATCATGCTGTTCTTCTACATGGGCTTCGAGCACTCGATCGTCAACATGTTCCTCTTCCCCTCGGGTCTCATGCTCGGCGGTGACTTCTCGATCGCCGACTACCTCGTCTGGAACGAGATCCCCACGGTGATCGGCAATCTCGTCGGCGGACTCACCTTCGTCGGTCTGACGCTGTACTTCACCCATGTACGGACCGCTCCGGATCGTCGACCCCCCGCCCACGACGCGACGACCGAGGTCGACGTGGCCGCGCCGGTCCGTACGACGACCGCTTAGTCCCGACGCCGACCCGTATGACGTCGTGCCCGCATTCCGGGCACGACGTCATACCGTTCGGCAGGGTCATACGGCTGTCGCCGAATCCGGCTCGGCCGGGTCGTCCTGGAGGGCGCGGGCGTACCAGGCGCCCAGGCCGAGCAGGATGAGTCCGGTCACGATGAACACGATCACGCGGAAGATCCCGTCGAGGGTGGCCAGGTCGAAGAGGAACAGTTTCGCCATCGCGGCGGCGACGAGGACGAGACCCCCGGTGACCGCGGCGGTACGTGCGGCACCGGTACGACGCCGCGCATAGGCCAGCGCCGTCCCCGCGAGGACCATCCAGCAGGTGGTCGCCAGCACGTGACCGGCGAGGAAGCCGTCCGATCCGGCGACCAGGACGCCCGCGGTCACACTGATCGCGGTGAGTGCGTAGACGACGACCACTCCGGCGGCGATATGGGCTGCGCGCGAGACCTTCTCGTCGGTGAGGCGGGCCCACCCGGCGGCCAGGACCAGGGCGCCGACGGCCGCGAACACACTCGCCACGACGATCCCCAGAGACGCGTCGCGTCGCATCAGGTCCGCATCGGCGAGCACATACGGCGGCGCCGCGTCGAGTAGCGCCGCGAAACCGATGGCCCACAGGACCGAGCCACCGGCGAGAAGTACCCGCGAGGTCGTCGACCATGTCCGGGCGACAAGCGCGGTCACCGTTGCCAGGCCGAGCAGGACGGTGATCGCGACCGTGCCGTCGAAGGCCACCAGAACGGCGACGAACAGCAGCAGAAGGGCGGTCGCGGACCAGATCTGCGCAACGACGTCGGGCACGCGCGGGGTGGAGCCGGTACGCGAGTCGGGAAGCCCCGATCCGATCAACACGGTTCCGATCAGCGCGCCTGCGATGCAGGTCTGCAGGATCACCGCGCCCGGCATGTTCATCACCGCTCCGGCGAACAACGCGGGGATGGTCGTCGCACTCGCCAGACCGGCCAGCGTCTCCCGGAACTGCGTGGTGGGCATCGCGATCAGGGCGCCGGCGACCCCCAGCACGACGACCACGACGACCGCGGCCGCGAAGACGGTGTCGGCGGCACCGGCCGACGTCCACCCGGCCAGCGCGAGGACACCGACCAGGGTCAACGGAATCGTGGGCGCGGCGAGCCGCACGGCATGCAGCCAGATCCAGTCGCGACCGAGCTGGACCCACGCCGATGCCGCGGCGAGGACCACCATGAACGCGATGAGGGTGGTGTCCAGTCCGCCGGTGAGCACCGGTGCCAGAGCGATCAACGGCACGACGACGAGCAGCCCCAGGTGTTCGCTGCGCCACCGATGGGTCAGCGCGAGACCACCCGCGGCGACGAGTCCCGCGACGCCGAGGCCCACGACGATGGGCAACCAGTCGTAGATCTTGGTCGCGGCCAGGACGTCGAGGTAACCCGCCGCGATCCCGGTGGCCGTCAGCGCGATGGCACCGATCCGGCCGTCGGCCCGCCCGCGCGACCAGATCCCGCCGGCGACGAGCGCCGCGGCGAGGACCGCGCCACCCGCGACGCGGAATTCCGGGCGGAGCAATCCGGCCTGTGCGGCCAGGACGAGGAGCAGTGCGACACCGATGAGGGTCACGCCCACGCCGGCGGTGGCGAGGATCTTGCCGATCAATCCGCGTTCGGCGGCCGCGCCGATCCGTTCGGACATCGACGGCCCGGCCGGCCGCGGAGGCGACGCGACCGGCGGATACGGTCGCGCACTCGCCGGGCGCGGCATCGGCGGAGGACCTTGCGGGACCGGCGGAGCGATCGGGGGTCGTTGATGGCCGACTGGTGGCGCCGTCGGCAACCAGGGCCGGGACGGGGGTGTGGGCCGGGGTCCCGCGGCCTGCGCAGGAGCTGCCGCCACCGTCGGTGGGGTGAGGCCGGCGGCGGGTGGCTGCCCGGAAGGTTTCGGTGCGGCGGATTGCGGTGCGGGGGCGACGTCGCGAGCAGGCTCGTCGGGCTGGGCGACGATGCGTCGAAGCTCGGCGAATTCGGCTGACACGGTGGACATCTGGCGTGCTATAGCGTCGAACTCGGTCGAGATCCGCGCCAGGGTGGCAGTACTCGGATCGCCGCCGAATGTGCTGCTGGGAGAGTTCATGTGTCGACGATGACCGGTCGCGCCCCGGCATGGATGAGTAGTCCTACCCATCAGGGGTGGGGGATTCGTGTGACGGGGTGCGCGGCTACGTGATTGCCGGACGGCCCGGCAGGGTATCGCTGGGCCATGACTGATCCGCACAATGCCGCCGACCGTGGACGCGCCGACGTCGAGAAGCGCTGGCAGGACACCGGAAGCTACCGGTCCGCGGCCCTGTATGTCGTGGCCGTCGTCGCGCTCGGCGCGGTGGCCTGCGCGGTCTTCCTCGCCGTCGACCCCGCCAACATCGCCCTCGCGTCGCTCGTCCCCGGTGTGTTCCTTCTCGGCGGGATCGGTGCGCTGGTCAACGCCTACCGCACCTATCGCCGGGGCGGCACCTGGCCGATGTGGCAGGGCGCGGCGTGGTTCCTGTTCGCCCTCATGCTCGTGGCGCTGGCGTTTCCCGCGATGGCGGGCTGATGTCTGTTTCCCAGTGTGACGGGCTGATGTCTACTGTGGGGCCATGCCTGCGCAACGGGTGCGAATCGACAAGACCACGCCGCAGGTCTACCGAAAGCTGATCGCGGTATCGGCCGAGGTCGCCGCGGCCGCCGAATCGATCGGGCTGAGTCGGTCCCTCGTGGAACTGGTGAACCTGCGGTGTTCGCAGCTCAACGGTTGCGGCTTCTGCATGGATCTCCATGCGCAACTGGGCCGCACCGCGGGTCTGACGACGCAGCAGATCGACGTCATGGCCGGGTGGCGGGATGCGCCGGACCTCTACGACGACGTCGAGCAGGCGGCCCTGGAGATCGCCGAACTCGTCACCGAACTGCCGGCGCACGACGCGGCCGACCTCGCCTACGACCGGGCGACGGACATCCTCGACACCGACCAGACCGCGGTGCTGATCTGGGCGGCGGTGACCATCAACGCGTTCAACCGAATGTCCATCGTGAGCGGGTACCGCCCCCGGCCCGGCGCCTCGCCGCAGAAGGCGGCAACACCGTTCACCCGTGGCGCGACAGGCTAGTCGGCCGTCCTCGCCTCACCGCCCTTTGCGCGCGAACACCCAGCCGGCCGCCACGAGTGACACCAGCGCGATCGCCGCGCACCAGGCCAGGCCCGTCACCGCTGTCGAGGTCAGATCGTGCACCGGTGACCCGCCGGTGCCCATGCCGACCAGCAGGGCTCGAATGGACTCGATGACCGGTGTGACCGGTTGTGCCTCGGCGAAGCCGCGCAGCCAGGCCGGCATCGTCTCGGGTGGCACGAACGCACTCGAGACATACGGCAGGAAGAGCATGACGAAGCCGAAACCGCCTGCCGCGGCGGGCGTTCGCACCGCCACGCCGATGAACGCGGCGAGGCAGGTGATGGCCAGGATGTAGGCGAGGACCATCCCGGCGGCACCGAACCATTCGAACAGCGACGCCGACGGCCGGAAACCGATGGCGACCGCGACGATCAGGACGACCGCGGTGGACACGGAATTCTTCACCAGGCTGGCCGCGACATGGCCGAGCACCATGGTCGCGCCCACGATGGGCATCGACCGAAAGCGGTCGATGACGCCGCCGCTCATGTCGTTCGCCACCGCCAGTGCGGTATTGGACGCGCCGTAACCCGCGCACAGCAGGATGACTCCCGGAGTCGCGTAGGTGATGTAGTCGGTACCCACCGACATCGCGCCGCCGAAGACGTAGACGAACATCAGCATGATGGCGATCGGCAGGACGAGCGCGAGGATCAACTCGTCCGGATCGCGGCTCATCATCCGCAGCGATCGCCCGAACATCGTGGTCGCGTCGATCTGCAGGTGCCGAAGTCGCTTCGACGACGAGCGCTCGGCGAGGGCAGTGGTGAGACTCATGCCGCGACCTCGTTCCCGGTGGCCGGTTCGGCGGGTTGTCCGGTCGCCGCGAGAAACACGTCGTCCAGTGTGGGAGAACGCAATTCCCAGGAATCGACGGTGGCGACGGTCCGATCGGCGAGATCGAGGACCGCGCGTGTGTGGGCCACCGACCGGTCGGTGGGCACGCGGACGATGGTCGACTGGACCGACGGCCCGAAAGCCGCCAGGTCGGAGGCCAGTGCGGCGGCGTCGGCCGCAGTCGGCACGACGAACTCGAGCGCGGCCTCGCCGACGCGGCGTTTCAGGTCGGCCGGTGTACCGGCGGTCCCGATCCGGCCGCCACTGATGAGGGCCACGCGGTCGGCGAGGCGGTCCGCCTCCTCCAGATACTGCGTGGTCAAAAGGACCGCCGTCCCCTGCGCGACCACGTCGTCGATCACCTGCCAGAGCATCTGACGGCTGCGCGGGTCGAGGCCGGTGGTCGGCTCGTCGAGGAAGAGGACCACCGGCCGGTCGAGGAGTCCCGCGGCGAGATCGAGACGCCGGCGCATACCGCCGGAGTACGTCGCGACCAGTCGGTCGGCGGCGTCGGTGAGATCGAAGGCGAGCAGGAGTTCGTCGACGCGGTGATCGACGGTGCGGCGGGGATGGTGCGCGAGCCGACCCATCATCCTCAGGTTCTCGCGACCGGTGAGTTTGTCGTCGACGGCCGCGTATTGCCCGGTGAGACTGATGATCTCGCGGACCCGGCGGCGATCGGCGACGACGTCGAAGCCGCCGACACGCGCGGTCCCCCCGTCGGGGCGGGTGAGGGTGGACAGGATGCGCACCGTGGTCGTCTTACCCGCGCCGTTGGGGCCGAGCAGGGCGACGACCTCCCCGGCACCGACGTCGAGGTCGAGCCCGCGCAGGACGGGCACCCGGGAGTCCCCGCGGCCCAACGATTTCGTGAGGCCGACGGCCTCGACCGGCATGGGTGACGAACGGTCCGGGACGGTCATGTCGGACTCCGATCTGTTTAGGTCCGAAACTGTTTATGTCGGTAACTGCGTACAGTAGACGCAGTTGTGCGCGACGGCAAGGGTCGCCGACCGAGAGGACCGCGAATGGCAGAGGGTGGGGACGGGACGCTGCAACGGCTGTGGACTGGTGGCAGGGCGGGCAGCCGTGGTCCCAAACCGGCCCTCGATCTCGACCGCATCGTCGACGCCGCGATCGCGATCGCCGACACCGACGGCCTCGACGCGGTTTCCATGGCGCGCGTGGGTGAGGCGCTCGGCTGTTCGGCCATGGCCCTGTATCGCCACGTGTCCGGCAAGGCTCAGCTGCTGAGCCTCATGGTGGACGCGGTGGCGGGTCAGCTCGCGTTGCCGCCGCGCCGAGGGGAGTGGCGCGAGGATCTGGCGGCGTGGACGCGGGCGCAGATCGACGGCATGGTCGAACGCCCCTGGTTCCTCGAACTGCCGCTGACGGTCGCGGTCCCGGGGCCGCGTCGAATGCGTTGGATGGAGGCGGGTTTCGAGATCCTGAAGGACTTCGACCTGCCCGGTGACGACAAACTCGAGATCCTCGGCCTGCTCGCCCAGTATGTGCTGTCGGCAACCCGGCTGGAGATCGAGATGCGTCGTGCGACGGGTACCGATGTGGAGTCGGACTTCGAGCAGGTGCTGACCGGTCTCGCCGATCCCGCGCAGTACCCGTACCTGTTCGCGGCGATGCAGAGCGCGGGCGGGGAGTCCGACGACCGTGAATTCGGGCTGCAGCTCATTCTCGACGGCATCGCATCGCGCGCCACCGGCTCGCCCTGACGCGTCACCGGGCACGCTGACCGGCCGCCCACCGCCGCACTCGCATCGGTGCGGCATGATGTCACCCATGTCGACTGTGCGCTCGGGCCGGCTCGCGGTCGGCACGCTGTCGCTGCTCACCGTTCTCTACTTCGCGCAGGGCCTGCCCTACGGATTCTTCAGCCAGGCGGTGCCGGTCATCCTCCGCGAGGAGGGTTACTCACTGACCCAGATCAGCGTGTACGGACTGTTGTTCGCGCCCTGGGGCCTGAAATTCCTGTGGGCGCCCTATGTCGACGCCTACGGCACCCGGCGCAGATGGCTGGTGTCCCTGCAGTTGTCGTCGGCGGTCGTCGCACTCGTCTTGGCGACGCTCGATCTGTCCGGGTCCCTGGTCTGGCTCCTGATCGGCATCGCGGTCATCAACCTGCTGTCGGCGACGCAGGACATCGCGACCGACGGGCTGGCGGTGTCGATGCTGGAGCCGCGTCAGCGCGGTCTGGGCAACGGAATCCAGGTGGGCGCGTATCGAATCGGCATGATCGCCGGCGGCGGCGGGCTCCTCTGGTTGTTCTCGTTCGCCGGCTGGCGTGCCTTGTTCGTGGTGATGGCGGTGCTCCTGTTCGCGGTCACCGTCGGCGTGTGGTTTCTCGCGCGTGAGCCGAGCCGACCGACCGGCGATGCGCCGCCGACACCGTCGAAGCGGGTGTCGCCCGGGTTGTTGCTGACGGGCTGGTCGTCGCGGCTCCGACGTCCGGGCGTGATCGCGTTCATCCTCGTCGTCGGCGCGTTCAAGTTCGGGAACTCGATGGCGTCGGCGCTCGTCGGCCCGTTCATGTCCGACATCGGACTCACACTGGGCCAGATCGCGCTCGTCGAAGGTGTGTTGTCGTCGGCCGGAGCGCTCGGCGGAGCCGCGCTCGGCGGGTGGCTCGCGTACACCTACGGTCGGCGGCACGCACTGCTCGTCGGCGGTGTCACCCAGACACTCAGTCTCGGACTGTATCTGGTCGCGTCGATCGGCGTCGGCGGCTTCTCGCTGGTGGTCACGGCCAGCCTCGCCGAGCACATCCTGGGTGGCGCGGCGACCGTCGCGGTGTTCACCCTGATGATGGATGCGTGCCAGAAGGGCTACGAGGGCAGCGACTACACCTTGTTCGCGTGCGCGGTGGTCGGCGTGCAGGGCGCGGCCGGGTTCGCCGCCGGGATCGTCGGCGACCTGTTCGGGTTCCCGGCGATCTTCGCGTCCGGCCTGATCCTGTCCGGCCTCGGCTGCCTGGTCATGATCCGGGCCCTCGATCGCGGTCTCATGAAACGTCTCGGGTAGGCAGGAGGGTCGCCATCGCCTCGTCGACGACGCGGTCGAGGTCGTCACCCAGGCTGCCGGCCAAGAACTGTTGCACCAGTTCGGACATCGCGCCGGTGAAGATCGCGGCCCGCACCCGGCTCGTCAGGCGGTCGGTGTCGCGGGCGTCGGCCTCGGCGAACGCGAGGTCGCGGAGCATGCCCTGGGTGGTGGCCCGCCGTTCGGCGAGAACAGGATTGGTCACCTCGGCGGTGAACAACACGCGGCCGCGCCGCGGATCCGACGACGCGTGGCCGAGGACCGCCCGGATACCCGCGCGGGTGCGCGACCGGACCGAGGGGCCCGCCTCGCGCATCGCGGCCTCGACCACCGCGCCGAGTTCCGCGGTCGCGGTGTCGTAGACGGCGCCGAGCAGATCGTCGGTGTCGGAGAAGCTCTCGTAGAAGTACCGGGTGTTGTAGCCGCAGTATCGACACACCGAGCGGACTGACAGCTCGGCTTCCGCGCCGACGCCTCCGAAGATGTCGAAGGCGGCCGCGATCAGGGCCGCTCTACGCTCCGCGCGCCGGTCCGCGAGCGGTACGCCCGCCCAGCGGGTCGGTGAGGACATCTGCTCACCATAGTCGGCCGCGAACGTGCCCCGCACAGATCTGGTCACGACTGTACCCAAAGAGTTACTCTGGGTACGACCGTGACCAATGGTCGACCCGAGCGGAAGGTCTCCAGATGACTGTGTCCATGGCTCCTCTCCGACTGCCGTCGACCGACTGGATTCCGGTTCCCCTCCCGCACGAGTTCGTCGGGTCGTGGCTGAACGGCAAGTTCGACGCCCACGTCCGAGCGAAGTTCTTCCGCGGGATGGACTTCGAGAAGCCGGCCGGCGATCCGGGTTGGTTCGGCCCGGGCAGCGCGACCTGGTACGTCCATTCGCACACGCCCGCGCTCATCTTCGGACTGCAGTGCGCGTCGTACCTGGAGCGTCTCGACCCGAGCATCTTCTGGATGGGTGTGCAGCACTCACGGCTGGTCCGGCGGCGCGAGGACGGAACCCCGACCCTGTCCATCGACCCCGACGGCGCGATGACCAGACTCGGGCACTCGCTGGCCTTCTTCATGGGGACCGCGTACGGCTCGACCGAGTCCGCCGAGCGACTGGCACGGACGGTGCGCGCGATGCACCACACCATCAAAGGTGTGCGGCCCGACGGTGCGGCCTACGACGCCGATGATCCGGCCTGGCTTCGCTGGAACTATGCCACCGTCGTATGGGGTATCGCCACCGCGCACGAGATCTACCACCCGCGGCCGCTACGGGGCACCGAACTCGACGGCTATTACCGGGAATTCGTGCGCGTCGGTCATGCGCTGGGCGGGACCGACCTGCCCACGACCAAAGCCGACACCCTCACCTGCCTGGCCGAGTATCTGCCGAAACTCGCACTCACACATGGCAATGCGATGGCCACCGGGTTGAACGTACGCAACCCGGCCCAGGGCGTCGTGGACTGGGCGATCCGTGACACGATGCCCCGCTGGGCCCAGCAGCTCATCATGTACCGCCCGCCCAATCCGGTCGAACGGCGTGTGCGCCGGAGTGCGGTGTGGGGTCTGATCAACTCCGCCCATCTGACGATGGGGGAGGCGCCGGAGTTCGCGGCCGCTCGTCGTCGCGTGGCGCACGGGACGACGGTGCCGCACACGCTTCCGCGCTATGAACTCGGATCTGACCCCGAGCGTACCCGTGCCGAAATCGAGGCCTCGTTCGCCCATTAGCCGCTGTGGGCGCTCGTGTCAAACCGGGTCGCTCCGAAACATCAATGAAGGCAACGGAATTCGCGGGCATCAGATCGTGACGGCGGGTCCGGAAGCGGAAACATCGATTTCATCTCACGTCACGCCGGTGTAACAAAGTCAATTTACGTTTACCTCCCATACGCCAGATCGCAAGGCTTGCGACGCGTATCTCATCGGGGGTCACGCGGTGACAGGCCGCGTGTTCGTCGTGCCCCCATCTGAGTGGACCTGAGACGTAATGAGAAAGGCTTCGCCGATGCCGTCTGTTCCGTTGCCGCCCGGCCCCCCGCCGGCGGACATCCCGCCGTCCGCCCCGACCCGGTCACGCCGTCGGCGGTACGGCATCCTGGTCCCCGCGGCGCTGTCCGCGGTGGCGCTGGTCCTGAGCGCCTGTGGCAGTTCGGCCAGCGAGGAATCGGCATCGAGCGCCGAATCGTGTGTCGACACCTCCGGGAGCACCATCAAGGTCGGCTCGCTGAACTCGCTGTCGGGCACCATGGCGATCTCCGAGGTCACCGTGCGTGACTCGATCAAGCTCGCCGTCGATCAGATCAACGACAACGGCGGAGTGCTGGGCAAACAGATTCAGCTCATCGGTGAGGACGGGGCCTCCGAGCCGACGATCTTCGCGGAGAAGGCCGAGAAGCTGATCTCGAGTGATTGCGTCGCAGCGGTGTTCGGCGGTTGGACGTCGTCGAGCCGAAAGGCCATGCTGCCGGTCTTCGAGGACAACAACTCGCTGCTGTACTACCCGGTGCAGTACGAGGGCCTGGAGTCGTCGCCGAACATCTTCTACACCGGCGCCACGACGAACCAACAGATCGTGCCGGCCCTGGAGTACCTGAAGGAGGAGGGCGTGAAGTCGCTCTACCTCGTCGGTAGCGACTATGTCTTCCCGCAGACGGCCAACCGTGTCATCAAGGCGTACGCGGAGGCCAACGGCATCGAGATCAAGGGCGAGGACTACACCCCGCTCGGTTCGACGGACTTCTCGACGATCGTCAACAAGGTCCGTACCGCCGACGCCGACGCCGTGTTCAACACTCTCAACGGCGATTCCAACGTCGCGTTCTTCCGCGAGTACAAGAACGTCGGACTGACCCCGCAGGCCATGCCGGTCGTCTCGGTGTCCATCGCGGAAGAAGAGGTCGGCGGTATCGGTGTGGACAACATCGAGGGCCAGCTGGTCGCGTGGGACTACTACCAGACCGTCGACAACCCGGTGAACGCCTCGTTCGTCCGTGACTACAAGGCCGCCTACGGTGCCAACAAGCCGACCTCCGACCCGATGGAGGCCGCCTACGTCTCGGTCTACCTGTGGAAGAACACCGTCGAGAAGGCCCAGTCGTTCGCCGTCGCCGACGTCCAGAAGGCGGCCGGCGGAGTCACTTTCGACGCTCCGGAGGGGCTCGTCACGATCGACGGCGAGAACAACCACATCACCAAGACCGCGCGCATCGGTGAGATCCGTGGCGACGGACTGATCTACACGGTGTGGGATTCGGGTCAGCCGATCGAGCCGGACCCCTACCTGAAGTCGTACCCGTGGGCCGAGGGCCTGAGCAACTGACACCGTCGACGACCCGTCCCGCGTCCTCCGGCGACGCGGGACGGGTCGCGCACGGTCCCTCCCGGCGAACGCGGCACTCGCCGACGACGAACGGATAGACACGTGGAAACCGTTATCGGACAGCTCTTCACCGGGCTCAGTCTCGGTTCGATCCTGCTTCTCGCAGCTCTCGGCCTGTCCCTGACCTTCGGTCAGATGGGCGTGATCAACATGGCCCACGGGTCGTTCATCATGGCCGGGTCCTACACCGCGTACACGGTGCAGGAATACCTGATCTCCAATGCCGGGGTGTCCCTGCTGGTCTCGCTCGTCATCGGATTCCTCGTCGGCGGCCTGATGGGCGTTCTCCTCGAGGTCACCCTGATCAAGCGCATGTACGACCGCCCCCTGGACACACTCCTGGTGACGTTCGGTGTCGGATTGATCCTCCAACAGCTCGCCCGCGACATATTCGGCGCGCCGGCGGTCGACGTCGTCGCACCGTCGTGGTTGTCCGGCGGCGTCGACATCCTCGGCGCGGTCGTCCCGAAGACGCGCCTGTTCATCATGCTGCTGGCCATCGTCGCGGTCACCGCGATCGCGGTGACCATGAAGTACACGCCGATGGGTCGTCGCATCCGCGCCGTCGTCCAGCACCGGGATCTCGCCGAGACGAGCGGGATCTCCAGCCGCCGAACCGACATCACGACGTTCTTCATCGGTTCGGGACTCGCCGGCATCGCCGGGGTGGCACTGACGTTGATCGGCTCCACCAGCTCGAACACCGGGATGACCTATCTGATCGACGCATTCCTGGTCGTCGTCATCGGCGGACTGGGCCAGATCAAGGGCGCGGTCATCGCGGCCATCGCGCTCGGCGTCCTGAACTCGTTCATCGAATACAACACGACGGCGTCGGTGGCCAAGGTCGCCGTGTTCGTCATCATCGTGATCTTCCTGCAGATCCGGCCGCAGGGACTGTTCACGGTCCAGTCGAGGAGTCTTGTGTGAAGGACTATTTCAGCAGTTCCTGGAAGGTCTGGGCGGGCTTCGGCGTCGCCGCCATCCTGTTGTTCGGGGTCGCGCCCGCCGTCCTCTCGGACTTCCGTCTCAACCTGCTCGGCAAGTTCCTCTGCTTCGGCATCGTCGCGGTGGGCATCGGCCTGGCCTGGGGTCGTGGTGGCATGCTCACCCTCGGCCAGGGTGTGTACTTCGGGCTGGGTGCGTACATCATGGCCATGCACCTCAAGATCTCCGACGCGGAACTGCGCGGCGACGACGTGCCCGACTTCATGCAGATCGCCGGGATCAGCGAACTGCCCGGGTACTGGAAGCCCTTCGCCTCACCGGTGGTGACGATCCTGGGCATCCTGCTGGTACCGACGTTGCTGGCGATCCTGCTGGGACTCGGCGTGTTCAAACGGCGTGTCAAGGGCGCCTACTTCGCGATCCTGTCGCAGGCGTTGGCCGCGGCCTTCGCGATCCTGCTCATCGGTCAGCAGACCACTGGTGGCAGCAACGGCCTCAACCGTTTTCGCAGCTTCTTCGGGCTCGCCCTGAACGACCCGGTGAACCGGCAGCTGCTGTTCTTCATCACCGCGGCCATCCTGCTCGCCGTCGTGGCGATCACCCGTCAGCTGATGTACAGCCGGTACGGCGAACTCCTGGTCGCCGTCCGCGACCAGGAGGAGCGGGTCCGGTTCCTCGGCTATGACCCGGCCAACACCAAGGTCGTCGCCTACGCGATCGCGGCGCTGTTCGCGAGCATCGCGGGCGCCATGTTCGTTCCCATCGTCGGCATCATCTCGCCCGCCGACGTCGGGATCGTGCCATCCATCGCCTTCCTCATCGGCGTCGCCATCGGCGGGCGCACAACGCTTCTCGGCCCGGTCCTCGGCGCCATCGCGGTGGCCTGGGCGCAGACCAGTCTGTCGGAGAGCTTCCCGTCGGGCTGGACATACGCGCAGGGAATCCTGTTCATCGTGGTCGTCGGGTTCTTCCCGGCCGGGCTGGCCGGCCTGGGGGCACTGGTCAAGTGGCGCCGGAAGAGAGCTCCGGATTCTTCCCCGACCGGCGACATCGACGAACACACCAGCAGCAAGGTAGGAGCGTCGTCATGACCGAAGCAGAATCGACGGTCGTCGGGCACCCGCCGGTCGCCGGCGGCAACGCCGGGATGGACAGCGACTACCTCCAGGTGCGCGGTCTCAGCGTGGAGTTCGACGGTTTCAAGGCCGTCTCCGACGTGGATCTCACGCTGCTGCAGGGTGATCTGCGGTTCCTGATCGGCCCGAACGGTGCTGGCAAGACCACCATCATCGACGCCATCACCGGTCTGGTGAAGTCGACGGGCTCGATCCAGAAGTCCGGTGTCGAACTGGTCGGCAAGAAGGTGCACCAGATCGCGCGGCTCGGGGTGGGCCGGACCTTCCAGACCGCGAGCGTCTTCGAGGAACTGAGTGTGCTGCAGAACCTCGACATCGCCGCGGGCGCCGGGCGTTCGGTGTGGACGATGCTGCGGCGTCGACCGACGCAGATCCCCGACTCGATCGCCGAGGCGCTCGAAACCATCGGCCTGCAGGACCTGGCCGACACACCCGCGGGCGTACTGGCCCATGGTCAGAAGCAATGGCTCGAGATCGGGATGCTGCTGGTGCAGAACGCCTCGGTGCTGCTGCTGGACGAGCCGGTCGCCGGGATGAGCCACGAAGAGCGTGAGGAGACCGGGAACCTGTTGCGCCGCATCGGCGGTGAGCGCACCGTCGTGGTCGTCGAGCACGACATGGACTTCATGAGGTCCTTCGCGACATCGGTCACCGTGCTCGCGCGGGGTCGGGTGCTCGCCGAGGGCACGGTCGCCGAGGTCCAGGCGAACCCGAAGGTCCAGGAGGTGTACCTCGGGACCGCGGCCGGCGGTGAAGAACTCGAGGAGATCGCCGCCGAGGTCGACTCCGACACGACTGCGACTTCGGCGAGCGCGGCTGCAACGCAACCGATCACGGAGAAGGGCTGAACCATGCTGAAGATCTCCGGAGTCCATGCGGGCTACGGTCGGACCGAGGTGATCCACGGGGTCGACATCGAGGTACCGACCGACGGCGTCGTCGCGGTGATGGGACACAACGGGGCCGGGAAGACGACCCTGCTCCGCGCGGCCGTCGGGTTGGTGAAGACCACCAAGGGCACCATCACGTTCGACGGCGTCGACATCACCCGGGCGCGTCCGAGCGTACGGGTCGGGCACGGCATCGCCTATGTGCCCCAGGGGCAGCAGAGTTTCGGCCATCTCACCACCGCCGAGAACCTGCAGGTGGTGGCCGACGGCCGCAAACGCGGCAAGGAGCTGGTCGCCGAGATGCTGGACATGTTCCCGGCACTCAAGGAATTGCTGGGACGACGCGCCGGCCTGTTGTCCGGCGGCCAGCGTCAGCAGCTGGCGATCGCGCGCGCGCTCATCACCGAGCCGCGGATGCTCATCCTCGACGAGCCGACCGAGGGCATCCAGCCGTCGGTCGTCGCCGAGATCGAGCAGACCATCACCACGCTCACCCAGCGCGGTGGGCTGGGCGTGCTCCTCGTCGAACAGCACATCGGGTTCGCCCTCGAGGCGGCGCAGCGGTACTACGTGCTGGAGAGCGGCCGCGTGACGTCGTCGGGTGAGGGCGGCACGACCGCCGAAAGTGCGGTGCGCGAGGCGATGACGATCTAGCACGACGCGCGGGTCACCTCAGCCGGGCGCTTGCCGGCTGAGGTGCTCCCACTCGTGATAGCCCCGGTCACGTGCGCGGTCCATCTCGAGCACATAGTCGAACGACTGGCTGCCGACGATCAGGCGCCGAGGCGGGTCGGGGAGCGCCACGAGTTCCAGGATGACCGGCGCGGCCGTGGCCGGTGGCGGTCCGGCGTCGTCACCCCACGACGATTCCATCTCGGCTCGCAGATCCCGATACTCCGGCATCGGTTCGGTGCTCGTCGTACCGGCAGTGAACAACCCGGTGTCGTAACCGCCCATCTGCAGGATGGTGACCTTGACGCCGAATTGCTCGGCCTCCATCGCCAGCGCCTCACTGACCGAGTCGAGCGCGGCCTTGCCCGCTCCGTAGAAACCGACGGTGGCCATTCCTCCGCCGCTGCCCATCGACGTCACCTGCAGCAGGCGACCGCCGCCGCCGGCGCGCAGGTGGGGCAGGACGGCTTGCGCGACCCAGACGGCACCGAAGAAATTCAGGTCGAGGTGCGCCCTGATCTGGGCCTCGGTGGCCTCCTCGACCATTCCGTAGAGCATTCCGCCGGCGTTGTTGACGACGATGTCCGGTCGGCCGAACGCGGTGACCGCTGCATCGACGCCGTCGAACACGGCCTGCCGGTCCGTGACGTCGAGCGACAGGGGATGGAGTTGATCGGGATGTCGCGTGGCCAGCAACGCCAGCGGTTCGATGTTGCGGGCGACGGCCACGACCTCGTCGCCGGCGGCAAGTGCCGCTTCGGTGAACGCGCGTCCGAGTCCGCGGGATGCGCCGGTGATGAACCAGACCCGTGAGGTGATCATCGAATTTCCTCCTAAGTAAACGGAACGGTCCGTCTCAGAAGGACTATGGCCAAGTCCGCCCCGCTTGTCAAACGCAACGTCTCGTTTCGTGAACTAGGCTCGACCCATGACGACAGCTGCAGGTCCCGATCACTCACGCCGCAGAGAGCGGTCTCGCCAGGCGATCCTCGAAGCGACCCGAGCCCTGATCGTGGAGCAGTCGTACGACAAGGTCACGGTGGAGGCGATCGCGGCCCGGGCCGGTGTCGGCAAACAGACGATCTATCGACGGTGGCCGTCGAAGAGCGCGGTCGTCTTCGCAGCGGTGCTCGCGCTGAGCGAGGGGGCCGACGGGCAGTCGGTCGAGTTGCCGGACACCGGGGATCTCGAGACGGACCTGAAACAGGTCATGCGGGAGACGGTGGCAGAGTTCGCCGATCCGTCCTTCGATCGCCTGATCCGCGCGGTGAACACGGAGATCGCGAATGACGCCGACCTCGCGGCGGAGTACCGGGAGAAGCTGTCGCGACCGTTGGACGACGCCAAGAAGGCTCGGCTTCGCATGGCCGAGCGGGCGGGCCAACTGCCCCCCGACACGGACCTCGACCTGTTTCTGGGGATGCTCTACGCCCCGTTGTTCCAGCGGTGGTTGCACCGCAGCGGCCCGCTGACCGAGACCTACGCCGACGCACTCGTCGAGGCGACGCTCCGGGCGTTCGGGGGGAGGTGACGGTCGGCCCGGTCCGCGCCGGCGTCAGTCCAGCCGGACCCCGATCTCGGGGGTGAGTTCGTGCGGCGCGTGGAGGGGGAGATCGTCGCCGCTCCAGAATCGCCCGGGGTCGAACCAGTTGGAGTCCTTGGACGCGTCGAGGATGCCCATCTCCCGATAGGTGATGGCCACCACCTCGGCGCAGTAGGCGGCTTCGAGTCCGACGCCCTCGGTGTTCTGATTTTTCCGCTGCTGCCGTTCGTCGCGTCGTTGACGGACCTTGCGGTCGAGGTAGGGGATGCCCCGGACGAGGTCGGTCGAGTTGGGCACCCGGCCGCGAAACCACCGGCCGGCCAGGCGCGCGGTGGTCGGGAACGGCGTCCCGTCGAGTTCGGCGATCACCTTGAGGAGAGCGTTCTCCTGATCAGCGGTCACGTCCGGGGTGAGCTGACGGAACCAGCACGCCTGCTTGTAGCGGATCATCCACTGCTCGACGGCTTCTCGCGCGTCGTGTAGCTGCACGCCGCGATGATTCGATCCGGTCCACACGTCGGTCAGCCGATCGCCGAGCTCTGCGTGCCACAGCAGCGGTGGCAGATCGTCGATGCAGACCGCCATCGCGACATGGTTCACGGGCGCGTTGGTCAAGGTGCGGATGGCCCGGTCCGGTCCGGAATGGCCGCGGAAGAGCCAGATGTCGCCGGTGCGGGTGGCGTCGAGTGCGTCGGTCAACGAGATGCCGGCGTCGGCGCGGTCTCGGCCGAGGAGAATTCTGCTGGTGGGCACGAGAGCAGGCTAATGCGTCCGGAGCACGCACGACGCCCGCGCGACCTATCCTGCCCGCATGAGGAACCTGTGGAAATGGCTGGGATTGGCGGGCGCGGTCGGGGTGGCCACCGGCGGGGTGATGGTCGCGCGTGACCAGCGGCAGCGGAAGTCCTATTCGGCCGACGATGTCCGGGCACGCCTGCACCAGCGGCTCGACGAGACGGAGAATGCGGGTGGCGATACCGCTGATTCCTGAGGGCCGAAGTGGCGGTGAGGATCGGAGTGGCGGAGCCACTGATTCCTGAGGACACTGGACAGCGTTGACCGGCGGCTCGTCAGGGTGGCCGGAGGAAGGAACATCATGACCGACAACAGCGGCTCCGGCGGACCGTTCAATTTCGGCCCCGAGGACTTCGACCGATTTGCGCGCGAAGCCGGTGACGGACTGCGCGACGTGTTCGGCAAGCTCTTCGAGGGTCAGGCCGGACCGGCAGCCTTCTCGATGTTCTTCGACGAGGCCGCCCGCGGCCGCACTCGCACCAAGCCCCGTGAGGAGACCACCGGTGAGGCCGGCTCGGGTGTCTGGGCGGTGTTCGTCGTCGACGACGACGGCGGTGCCCGCGTCGAGCAGGTCTACGCGACCGAACTCGAGGCCCTGCGCGCCAACAAGACCAACACCGATCCACGACGCAACGTGCGGTTCCTGCCGTACGGCATCGCGGTGAGTGCGTTGGACACGACGATCGGGGACAGCGGCGACGACGCCGCGCCCACGCCGTAGACAGCGGCAGACGCAACAAGGACGGCGAGTCCTGAAAAGGACCCGCCGGCCTCGTCGTGTCAATGACTGCACGGCCTGACGGCACGTGCTGCGCCGGTGCCTGCGTCAGAGGTTGGCGCCGCACACCGGCCAGGCGCCGGGGCCCTGGGTGGCGAGCACGTTCTCCGCGACGCGGATCTGCTCCTCGCGCGAGGCGTCGGCCGGGTTACCGGTTCCGCCGTTGGCCTGCCAGGTGCTCATCGAGAACTGGAGGCCACCGTAGTAGCCGTTGCCGGTGTTGATGGCCCAGTTGCCGCCGCTCTCGCATTGAGCGACCGCGTCCCAGTTGCCGCCTGCTGCGTGCGCGGTGGACGCCAGCATCCCGAAGGGGGCGGCAGTCAGTGCGCCGACGATGGCGGCGCGGGCGACGAGCTTGGTCATGTGGGTCTTGGTCATTCGCATGGTCTTCGTTCCTCCTCACCACCCCGGGGTTGGCAGGGCGGTTGATCTCGGACCGTGGGCGACCATACGGGTTGGGTAACGGCTTGGTCACGTCGAGTCCGTGACCTGGGCGATTCGGATAACGCCGAGATAACGCTGTTAGCTTTACGGCGAATTCGCAGCGCATACCGCAATTCGGCGGGAGCTCGCCGTCGCCGATGTTCGGCCGCGTTCGATGACGAAGGTCACAGCGTGAATGTGGGGCTCGTCACGTCGGCGCCCGGGCGTCGAGCGGGGGTCAGCGCGGAACGACAGCGATACGACCACCGCGGGACGGGGCATACGCCACCCCGCGCGAGAACCAGCGTTCGGACCTGGCGCTGGTCAGCATCAGTTCGAAGTCCGCCAGCAGTGTCCGCAGGGTCACGTCCATCTCCATGGTCGCGAATGCCGCCCCGATGCACCGCCGCGTGCCGCCGCCGAACGGCAGCCATGCCGCCGGAGGCTTGGTGCCCAGGAAACGGGTCGGGTCGAAGACCTCGGGCCGGGCGAATTCGCTGCTGTCGTCGTGGAGGAGTGCGATCGAGACGAGGACGTTGTATCCCTTCGGGATCCGCCACTTGCCGAGGTCGAGATGCTCGGCGACGACATGCCGGCCGGCGAAGTCGATGACGGGTCGGCTGCGCTGGACCTCCAGGATGGTGGCGTGGCGGTAGTCGGAGCCACCGGCGTCCACCTCGGCCACCAGTTCGCGCACCACCTCGGGGTGCCGGCGCAGCCGCTCGAGCGCCCACGCAAGGGTCGTCGCCGTGGTCTCGTGTCCGGCGGCGAGCATCGTGGCCAGTTCCTCGGCGATCTCGTCGTCGGTCATCGGACTGCCGTCGTCGTAGGTGCTGCGCAGCATGATCGCAAGGATGTCGGTGCGCTCATCCAGGCGAGAATCGTTGCGCGCCTTCGTGATCAGCCCGCCGACGTAATCTCGGTATTCGGCGTTGCGTCGCGCGTACCGGTGATTGGGGTCGATCGGCCGGAAAAGGCGTGGGAGTGGGGGTACCGTCGCGGCGCGCGAACCGACGGTCACCATCGGTGGGATCATGTCGCGGAGTCGGTCCAGCTCGCTGCCCTCGGCGCCGAAAACCGCGCGGAGGATGACGTTCAGGGTGATGCGCATCATCGGTTCGATGGAGGCGAACTCGACCCCGGTGGGCCAGGACGCTGATTCGGCGCGAACCTCGTCGACCACCATCTGTTCGTACGACCGAATCGGCTTGCCGTGCAACGGCGGGGTGAGCAGTTTGCGCCGGGCGCGGTGTCGGGCGCCCTCCAGCGCGAACATCGATCCGGTGCCGAGTATGCGGCCGAGGTTGGGCTGGACGTTCTCGACCTGGTCGCCGGCGGTGAACAGCTCGCGCGCCATCGCGGCATCGGAGATGACGACGGAAGGGCCGAAGACGGGCAGGTTCACGGTGAAGGCCGAGCCGTGCCGGTCGTGGAGATATCGAAAGAAGTGTCGCCGCGACACGACCGCGCCGAGCCCCTGGATGGTGGACGGGATCGACGTGGTGGGCGGCAGAACCGCCTCACCGCTCAGGGTCGGGGTGTTCACCAGTGGGGTCCTCTCGCCGTAGCGGGTGGTACGTCTACGTACCACCCGACGGTACGCTCACGTACCGGGCGAGACAAGGGCCTATGCTCGAAGGCGTGACTGAATCGGGCCCGCTCGCTTCGCTCCCGGCGCCTGCGACATCGGGCCCGCTCGCTTCGCTCCCGGCGCCCTGGTTGACCTCGTCGGCGGGCGCATCGAGCCGGGACCGGCTGCTCGCGGCGATGCTCGAGTGCATCGTCGAGGCGGGTTACCGCGACACCACGGTCGCCGACATCGTGCGGGTCGCGCGGACCTCGAGGCGGTCGTTCTACCAAGAGTTCGCCGACAAGCAGTCATGCTTTTTTGCGCTGCTGACGGTGACCAACGAGTTCATGATCGCCGAGATCGCGCGGCGCGTGGATGCGGAAGCCTCCATCGAAGAGCAAGTGCGACAAGCGGTGTCGTCATATGTTGCAGCGAGTGAGCGGTATCCGGGTCTCACGCTGAGCTGGATCCGCGAGTTGCCCGCGCTCGGCAGCGCCGCCCAGGCGGTCAAGGACGAGGCCCTGGAAGCGTGGATCGAACTCTTCGTCGGCCTCACCTCGACCCCGACGATGGCCGCGGCGGGGGTGGTGCCGATGGACCGTCAGCGCGCGATCTTCCTGTGGGGTGGCTTCCGGGAGCTGACCGCCGGTGCCGTCGAGTCCGGCGCCCCGCTCGCATCGATCATCGAGCCGGCGACCGCGGCGTCCCTCGCGCTGGTGTTGCCGCGGCCGGTGTGAGGCAGACCGGGCTCAGTGCCACGAACCGCGCTGGTACTGCGGCGGATACGGCGCCTCGCGCTTGTCGATGCCCAGCTCGTGTGCGGCGCGCAGCGGCCACGACGGCTCCCGCAGCGCGACGCGTCCGAAGAAGACGGCGGTGATGTCGTCGTCGCCGGCGACCTTCTCGGCCTGATCGGGTTCGGTGATGAGGCCGACGGCGGCGGTGGGCACACCCGACTGGCGGTGGATCGACCGGGCGAGGTCGACCTGGTAGCCGGGTCCGACGGGGATGTCGGCGAGGACGTTGCCACCCGAGGAGACGTCCACGAGGTCGACGCCGCGGCCGGCGAGGAGGGCGGCGAGACGGGCGGAGTCGTCCACATCCCACCCGCCCTCGGTCCATTCGGTGCCGGACACCCGGATGAACAGCGGCTTCGACGACGGCCACACCGCGCGGACCGCGTCCACGACCTCGAGGGTCAGCCTCGTACGTCCCTCGAAGTCGCCACCGTAGGCGTCGGTGCGCCGGTTCGAGAACGGGGAGAGGAACTGATGCAGCAGGTAGCCGTGCGCCGCGTGGATCTCGACGACGTCGAACCCGGCGTCGTCGGCGCGACGGGCGGCCTGTGCGAACGCGTCCACGACCTCGGCGATCTGCTCGGTCGTCATGGCGGTGGGGGCGGGCAGTCCCTCGAAGGCGACGTCGGACGGGCCGAATGTCGTCCAGCCGCCGTCGTCGAGCGGAATGGCGCCGGAGCGGTCGTCGAACGGTGCGTAGGTGGAGGCCTTGCGGCCGGCGTGGGCGAGCTGGGTGCCGATGAACGAGCCCTGCGAGTGGACGAAGTCGACGATGCGTCCCCAGGCCGCGGCCTGGTCGTCGTTCCACAGACCGGCGTCGTGTGCGCTGATCCGGCCTTCGGGCACCACGGCCGCCGCCTCGGTGAGGATCAGTCCGAAGCCGCCGGCAGCTCGGGAACCGAGATGCGTCAGGTGCCAGTCGGTGGGCACCCCGTCGCCGGCGAAGCAGCTGTACTGGCACATCGGGGCGAGCCAGATCCGGTTGGGGATCGCGACATCGCGGAGGGTGATCGGTTCGAAGAGCGCGGTACTGGTCACGACGAGACACAACGATCGATCCGACGTCGTATTCCCGCGGCACTGCATAGTGTCGGGGCATGACCGAACAAATCCTGCACGAGGCGGTGTCGACGGAGATCGCCGAACCACTCGGGGTGATCACGCTGGGGGACGCGCGGCGTCGTAACCCGTTGTCCACGAGCACGATGCGCGCCATCACCGTCGCGCTTCGGGACTTCGACGACGATCCGCGCGTGCGGGTCATCGTGATCCGGGCGCTCGGACCCGCGTTCTCCGCCGGGCACGACCTCGGTGAACTCGTCGACCGGACCCTCGACGACGAGCGGGCCGTCTTCGCGACGTGCACGGAACTGATGCGGACGGTCCACGAGGTGCGCCAGCCCGTCATCGCCGAAGTCGCCGGCATGGCGTTCGCGGCGGGGTGCCAATTGGTCGCGACATGTGATCTGGCGGTGGCGGGTCGCAGCGCGCGGTTCAGCACGCCGGGCGTCCGCATCGGGTTGTTCTGCTCGACTCCGATGGTCGCGCTGTCCCGCGCGATCGGACGCAAGCGCGCCATGCACATGCTGCTCACCGGCGAACCCATCGACGCCGGGACCGCCGCGGACTGGGGGCTGCTCAGCGGTGTCGTCGACGACGACGAGCTCGCGAACTCGGTGCGGGAACTGGCTCTGCACATCGCCGGGTCGAGCGCGCGGACCGTCTCGATCGGCAAGCAGGCGTTCTACCGGCAGGTCGAGCTCGACGAGTCGGCGGCGTATGACGAGATGGGTGAGACGATGGCGACCAATGCGATGACCTGCGATGCGCAGGAGGGCATGTCGGCATTCCTGCAGAAGCGGAAGCCGGTCTGGACCGACAGCTGAGTCAGGCCCGAACGCCGAATCGCCACCTCCGGAACCGGGAGGTGGCGATTCGACGATGCGGTCAGGCGTCGATCTGCGCGGTGGCGGTCGCGAAACGGGCGAGATGGGCGTCCGCGGTGCCGAATTCGTACTCGATGGCGGTGAGACGCTTGAAGTAGTGGCCGATGGCCAGCTCCTCGGTCATCCCCATCCCGCCGTGCAACTGCACCGCGTTCTGGCCGATGAACCGGGCGGCGCGACTGACGGTGGCCTTGGCAGCCGAGACCGCCGCCGCCCGTTCCGCCGGGGAGCCCTCGAGGGACAGGATCGCGAAATACTGTGCGGCGACCGACTGTTCGAGCTCGAGATGCATGTCGACCATGCGGTGCTGCAGCACCTGGAAGCTGCCGATCGGAACCCCGAACTGCTCGCGCTGCTTGGAGTACTCGACGGTGTCGGTGAACACCTTGCGCATCAGGCCGACCGCCTCGGAGACGACCGCGGCGGTCGCGGTGTCCCACGCCTTCTCGAGGATCTCGATGGCGTTTTCGTCGGCGATGAGCGCGTCGCCGGGCAGGCGCACGTCGGTGAAAGTGATGTCGGCGGCCTGGCGGTCGTCGATGGTGCGCAGCTTGTGCAGCTCGAGCCCCGTCGGCCCGCCGTCGGCGAGATCGATCAGGAACAGGGAGACGCCGGCGGGATCGTGGGGTTCGCCTGCGGTGCGGGCGCTGACGATCAGGTAGTCGGCGAGCGGCGCCGTGGTGACGACGGCTTTGGTGCCGTTGAGCACCCACTCGTCGCCGTCCCGGTCGGCGGAGGTCTCGATGCGGGAGAGGACCCCGCCCGAGCCGTCCTCGAGCGCGGCGAGTGCGCTGAGCGCCTCGCCCTCGGCGATGCGACCGGCGGCCTCGAGGGCGACCGGGTTGCCGGTCGCGTGCAGCAGGCCCGCACCGAGCACGACCGTGTCGACGAACGGCTCGACCACGAGGGCGTGCCCGAGTGCTTCGGTGACGACCATCAGCTCTTCGGGGCCGCCGCCGAATCCGCCGATGTCCTCCGGCAGACAGGCGCCGACGACCCCGAGGTCCTCGACGAAGGCCTTCCAGATCTTCGGCTGCCAGCCCTCGCCGACCTTCGCGGCGTCGCGGCTGACCTGCAGGTCGTACCGCGCGTCGAGGAACTTGTCGAGACCGTCGGACAGCAGTTGCTGTTCGGGTGTGAGTGTGAAGTCCATTGGTTATCTCCTGTGACCCGTCAGAGACCCAGAGCCGCTTTGGCGAGGATGTTTCGTTGAATTTCGTTGCTGCCGGCGTAGATCGAGCCCGCGCGGTCGTTGAAGTAGTGCAGCGGCGCGACGGCCTGCCACGGTTCGCCGCTGACGTAGCCGTCGGTGGGCGGGGTGTACTGGAAGATGGGTCCGCCCGGCTTGGTGGCGTGCGGCTGGAAGACGCGTCCGTGCGGGCCCGCGGCCTCCAGGCTGAGGGTCGTGATCTCCTGGCTCAGTTCGGTACCGAGGATCTTCAGCATCGACGCGATGGAACCGGGGTCCTTGCCCGAACTCATCGCGGCGAGCGCGCGGTACTCGAGGACCTCGAGGATCTTCGCGCGCACCTGCAGGTCGGTGAGCTTGGCCGCGAAGGCCGGATCCTCCGACAGCGGGCCGCCGTTCGGCGCCGTCACCGACGCCGCGTCCCGGCCGAGCTGCTCGGCCATGACCTGCAGCGCCGGGGCGGCCGCGCCGCCGCCACGCTCGAAGACGAGCAGGTACTTCGCGACGGTCCACCCGTCGTCGATCTTGCCGAGGACGTTCTTCTTGGGCACGCGCACGCCGTCGAAGAAGACCTGCGCCTGCACCTGCTCGCCGGACGCGAACACGAGGTTCTGCACCTCGATGCCCGGCGAGTTCATGTCGATGAGCACGAACGTGATGCCCTGCTGCTTGCGTTCCTGGCGCGAGGTCCGCACGAGGCAGAAGATCCAGTTCGCCTCGGAGGCGTGGGTGGTCCAGATCTTGGAACCGGTGACGACGAGGTCGTCGCCGTCGTCGACCGCGGCCATCGACAGCGACGCGAGGTCGGAGCCGGACTCCGGCTCGGAGTAGCCCTGGCAGAAGAAGACGCTGCCGTCGAGGATGCCCGGCAGGAAGAAGTTCTTCTGCTCGTCGGTGCCGAACGCCATGATCGCGTGCGACACCATGCGGATGCCCATCGGCGACAGCGACGGCGCGCCGGCGAGGATCGACTCACGGCTGAAGATGTAGTGCTGGGATTGCGACCAGTCGCATCCGCCGTACTGCACCGGCCACGCGGGAGCGGCCCAGCCACGCTCGTGCAGGATCGCCTGCCACTCCATCGAGGCCTCGTGGTCGGAGTAGACGCTGGTGCGCAGCGTGCCCGCCGCGCGTAGGTCGGGGGTCAGTTTCTCGTCGAGGAACGCGCGGACCTCGTCGCGAAACGCAGCGTCGTCCGGAGACCAGTTCATGTCCATGAGCGGTGCGCAACCTATCTGTAAACGGTTGTGGTCAGATTGGGGTCGAAAGGGAATCTACCCAATGATCGGCGCGGTGCGTAGCCCGCCTCACGTTTCCGGTTCCAGTGTGACGCCCGGGGCCGATCCGGGTGGCGGATCCTCACCCTTCGTGCCCGTGGTCTTCGCGGGTTCTCTCGTGTCGTCGTCGGATGTCCCCGCCTCGGTCGGGTCCGGGCTCTTCGGCTGCCCGCCCGACGACAGCAGCACGTCTGCCCAGCGGGTGGCGGGGTCGATGTCGATGAGCAAGGCCTTGGCGAGCAGGGTCAGCGGCACCGCGAGGATCGCGCCCAGCGGCCCGATCGCCCAGGCCCAGAAGAGCAGGGACAGGAAGGTCAGGGTGGTCGACAATCCGACCGCGTCGCCGACGAATTTCGGTTGGATGACCGACTGGATGATGACGTTGATCGCGCTGTAGACGACGATGACGACGATCATCTTCGTGGGCCCCCCGACGAGCAGTCCGAGCAGCGCGGGTGGGACCAGACCGATGATGAAGCCGACGTTCGGGATGTAGTTGGTGATGAACGACAGCAGGCCCCAGAGGATGGGGAGCGGGATGGACAGCAACGCGAGGGCCACGCTGTCGAGCACGGCGACGATCAGGCCGAAGACCGTCGACACCCACAGATAGCTGCGCGTCCCCTGCGAGAACGAACGGAAGGCCGATGCGATGTCGGGGCGCATCCGGTCCAGGATGTTCATCCGGTCGTCGAAGCCGACCGAGTCCGCGGCCATGAACAGTAGCAGGGCGAGGACGAGCACGAGCGCCGAGGCCACGCTGAACGTGCTGCTCAGCACGTCGGTCACGGCACCTACGACCTTGCTGGTGTCGACATGGGAGATCATGTCCTGCACCTTGTCGTGGCTGACGCCGTGGCTGGTGAGGAAGTTCTGGAAGCCGGTGACGAGGTCGTCGAACTTGTCGTCGTACTGCGGCAGGATCGATGCCAGGCGCGCGACGGAGAACACCAGCGCCGCGAACAGCCCGATGAGGATTCCGTAGACGAGGAGCACCGTCGTCACGAAGGCGGCCCACCGCGGGAAGCCCTTCTTGCGCAACCAGTTCGGGACCGGCTGGACGGCGACGGTGAGCATCAGCGCGAGAAAGACCGGACCGACCAGCGACGCCACCGATTTGATGCCGCCGATGGCGACGACGAGGCCGGCGATCGTGAGGAGCACGATGGTGCCCCGCGGCAGTGTCCAGTCGGGGGGATCGACCCGGTACGACGGTGGTGGGGGTGTGCGTTTGGAGGACTTGGTTCCGCGTGCCTCACTGCTACCGGACATGGTGTGCCGCCTTTCTGGACACGACTGTTACGTCGAAACAGCGGCCACCCACGCGCGGGAGCGCGCGGAGTGGCCGCCGTCAAGTGTTCAGCATCCGACGACCATCCGCGCGTTTTCCGTGCGCTTTCGTCTTCGATGAGTCTCTAGTGGCCTTTCCAGTTCGGCGTCCGCTTCATCACGAACGCCATGATCCCTTCGAGGGTGTCGCCGCTGATCACGAGCGAGTCGAGCACCGAGGTGCTGGCGTGGACGGCGTCGACCGTGTCGGTGATGGCGTCGGACTGTTCCATGGTGGCGATCGACGCCCGTACCGACGTCGGAGAGGCGGCCAGGATCTCCTCGGCCACGCCGCGTGCGGTCTCGAGAACCTTTCCGGCGGGGGCGATCCGGCTCACCAGTCCGGCGGCCGCGGCTTCGGCGGCCGAGATCCGACGCCCGGTCAGGATCATGTCGCGTGCGAGCGCGGGCGGGATCATCCGCGGCAGGCGGACCAGACCGCCCGCGGCGGCCGCCAAACCCACCTTCACCTCGGGCAGTCCGAACGATGCGTCCTCGTCGGCCACGACGATGTGACAGGCCATCGCGATCTCGCAGCCGCCGCCGAGCGCGAAGCCGTTGACCGCCGCGATCACCGGTTTGGGCAGGCTGCGCCGCGAGGTGAGTCCGGCGAACCCGTTCTTCGGCACCGACAGGGCGGCGGGCCCCGCGGTCGCCGCGAGATCGTTGCCCGCGGAGAAGGCCTTGTCGCCCTTGCCCGTCAAGATCGCCACCCACAGGTCGGGATCGGCGAAGTAGGCCTCGAAGATCGAGTCGAGTTCGGCGTTCGCGGCGGGGTTCAACGCGTTGCGCGCGTCGGGCCGGTTGATGGTCACCTCGAGCAGCCGACCGTCGCGACGGATCTCGACGTGCTCGTAGGAGTCGCGGAACGCCGGCGCGACGACCGGATGCCGGGAGTTCATGGCCGCGGAGGTCAGGGCCACCCGATTGCCTTTGTCGAAAGACCGCACGACGATCGGCGTGCCGACGGGGTCCTCGGCGGTGAGGAGGAGGTCGAAGAGTTCGTCGTCGTCGGAATCGAGATTGGCCACGAAGCGGGCGCCGAGTCCCTCCGGAACGGTCGGATCGACCAGCCGGCCGATCACCACACCGGTGCGGCGGCCGTTCTTCTGCGGGATGACCGTGTAGGTCTCGACGACCGCGGCGCCGTCGGCGTCGGCGATCGTGGGAACGGTCGGTACCGCGTCGAGCTCGGCCTGGACCTGACCGCTGGTGTCCGGACGCCACGGTGCCGGCGTCGTCGAATAGACACCCGCGGCATGCTTGCTCAGCACACCGCCGTTGGCGACGACGAGACCGTAGTCACCCGGCGATCGCCGGACGCGGGTGACGACTTCGGCGATCGCGTGGAGCGAGTAGTTGTTGCCCGGCCCGCCGAAGAACGGCAGGCCACCCGTCACGGTCAGCCCGCGCGGATCGTCGGGCGACATGCCGATCCCGTCGAGGACGTTGAACACCGCGATCGGGAAGCAGCTGTAGATGTCGACCACGGAGATGTCGTCGAGCCCGATCCCGGCGACCTGCAGCGCATGCCGCACCGCCGCGGGAGCCGCAGGAGCGGAGGACAATTCGGGGCGAGCCAGGACCGGGCGTTCCACCGTCGACGAATGACCGTGCAGGAAAACCCATTTCGCGGGGTCGATGCCGGCGGCCTGCGCGGCCCGCACCGACATCACGACCACGGCTGCGGCCTGGTTGACCTGATCGCGCGCCACGATGTACCGGGTGAACGGATCGGACACGATCCGGTTCTCGGGGGTGACGGTGATGAGTTCGTCGGCGGTGCGCGCCGTCGGGGCGGCCGAGTGCGGGTTGGCGGCGGCGACCTCGGTGAACGGCGCGAACAACTCACCCATCGTGGCGATGTAGGGGTCGCGGCCCAGGCCGGAGGCGTGGCGGCGGGCGTTCTCCAGCAGGGCGTACTGCGGCAACACCGACGCGAGGCCGTGCCGCATCTCGGCGACCGAGATGATGCCCTTGAGCCCGAAGCCGCGGTCGTCGAGCTGACCGCCGACCTCCTCGGCGAAGTTCGGGCGCTGATTCTCCGGCTGGGACATGAGGTGGCGGACCGTCGACATCACCTCGGCGCCGAACACCACGGCCCCCTCGGAGTCGCCGGCGGCGATTGCCGCCGCGAGTTCGGTGAGCATCGTCTGCGGGGTCTGGCCGCCGGTCACGGCCTGCACGGCGCGGCGTGGGTCCACCCCGATCCGGTTGCCGACCGCGCGCGGCATGTTGTCCGGTCGGCCCAGCGGTGACGACGACAACGGGCTCGAGATCTCGAACGAGCGGATCGCGGCGATCGTGTCGATCGACCCGGCGACGTCGCTTCCGGCGTCGGCGAATGCGGCGGTCACCGCCCGGGCGGCGAGGTCGGCCTCGCCGAGCGCCTCGTATCCGGGATCGGTCAGGCGTTCCGATGCCTGGCCCACGCCGACGACGACGGGGGTGGTCGGATCGATATCAACGAGCGTTGTTGGCATACCAAACATTGACACATGGCGTGACCGGGGTCTCATCGGAGGTGGCCGACGAGCGTCGGAGCGCCAGTGTGCGGTGCACGCGCCCGGAACGTCAGCGTTGCGGTCAGCGCGGTTGCAACCGTGGTCGGCCGGTGCGGAGCCGACCAGACTGTCGCCGACCAGTCTGCGATCGAAAGGACCCCCGATGACGTCCACTGTGCCGTCCACCGAGCAAATCAACCGGCCCACCACCGGAACGACGGACGAGCGTCTAGACGAGGTGTTCGCACCGATCTTCGCCCGGATCGCCGAAGGCGCCGTGCAGCGCGAGGACGACCGCAGGCTCGCACACGACGAGGTCTCCTGGCTGCGGGAGGCGAAGTTCGGCGCGCTGCGCGTGCCGGTGGAACTCGGCGGATACGGTGCGTCGATCCGGCAGTTGTTCCGGCTGCTCATCGATCTGGCTGCCGCGGAGTCCAATCTGCCGCAGGCCCTGCGCGTGCACTGGTCGTTCGTCGAGGACCAGTTGTCCGCACTCCCGGATGAGGCCGCGCAGCAGTGGTTGCGCAAGGTCGGTGAGGGGACGCTGGTCGGCAACGCAATCACCGAGCCCGGCGTCGGTGCCATCGACCGCTATCAGACGCGCCTCACCCCCGACCCGGCGAGCGCGGACGGCAACGGGTTCCGGCTCGACGGCACCAAGTACTACAGCACCGGCAGCCTCTACTCCGATCACATCCTCGTCGCCGCAGACCAGGACGGGGAGCGCGTCTCGGTGCTCGTCGACGCCGACGCCGACGGTGTCACCCAGCACGACGACTGGGATGGCTTCGGCCAGCGCCTGACCGCGAGTGGCACCACCGAGTTCGCTGGTGTCGAGGTGCCGGCCGAGCGGGTGCTCGGCCCGGGTTACGGCGGGGAGGGGCGCACCTACGCGACGTCGTACCTGCAACTCGTGCAGCTCTCGGTGCTCGCGGGCATCGCGGCACGCGCCACCGACGACGTCGTGGAGTGGGTGCGTAATCGCACGCGCACCTTCACGCACTCGACCGCCGACCTGCCGCGTCATGATCCGTTGGTGCAGCAGGTGATCGGCCGGTTGTCGGCGGCGGCTTACACCGCGCGCACGCTGGTCCTCGACATCGCCGACGAGCTCGACGAGCTCGCCCTCGCCGGCTGGGAGGACGCCGCGCTCCTCGACCGCGTCGAATTCGATGTCGCCCGTGCCCAGGCCGCCGTCATCCCCGCCGTGCTCGACGCGACCACGCAGCTCTTCGAGGTCGGCGGCGCGTCGATCACCTCCGAGCGTCTGCGCCTGGATCGCCACTGGCGCAACGCGCGGGTGATCTCGGTGCACAACCCGCTGATCTTCAAGCTGCAGGCGGTCGGCGACCACGTGCTCAACGGCGCCGACCTGCCGTACGCCTGGAGCGCCGGGCAGAAGTAGCACGCCGTGCCGCTACGCTGGCGGCCATGCACCGGATGGCCGCGGCGGACGCGGTGTCGTACTGGATGTCGCAGCGCATCCCGAACGACGAGTTCCTGGTGTATTGCTGTGCCGCGCCGCGCAGTTCGATCGAGGACTGCGCGGCGCGACTCCGGCTGCGGGCGGCGCATGTCGACGATCTGTGCCTCCGGATACGAGATGTCCCGGGCACGGCCGACCGCCCGTACTGGGAATCCGTCCGGCCCGCCGACGACCAGGTCCGCGTGGCCCCGTCGAGCCGCACGTGGTCGTCGTGTCTGACGGAGATCGCCGGGCTCATCGCCCAACCGCTCGATCCCACGCGGGATGCGTGGCGGGCGCACCTCTTCGGTCCGGTCGTCGACGTCCCGGCGGCGACGGGTCCGGTTGTCGTCGTCGTGCTCCAGGTCTGTCACGCCCTGGGTGACGGACGTCGGATGTCGCGGATCGCGCGCGACTGGTTCACGGCTCCTGCGCCTCCACGACGACCGGTGTCCGAGGTGCGTTCACCCTTCCGCGAGTTGATGGTCGACGCCGGTACGGTGCTCGGCGGAGTGCTTCGATTTCCCGGCGAGTTCGTCACGACAGCGTGGCGTGGGGTTCGCGCGGCGCGTCTCGCCTCGGCATCCGTGCCGGGAACGGCGGGATATGCGCCGACTCGGTTGAACGTCCCTCCCGGACCGCGGCGCATCCTGCGTGTGTTGGTCGTCGCGCGTGATCAACTCAGCGGACCCGGAGTACCGGTCACGGTCGCCGTACTCACCGCGATCTCGGTGGCGCTCCCGGAGTATCTGGGTGACCGGGATCGGCGATACGGCGCGGAGCTGACGGTCGGGCGTGGCGGAGAAGGTCGAGCGCGCAACCATTTCCGCAACGCGGGGATCGATCTGCACGTCGACGTCGACGATCTGGTCGAGCGCGCACGACTCATCGACGCCGAGATCGCCGCCGCACGCGCGGCCGAGGCCGACCCGCTGCGGGCCGCGCAGCGTCGGGCGTCGGAGTCGACACCGGCGATCCTGACCCGATGGGGGAACCGATCGTTCGATCTCGACCACCCGCCGGCGACGGTCACCGGCGTCACGGTGGTCTCGTCGGTGAACCGCGGGGCCGCCGATTTCGACCTCGGCGGCGGTGAGATCCTTTTCACCACAGGATTTCCCGCGCTGTCGCCGGCTCAGGGACTGACTCACGGCGTACACGGAATCGGCGACCGGATCGCGATCTCGGTGACCACGAGCCCGGATGTCATGAACGATGTGGATCGGTACGTGGAACTGCTCGCGCGAGCGCTGGGTGTCTGAGTGCACGCCGCGGCGGCCCCTCCGCTCGGCACCGAAAGAACCCCAGACCCAGTTGCGGAGAGCGCGTCACGCCCCTGCTCCCTGAGGAGCGTCCGGAGCTTGCGGAGGGCGCGTCACCCCCTGCTCCCTGAGGAGCGTCCGGAGCTTGCGGAGGGCGCGTCACGAAGGGTCTTCGCAACCCGACTCACCAAGACCCTTCGTGACGCTCGCAAGCTCGCTCCTCAGCCTGGATCCGTGGACGGGTGCGGGGTGTCGATAACGTGAGAATGCCCTCTGAGCTGGAATGATTGGTGGTGTTGAGACACAAAACATTCCAGCTCAGAAGGCACTTTCAGTGAAAGTATCGCACACGTTCTCCGCCACGTCCGCCATGTTCGACGACGACAACCTGGTGTCGCACGCCGGACTGGAAGCGGTCATGTGAATCGCCCCGGGTTTGCTGGAGGCTCGGTTAGTTGGTTCCAGCGGATGCCGGGACCGGGTTCTCACGGTAGCTGGTGACCGTGTGGGTCGACCAGTAGGCGTCCTCGTACTCGACGGGTGGGACGTGGCCGATCTCGCCGTGCAAACGGCGGTGATTGAACCAATCGATGTACTCGGCGACGGCGATCTCGACCTCGCCGACACCACCCCAGCCACCTCGAGGACGCATCACTGGGTTGCGGATGCATTCGGCCTTGGACAACGAGTTGAACGCCTCGGCCATCGCATTGTCATACGAATCACCCTTAGAGCCAACAGAAGTCACCGCATCGGCTTCGGCGAGGCGTTCGGTGTAGCGGATGGCTCGATACTGGGCGCCGCGGTAGGAGTGGTGAATCAGCCCGGCCACGTCCTGGCCGGCACGCGAGCGCGCCCACAACCCCATATCCAGGGCGTCGAGCGCGAGGTCGGTGCGCATGGTGGTCGAGACCTGCCAGCCCACGACCATCCTGGAGAACACATCGAGGATGAACGCGGCATACACCCACCCCGAGTGGGTGCGGATATAGGTCAGGTCGGCCACCCACAGCGCGTTGGGCGCCGCCGCGGTGAACTGCCGTTGCACACGATCTGCCGGTCGTGGAGTTTCGGCCCCCTCGCTGTGCGTGGTCTTGCGTGTCTTCAACCTCGTTATCCCCTGCAGCCCACCAGCTTTCATCAACCGTTCGACAGTGCACCGGGCCACGCGGACACCCTTCCTGCCTAGTTCGGCATGGACTTTGCGGGCACCGTAGACGCCGAGATTATCGGCATGCACAGTGCGGATCTCGCCGAGGACCTCGCGGTCACGGACCACCCGTGGCGCCTCGACTCGTCGAGAACTCAGATGGGCTCGCACCGTGGACGGAGCGATCTGGGCGGACGTATCGCGCAATGCCGCACAGATCGGATCGACTCCGTGTTCGCCGCGGAAAGTGGCGACGAACTCCACGATCAGCGCTGCGGGCGGTCGATCTCCGCCGCGAAGAATGCCGAGGCCTGCTTCAAGATGGTGTTCGTCCGCCGTAGCTCACGGTTCTCCCGTTCCAGCTGTGCGATCCGCTCGGCCTCGCTGGTCGTGGTACCCGGTCGGACGCCGCCATCGATCTCGGCCTGCTTGACCCAGGTCCGCAGCGCCTCCGGGTGCACACCGAGTTGATCGCCGATCCGTTTGAGCGCTCCCGGCCGCGTGACCGGGTCCTTGCGGGCCTCCACCGCCATCCGCGTCGCCCGCTCCTTCAGCTCAACGCTGTACTTCCGTGGTGCTGCCATGCTCTCCATCCTTCACAGATTCGAGAGCCTCCGACAAACCCGGGGCGGTTCAGCCGGCGCCGGTGTGAATTTCTCGTCATCTCATGGCCTCAGCCTAATCCAGGCTCAGTGTGAGACAGGCTTGTTCCGGTTCGCCGTGCCCCCGCTTAGGGTTGCTCAGCCTGCAACCGCGTCTTGTCATCTGGAGCGGTGCCACGACGGGAACTTCGACCCATGCGCGGGCCCGAAAGGCGCGCTTACTGTGTTACTGGCCTGTAGGCGCAGCGAAGAACGAGGCATGGATGTCGGATGAAGTAAGTCAGTCCAGCACCGGCGAATACTCATGGTGGACGAAGTTGCGCCATGGCCTGCCGCGTAGCACCGTGATCTTCTTCGCGTTGGCGTACCTGATCAGCTGGTCGATCTGGTTACCGATGCTCTTCGCGCCTGACAGCCTGCAGTGGCTGCACTACGTGGGAAGTCTCGGCCCACTGATCGCGGCGGTCGTACTCCGGTGGCGCGACGGGGGACGCGCGAGTGTCATCGCATTGTGCTCTCAAATGTTCCGCTGGCGAGTCCCTTTTGTGTGGATAGTGTTCGCAGTCGCATTCCCGCTGGCGCTGTTCGGTCTCGGCGCCGTGGTTTCGACTTTGGCAGGCTCGCCCGTCGACTGGTCAGAGTTCCTGGGGTCGAAGGAGTTTGCTCACGTGGGTTGGCTGCTCGTCCCGATTGAGATCGTGTTCTTCGGATTCGGCGAGGAGACAGGCTGGCGCGGATACGCCATCCCCAGCATGCAGGATGCCGGCTGGACAGCGTACGGAGCCACGACCATCTTCGCCGTGGGATGGGCTGGCTGGCATCTGCCACTGTTCCTCTATCCCTACGGATTACAGACTCTGGGACTCCTGATGATTCCTGGTTGGATTCTGAGTCTATTGTTCGGCGCCTACCTCACGACGTTTCTGTTCAACAGCGCACGCTCGAGCATTCTGGTCATCGCGATCTTTCACGGCATGGTCGATATCGTGTCCATATCCCGGGCGGCCACCGACATCACTCTCCTAATCGTCAACGCCGGACTCATCGCAACCGCCGTCGGCGTCACCATCGTCTCCGCTCCGGAGCTCCGGGGACTGTCGCTGATTCGGTGTAAGTGGTTGTGATCGCCCCCGGCGTGGGGCAGGAGGAATCACGACGATGACCGACACAATCGGAGGCGTGGATGCCCCGGTGGCAGGGCCGGTTCAGACCGGTCAGGAACACGATGTCACCACTGCGGATGCGGTGCGTGAGCTCTCGAAGGCCGAGCAGGCTTTGGTGAGCGATCTGGTACGTAGCTCACGCGCTCAGGGAGTGGCGCTGACCGGTCCTGGCGGGCTGCTCAAAGCCTTGACCAAGAGCGTCCTCGAAGCCGCGCTCGATGAGGAGATGACCGAACATCTTGGCTACGACAAACATGACGTGGCCGGCCGCAACACCGGCAATTCGCGTAACGGCACGCGCGCGTAACGGCACGCGCGCGAAACGGGTGCTGACTGATGCGTGCGGGCAGGTGTCGATCGAGGTCTCCCGCGACCGCAACGGCACCTTCGACCCGGTGATTGTCGGTAAGAGCAAGCGTCGCGTCACCGATGTGGATCGGGTGGTGCTGTCGCTGTATGCCAAAGGCCTCACGACCGGTGAGATCTCGGCGCATTTCGCCGATGTCTACGGTGGGTCGGTGTCGAAAGACACCGTCTCGCGCATCACTGATCGGGTCATCGAGGAGATGGTGGGTTGGTGGGCGCGCCCGCTGGAGAAGGTGTACGCGGCGGTGTTCGTCGACGCGATCATGGTCAAGATCCGTGACGGGCAGGTGCGTAACCGGCCGATCTATGCTGCGATCGGTGTTGATCTCGACGGGCACACAGACATCCTCGGCATGTGGGCCGGTGACGGGGGCGGCGAGTCGGCCAGGTTCTGGTTGGCGGTGCTCACCGACCTCGAGAATCGGGGTGTCCGCGACATCTTCTTCGTTGTCTGTGACGGGTTGAAAGGGTTGCTCGACAGTGTATCTGCCGCATTCCCGTTGGCCACGGTACAGACGTGCATCATCCATCTGATCCGGAACACCTTCAAGTACGCCTCCCGCAAGTACTGGGATCAGATCAGCGCCGATCTCACACCGATCTACACCGCGCCGACCGCCGCTGAGGCCCGGCTGCGGTGGGAGGAATTCGCTGAAAAGTGGGGGACGCCATACCCGGCGATCGTGGCACTGTGGGAAAACGCGTGGGAGGAGTTCATCCCATTCCTTGACTACGACGTCGAGAATCGGCGAGTGTTGTGCTCCACCAACGCGATCGAAAGTCTCAACGCCCGCTACCGGCGTGCGGTGCGCGCTCGCGGGCACTTCCCGAACGAGCAGTCCGCACTTAAAACGCTGTACCTGGTGACCCGGTCACTGGACCCAAAGGGTACCGGTCAGACGAAGTGGGCCGTACGCTGGAAGCCAGCGCTCAACGCCCTGGCCATCACGTTCGCCGATGGTATGCCCGCAGCCGAAGAACGCTGACCCACCGAGCAATCGGAAAACCGCCGCTTACACCGAATATCGGACAGACCCGAAGGGCTCGCACTGCGCACAACGGTTCTTTCGTGATCCACGACGGCGGCCGGGCCGCGTCACGAAGGGTTGGCGACGAAATGTCCCCGGTCTCATCGAATTCGACTTGATCTGCGCCGCCGACCATAGCCAGATGTCGAGGACTGCGCGTCGGGCGCGATTTCTTGTCGGTGGTCGGGTCTACCTTGGACGTATCAATTGATCCGGTCAACCAGGCCGGGTGGCAACGACTTCGGGGGGAGTCACTGTGGGGGCATGGACCGATCTGCCGGGCGAGTTCCTCGCCGGGGTCGATCCTGCTTGTCCGGCCGATGCCGACACCGCCACCCATATGCAGCGTCTGGGGTCGATCCGCGCGGGCGAGTCGTATCTGGCGTGGTGCCGCTACCAGACGATCCTGGTGTTGTGCGATCGGCTGCTGACCACGGTCGGCAACAGTTACGTCTCGGACGGTTTCGGTGACATCGTCGCCCGGGTCTCGCGCGAGGCCGGGATCACCCGCTACCGGGCGGGGATGCTGGTCGACGAGGCGCTGTGTCTGCGTGACCGACTGCCGCGGGTGTTGGAGACGTTGCGCGACGGCATCATCGGGCCGCACCAGATCCGCGAGATCATCGGACGCACCCACTTGGTGTCCGATGATCACCTTCTCGACCCCGACGACCCCGACAGCCGCCGGATCATCGAGGTGCTCGACGAATCGATCGCCGACCTGCTGCGCTCCCGGTCCGGGTCGTGGTCGACGTCAGGTTTGCGCGACATGATCGACCGCCTGGTCTTCGGCCACGACGCCGACGCCGTCCGCGAACGGCGCCGCGAAGCGCTCGACAAACGCGGGGTGTGGACCGAGCACCACGGTGACGGCACCGGTGAGATCACCGCGGTCATGGCCGCCGAGAACATCCGGGCTTCCAACGCCTCGGTACGGGAGTTGGCCGCATCAGTGTGCGACCGCGATGGCCGCACCCTCGGGGAACGCAAGTCCGACGCCATGTGCGCGTTGCTCACCCGAACAGCGTTCACCTGCGCGTGCGGTCAGTCCGACTGCACCGCAACATTGCCCAATCCTGCCGGCGCCACCGCGGGTACCGAGATCGTGATCCATGTCGTCACCGACGCCGACACCCTGGCCGGCGGGTCCGGACCCGGCTGGGTCGACGGGCACGGAGTGATCTCCGATGACCATGTGCGCGACCTCGCCGCCCGGCCCGACGCGACGATCAGGCCGGTCACCCCCATTCGCACACCACCCACGCAGGTCGTCGCCGGCGAGGGCGGATACGACGACGACACCAAGCGGACGGCGAACATCGCCGCGCCACAGCCGGATACGGCGGGCACCGACACCAACGCCGATGCCGGCGGCGCGGGTGACGCGTCGACACCCCCGACTTCGACCTCATCGTCGACGGAGCCGGTGTCGTCGGAGATGGTGGTGGTCTACCCGGCTGCCCTGCCTGGTGACCCGTACCGGCCGACGAGTGCGTGTGCGGAGTTCGTGCGGGTGCGCGACGGCTACTGCACCGAGCCGGGTTGCACGCGTTCGGCTTTCACTGCCGATGTCGATCACGTCGCCGAGTACGACCACGCCCGACCGGCACGCGGGGGTGCGACCTCGAGTGAGAACCTCAACGCCAAATGCCGTCCCGGTCATCTGCACAAGACCCACGGCGACTGGACCGATGTGCAGTACCGCGACGACGAGGGCCGCCTGGTCACCGAATACGTCACGCCCGAGGGGTTTGTCATCCCCGGCGAGGCCGAAACCCTCGAAGACCTCTTCCCGAACCTGCGTCGCATCCGGTTCGAACAAGCCGCGAAAGCACCACCCAGTCCGCGGACCATCGTGCCCGAACGGCAAGGCAGACAACAGCAAGGCCGACAACCGCGCACGATCACCGAACGCACCGCCGCCAAACACGCGAAGCGGCGAGAAGAACGTGCCCGCAACAACAAACAGCGCGAAGCTAACCGCCGCGCCCGGAACGAGGCAACCCACCATCAAGCGACAACCCACGACGACGAGCCCCCGCCATTCTGACCCGGCGCTCGGCGTGGCCTGTGGCGGCTAACTCCGCGGGTACCCGTTCGTGTCCGCCGGGGCGTCTCCGTGTCCGTTGCCACCCGACCCCTTCGGCGGACGGGTGAGGCGTTTGGGAAGTCGCTCGGCGAGACCGCCGAGCGGTGCGACCGTCTGGTTGAGCAGGTCGACGGTCTCGGCGAGCTCGTGGACCGTTTCCTGCATGGCGAGCAGGTTGGGCCCGAGCTGCCCGATGACCTCGGTGAGCTCGGAGATCCGGTCCAGCGGCCCGCCCGGTGCGATCGCGCGCTCGACCGCGCCGTTCTCGCCCAGGAGCTGATCGAGCAGGCCGTCGTCCTCGGCGAGCCGGTCCAGGATGCCTCCCGCGGCGGTCACCTTCTCCAGCACGCCGTCGGGCGCGGTCAACTTGTCGACGATGCCGCCCTCGGAGGTGAGGCGCTCGAGGATGCCCTCGTTCTCGGTGAACTGGTCGACCACGCCACCCGGCCGGGTCAGCCGGTCCAGCGGTCCACCCTTCGCGGTGAGGCGCACCAGGATGCCTCGTTCCTCGGCGACCTGGTCGAGGAGTCCGCCCTCGGCGGTGAGCTTGTCGAGCGGACCGTTCGGGGCGGTGAGCCGGTCGACGACACCCCCGGGATCGAGAAGTCGTTCCAGCGGACCGCCGTTGGCCAGGATCCTGCCGAACGGCCGCTCGGGGCCGAGTAGTTCGGACAGCTGGTTGAGGAGAGCGAGCGGCGTCCGGAGTGATCCGAGCTCGTCGGCGTCGACGCCCACTGCCAGTGCGATCTCGTTCTGCACGCTCCCGGCCGTGATGCGGGCGATGGCGACTGCGGACTCGGCTGCGCTGAGCACCACCCCGGTGACCGCGAAACCGAGTCGGAACGGCATCTCGACGAGCGCACGGCCTGCGTCCGCCGTGGCCACCGGTCTACGGTCGACGCGGCGACGGTCGGGTGGCGGCCGATCCGGAAGGGACTCCATGCTTTCCGACCCTAGGCCAACGGACCGGCGTTCGGGGCGAGGGTTCGGTGATTCCGAAGGGCGGTGTCGCTACCGCGCACCGGTCGCCGGCGCCTCTGCCGCCTTGGCGGCCTTCGCCGCCTTCTTGAAGTCGCGGACCTTCTGCAGCGACTCCGGGCCGGTCACGTCGGCCACCGACCGGAACCCCTTCTTGCTGTAGTCGCCGGCGACCTTGGTCCAGCCCGACGGCTTGACGTCGAGTTGCTTGGCGACGAGCGCGACGAAGATCTTGGCCTTCTGGTCGCCGAACCCGGGAAGGGCGCGCAACCGCTTCATCAAGTCCGCGCCGTCGGCGGCCTCGGTCCAGATGCGCGCGGCGTCGCCGCCGTACTCCTCGGCGACGACTTTCGCGAGCGCTTGGACCCGGCCGGCCATCGACCGTCCGTAACGGTGGATGGCCGGGGGAGTGGCACACAGGTCGGCGAACGCCTCGGGGTCGGCGTCGGCGATCTCGACCGGATCCATCGTGCCGAATCGGTCGCGGATCTTGGCCGGCCCGGCGAAGGCCCGTTCCATCGGGAACTGCTGGTCGAGGAGCATTCCCGTGAGGAGGGCGAACGAATCGGTCGAGAGGAGTTCGTCGGCCGCGGGTTCCTGCGCGATCTGGATCTTCGGCATGGGGTCGATTCTGGCAGACGGCACCCGCGTGCGGCTCTAGACTGCCCCCATGATGAGCGGGGAGAACACGGTCGGCTTCGAGAACGGCAGACGCCGGCGGGGGCGCGTCGGAGTGGGAACGGTCGCGACGGTGGCCGGCGTCGTGATGGCGCTGGCGGTATCGCTGTTCGGTGCCGGCGTCGCCGTGGCCGCGCCGGCAGACGACGGGGCGAACTACGTCACCACCCTGCGGTGCGACAGCGTCAACCCTTGGCCGGCAGGCACGGTCAAGGTCCGTGTGGACGTGTTCAACCAGATCCGGCACCCCGCGGACGGACTACCCGGACCCGTCATCGCGCTCATCGGCACCGACCGTGCCCGAGCCGTGGCCCTCGAATACACCTACGAGGTGTCGGTGTCGTGGCGGAACCTGCGGACCGGACGTACCGGCGTCACCACGGTTCCCGGCCGCGGGTACACGGTCAAATGGCAGGTCGACATCCATCCGGGCAGCGGTCCCGTCGCCTTCACGATCCGTCAGAAGATCGGTGCGCTTGCCTTCTTTCCGATGACCAATCCGAAGTACTCGACCTGCTCGGGCCGCGCGGTCGCCTGACTCACCGTTCGGCGAGTCCGCCGATCAGCAGGTACTGCGCGGTGAAATAGCTCGCGAGCACCCAGGCCTCGCCGGCCACCCGGAGTCGAGTGTCGGTGACCAGGTGTCGTCGATTGATGATCGCGAGGTCGGAGAGCAGGAAGAACCACCCGCCGGCCCGCAAGCGCGGCTGCGGCGCCGGCACGTCCGCCGCCAGCGCCGACATCGTCGCGAGCGTGTTGCCGTACGTCCCCAGAACCGGCAGCAGGGCAGGGCGGTGTCGGCTCAGCACCGTCGCCGACTCGGCGAGAACGCCCACCCGCGGCGTGACGGACCGAACCGACGGTCGTGCGCCGGCACGCCACATCGCGACCGCGTAGCTCAACTGTGCGCCCGCGAAAGACGTTGCACCCCTGCGGAGACAACGATCCTTCGCCGCCGGGTCGTCGTGTTCGAACTCCTCCTGCAACATGAACCGGTCGCCGAGCGCGGAGAACCCGACGACGGACGCCAGGGCGACGGTGTCGGCGACCGGGCGGCGTCGTGCTCCGGCGGCCACCCGCGCCGCGAGAAGCGCGATCGGCAGCGGTTTGGTGATCGCGGCGCTGCGTCGATCACCGACCGAACCGGCGATCGTAGCTGCCGCGGCAGTGGCCGCATAGGCGATCCGGAACGTTCGGTTCACCGCAGGACGCGGGCGACGAAGGCGCGGATGTCGGTGTCGGAGAACCGCTTCGACTGGGCGCCGTCAAGCGTCAGATAGGTACGCGCCGACACCTTGCTGTCGCCGACCCGGGCGTCGTTGAGGTACTTGAGGGTGAGCGGTACGACGACGGAGGTGTCCTGCAGGGTCTGCGTCATCAGGACCGGACGCTCGAAGCCGCGAGTGGGCAGCTCGGTCGCCTTGGTCAGCAGGGCGGTGAGTTCGGTGTTCCCCGACAGCGGTTTGGTGAACAGCGAACCGATGGCGAGACCGTCCACCTCACGCGCGAACTCGGTGACACACGACGCGGCGGCCTTGGTCAGCCATTTCTTGCCGGTGTCGGTGAGGTAGGCGTCGAGATCGAGGTCGGAGTGCGCGTTGCGGATGGCGCTCAGCGTGTACAGCGCGTCGGCGGCCAGCCCGGACGGCATCGCCGCGGACGACGGCCCGAGATTGGCCACGAGCGAACCGAACTGGGCGGGAATCGAACTCGCCGCGGCACCCTTGAAGTCGAGCTTGCCGCCCTGGATGGTCGGGGCCAGTCGGGCCAGCGTGATCGCGGCCGCGGCTCCCTGGCCCTCGCCGACCACTGCCCACGAGCGCGACAGGTTGTCGGCGATGTCCCGAGAGGCGCGCACCGCGTCGACGATGTTGCGGGCAGTGGCCTCGAGATCGTAGTACTGCGGCGTGCCGGGGGTCCCGACGCCCGCGTAATCGGTACTGACGACGGCATATCCACGACCGAGCCATCGCTTGAGCTCGTCGGTGTCCTCGGCGGTGGGCCGCGACGACGGTGCGCACCGGTCGGCGATGCCGCGCGAACCGTGGGCCCAGGCGACGATCGGCCAACCGCCGGCCGGCGCCCGCCCGCCCGGCACCATCAACACGCCCGAGGACAGATGGGCCTTGCCGTCGGCGCCGGTGCTCCAGTACGTGAAGTCGTTTCCGGACCCGGCGCCCGCTACCGTACGTGCCCGGGGGAGTTCGCGATTGGCGTAGACGGCGCCCGGCGTCTGTCCCGGACCTCGCGTGTCGACGGTGCCCGCATTGTCGTCGGCGGGCGCGCTGTTGTCCGTCGACGACGGTTCTGCCGACGGCTCGGCCACGCCTGGCGTCGATGTTCCCGGAGGTTCGGCCGCGGCCGTCGCCGTCATGCCGAAGGCGGCCGGGGCCACGACGATCGTGAGGGCGGCTGCGGCCGCGAGGGCGCGTGCGAGGTGGGCACTCCGTGGTTTCGAAGTGTTGCCGTGGGGGTTCATGTGTCGTCAGTTCGTTCTGTGAGGCGTGACAGGATGCGAAAGGCGTTGTGTGTCAGGCATTGACGATGCCGACGGCAGGTAGGAACCAGCAGTTCTGGGTACCGTTGCTGGCGTTGCCGAAGACTGCCGACAGGATGGTGCCGCTGCCGGTCTTCACCGGTGCCAGCCGGACCCCGGACAGCAGGGGCAGCGCCGTCAGCGCGGTGCGGTCGGTGATCGGGTCGAGATCGGCGAAGCCGCCCTGGAGCGTGCTGGTGTTGAACCACGCGACCTGCATCTTGCCGCCGCTACCGGCCGTCGGCGAGGCGGGCACGAAAGCGTATGCGGTCTCGCCCTTCTCGACGAGGTTGAGCTTCTCGGGCAGCTTCACGCCGGGGATCATGTCGAGCAGCGGCTTGAGCTGGGTCAGGGGGTCGGTCTTCATCGGCCACGGACCCGCCACGGCCCCTGCCCCGGCGGTGACGAGTCCGAGCGGGTTGTCGGCGGTGGGTGCGGTGCAGAACGGCGACACCGACGGGGTGAGCGTCTGGATGCCGAGCGTGCGCAGCAGGGCGATGGGGTCGGTCGGGGCCGCGACCGGAGTGGCGGCCGACGCGGGTGCGCCTTCGGCGGCCGCGGGGAGCGGGAGAGCTCCCGCACGCCCGGCGATGTCCTCGACCGAGAGTTGTCCGGCGCTCCCCATGATCGTCTGGGCGGCCTGCACGGCGATCTGGTCGACACCCGCGGCCTTGAGCAGACGTACCGCCCCGGCCAGCTCGGCGTCGAACGGGATCGACAGCGCGCCGAGCAGATTGGCGGGGATGAGGGGCTCGGCCGTCGCCGGCGCCGAGGTGGCGGTGAGGGTGGCCGCCGCGATCGCCACACCCATGAGACCGGCGCCGCAGCGCTGGATCGCGCGGCTGCGAGTGACGCGACGCGGAGCGTCGGAACGCGTGAACCGAGACGTGAGGGACATGGCTCTCCTTGGGGCAACCGGCTGTGACGGCCGAGCACCCGCCACGTGTGGCGGGTGTGACAGATGGGACTCGAGTTACAAGAGACCACGAAGACTCGGAACCCGGCAAGTCGCGAGTCCGACCTGTGACATGGGCGCGATCCGCGAGAGACCGAAACCGCGGCGAACTGCGGGTTCAGTGCCCGCGAGCACGGCCTCGGACCGCCGCACAGAGGCCGACCACCGTCGGCACGCTCAGCTCGCGCCGCCGATTCCCTTGCCGATCAACACGACTCCGATGACCAGGATCAGCACCGCCATCACCGTCGCGTTGTTCGCCTGCAGCCACGACTTGTGGCGGTCGAGTGGATCGCGCAGGCGGGCCGCGGCGAGCTGGTAGCCCACGACCGGGACCACGACCGAGGTCGAGGCCAGGAGTGCGAAGATCGCCACCGCGATCACGTCCTGCGGCATCGACAGCGCGCCCGAGGTGATCGAGACACCCGCCGCCCCGCAGAGAACGAGATTCTTCGGATTGATCGCCGCCAGCGCGAACGCGGTACCCATGGCGGTCACCGGACGCATCTCGTCGATGGCCGACATCCACTTCGGCGTCGCGGACTCCGCGTGCCGGGAACGCCACTGACGCAACCCGACGACGAGCAGGACGACACCGAGCGCGATCTTCACTTAACCGGGCGACACCGCGACACCCACCGCAAGGGGTAGTAACTCACCGAGCAGGGGTCCCATCGAGAATCCTCACGAAGTGGCCGCCGACCGTGTCGTCGTACGCCATGGTCGCATCCCGTGAGGAACTCTCGACCGGTAACGAACGAAGGCACCCCGCGATGAGTCGGGGTGCCTTCGTCTGTGAGAGGAGAAGAGATCAGATGATCGCGAGCCCGATCACCGGGACGATGGTGCAGGAGACGACCTTGCCCTTCGTCTTCGTGGTGACGTTGCCGTGGATCGCCGAGATGACGCGGCCCTTGCCGGTTCGCGAGATACCGGTAAAAGTGCCGGGGCCTTCCTTCACGTTGATCTTCGGGTTGCGCTTGAGCGTCGTGGTACCCGTGCGACCGGTGTCGACGTTGAACCAGCTGACCGTGAGCGGCGCGGCCTTGTTGTCGATCGCCGGACCCGTGCCGAGCGAGGTGTAGACGTAACCGCTCTCGCCGCGCTTGGGGCCGGGGGCGGGTGCCTCCTGCGGTCCGGCGGTGACCAGGGCGCGACCGAGCGAACCGCCGCCGGGGATGCAGCCGAGGCCGAAGGTCGGGTAGAGGAATTCCTGGATCTTCGGGGCGTTCGGGCCCTGCGGGATCTCGGGATCGCCGGGCTTGGGCTCGGCGGCGAGCTGACGCGCGGCCTGCTTGCGGCCGGGTTCGCCGAGGAAGTCGGCGATCGAGCGCCAGATCTTGCTGACCTCAGCCGGCATACCGGGGGTGTCGGCGAACGACTGGGCCTGGCGGAGCAGGTCGACCGAGACCTTGCCGTCGGGTCCGGGCGTCGCCACGGAGCCGATGATCGCGGGAGCGAACGCGCCGAGCGAGTCCAGCACGCGCTGGTCGACCTTCGGGGCCGGGGCGGCCTGCGCGGCCATCGGCATCGCGAGTGAGGTCGCCGCCGCGAGCGCCGACACGGCGACGAGGAGTCGACGGGTCCGGAGTCGACGCGGGGCATGGCCGGATCGCAACCTCAGTGGCCGGGAGAAACGCACTGGTGTGTCCTAACGGTCGTGGCGCCGACGATCAGTCGATCAGCGCCTCGCGGGTCGTGTCATCCGCCCGGGTGTCGGGTAGCGGACAGTCCATCCTCTCACCCGGGTCGTCGCGGGTCATTCTAAGCCCCCCGCGGGTTCCACTGTCCAGACCGCCGGTCTGTTACGGGTGGGGTTGTTGTGGTAATTGATGCAATTGTTATCGAAGTGACGTCGGGGCGGTTGAATCGTACGGACAGGCGGCAACCTGGTTGGATGAGGAGAATCGGGGATCGGGGACGGTCGAACAGGAGTCTGAAGTGACAGAGCTGCGCGCTGACGCGTCGGGTCGCCCACGCGGGAGGTCGCGACTGACGCGCCTGGTGGTCGGTGCCGTCGCCGTCATTCTCGCCGCGACGTCGGCGAGTGCGTGCGCCGACGACTCGTCGTCGGGCGCCGAGGTCACGCTGCTCACCCACGATTCCTTCGAACTGCCGGAGTCGGTGATCGACGGGTTCCGCCAGGAGACCGGACTGACCCTGAAGATCGTGAAGTCCGGGGACGCCGGGCAATTGGCGTCGACGGTGTCACTGACCCCGGGTGCGCCCAAGGGAGACGCGGTCTTCGGCATCGACAACACCTTCGCCTCGCGTCCGATCGACGCCGGCGCCCTGGAGTCCTATGAGTCACCCGCCGCGGCCGACGGTGCCGCCGATTTCGCGGTGCCCGGCGCGGAGGGGCAGCTCACGGCCGTCGACCGCGGGGATGTGTGCCTCAACATCGACGACGGTTGGTTCGAATCCAGGTCTCTGACCCCACCGGCGAGCCTCCGCGACCTGACCCGCCCGGAATTCGCCTCGCTCACCGCGGTGACCGACCCGGCGACCTCCTCGCCGGGCACGGCGTTCCTGCTCACCACCGTCGGTGCGCTCGGAAACGGCTGGCAGGACTACTGGAAGCAGGTCGTCGGCGGCGGCGCGACCATCGTCTCGGGCTGGGAGGTCGCCTACAACCAGCTCTTCACCGCCGGAGAGGGCCGTGGCGACAAACCCATCGTGCTGTCCTACGCCTCGTCGCCGGCGGCGACGCCCGGGACGAGCGCGCTGCTCGACAGCTGCTTCCCGCAGGTGGAGTACATCGGCATCCTGAAGGGCACCCGGAACTCGACCGGCGCCCGCAGGCTCGTCGATTTCATGCTGAGTCCCACTGTGCAGAAAGAACTCCCGAACTCGATGTATGTCTACCCGGTGCAGCGCGACACCCCGCTGCCCGCGGGATGGCCGGCGCGCGCGGAGGTGCCCGCCTGGATGTCGTCGTTGCCGCCCGCCACGATCGCGGAGAACCGCGAGATGTGGCTCGATCAGTGGCGTGCCGCGGTCGGCCGGTGACGACTCGGTGACCCCGGCCGGGACAGTGGTGACCCGGGTGGCCCGGGCCGCCGGACCGGTTGCGCTGTGGGTGGTCCCGGCGCTGTTCGTCGTGGTGCTGTTCGCCTGGCCGGTGATCGCGCTCGTCCGGCGCGCCGTCACGATCGCCCGTGACTCCGGGGTGGGCCTGATCGAACTGCTCGACCGCACCGACGCCCTGGGGCTTCTGGGCGTCACCCTGGGCCAGGCGGCCGCCTCGACGGTCCTGGCGCTCGTCGCCGCCGCACCCATCGCGTGGTTGTTCGCCCGGGTCCGCGGGACCACCGCGGTCGTGCTCGCCGTCGTGGTGACCGTGCCATTCGTGCTGCCGACGGTCGTCGTCGGTGTCGCCTTCCGTTCTCTGCTGTCCGGCCCATTGGCGTTCCTGCACATCGAATCCGGGCTGCCGGCCGTGCTCGCGGCACACATGTTCATCAACATCGCCGTCGTCGTCCGCGTCGTCGGGGCGGCCTGGCGCAACCTCGACCCGCGGCTGCTCGAGGCGGCACGGTCGCTCGGGGCGGGCCGGATTCGGGCGACCATGACCGTGGTCGTGCCGCGCCTGGTGCCCGCCACGGCGTCGGCGGCCGCGCTGATCTTCCTGTTCTGTTCCACCAGTTTCGGCGTCGTGATCATTCTCGGCGCCGGGGAGCTGCGGACCCTGGAGACCGAGATCTACACGCAGGCCATCGGATACTTCCGGATTCCCGAGGCGGTCGCGCTGTCGATGCTGCAGATCGTGGTGGTCATGGCGGCGCTGCTGCTGACGCGGGTGTTCGCCGATCCGGCGAGCCGCGGATCGGGTGGCGGCGCCCGGCGGGCCGAACGGAACCGCAGGGTCGCCGGCGGCCGCTGGACGCGGCCGGCGGTCTGGGTGGTGGGGGCGTGGACAGCTGTCCTCCTCGTCGGACCGGTCCTGGTGCTGATGGTGCGGTCGGTCCGACCGGTCGCCCACGGCGACTGGACCCTCGCCGGCTACCGCGCACTGGCCGAACCCGTCAACGGGGTGACGCCCCTGGAGAGCCTGCGCTATTCGCTGGTGACCGCCACCGCGGCGACCGCCATCGCCCTGGTGGTCGGTACGCTCGCCGCCGTCGCGCTGCATCGCGCGCACGGAGTCGTCGGGGCGATCGGCTCGGCCGTCTCGCTCATCCCGCTCGGGATCAGTGCTGTCACACTCGGATTCGGCTACCTCATCGTGCTGGCGTCGTTGCCGTACGAGATCGCCGCATCGCCCGCGGTCATCCCACTGGTCCAGGCCCTCATCGCGATTCCGGTGGTCATCCGCATCATGATGCCCGCACTCGAGTCGGTGCCGGTCCGGTTGCGGCATGCCGCGGCGATGTTGGGAGCCACGCCGTTTCGCGTGTTCGCGACCGTCGACCTGCCGATCGTCGGAAGGTCGATGGGGGCTGCCGGTGGGTTCGCCTTCGTCATGGCCCTGGGCGAGTTCGGCGCGACGAGCTTCCTTGCCCGCGCGGACACGACCACTCTTCCGGTACTCATCGGGTCCGCTCTGAACCGCCCGGGGGCCGAGAACCTGGCCACCGGCATGGCCGCCTCGGTGGTCCTCGTCATCGCGACGGTCGTCGCAGTCGTCGTGGTCGAGGCGTTCCGGCCCCGCTCGGAGGTGCCGCTGCTGTGACCCCTGCGAATTCATTGGAGGTCTCCGACCTCACGGTCGCGTACGGCGGCGAGACCGTCATCGACGGTCTGTCGTGGCGGCTCGGGGGAGAAGGGTCACTGGTGACCGCGATCCTGGGCCCGTCGGGGTGCGGCAAGTCGACCCTGATCCGGACGATCGCCGGACTCGAGTCGCCGGTCGGTGGAACGGTGCGGTTCGGCGGAGTCGACCTCGCCGGCGTCGAGGTCCATCGGCGGGACTTCGGGGTCGTCTTCCAGGACGGGCAACTGTTCGGCGGGCGCAGTGTCGCGTCGAACGTCGCGTACGGGCTGAAGGTGCGGCGCTGGTCGCGCCGCGCCATCGCCGATCGCGTCGCCGAGATGCTCGACGTCGTCGGACTCACCGGTTACGACAAGCGTCTCGTCGAGACCCTGTCGGGCGGCCAGGCCCAACGGGTCGCGCTCGCGCGTGCCATGGCCCCGCGTCCGCGTCTGCTGTTGCTCGACGAGCCGCTCGCCGCGCTCGACCGGCGGTTGAGAGACGAATTGGCCGTGGAGATCTCGGAGATCGTCCGAGCGGCCGGCGTGCCGACGATGGTGGTGACCCACGACCACGCCGAGGCGGCCACCATGGCCGACGAGATCGCGGTCATGCGGGACGGGGTGATGATCCAGACCGACGTTCCGGCGGCGCTGTGGCGACACCCGGTCGACGAGTGGACCGCGCGTTTCCTCGGCGCCACGACCGTCGTCGATGCCCAGGTCCGGTCGGGCGTCGCGCAGACCGTCCTCGGTGAGATGCCGCTGGATCGTCCCGACGGTCCGTGCCGGCTCGGCCTGCGGCCCGAGTCGGTGGCGATCGGACCTACGCCGTCCGATGCGCCGGAGAGGCCGGGAACGACGGCGACCGTCGTGCTCGTCGCCGAACTCCCGGCCGGCCCGCGCGTGCGCATCGACACCCCGGTCGGCGAGATCGATGCGGTCACCGATGCCTTCGTCGCGATCGGCGACCGGGTGCGGATGCGTCTGGTGCCGGAACGGGTCGCGGTGATCGGGTCGTGACGCCGCGTGGGCCGGCGAGGCGGTCGTCGTGCCGGTGACACGGCGAGACGTGCTGGTCCCGCCGGGACTGATGGTCGTCGGAGCGACATCGATGTATCTCGGCGCGGCCGTCGCCGTCGGCCTGTTCGACGTCATCTCCCCGGCCGCCGTCGCGTGGTTGCGGATCGCCGGGGCCGCGCTGGTGTTGCTCCTGTGGGTGCGTCCACCCCGCGGCGCCTGGCGCTGGGAGCGATTGCGCCTCGCCGGATGCTTCGGGCTGATCACCGCCGGGATGAACATCGCCTTCTACGAGGCGCTCGCGCACCTGCCCCTGGGCACGACCGTCGCCCTGGAGTTCCTGGGCCCGATCGTGGTGGCCGCGTTGGGTTCTGCGACGCGTCGCGACGTCGCCGCACTCGTCCTGGCGGCGGTCGGCGTGGTCCTGATCGCGGACGTCCGATGGTCGGGAACGGCGATCGGCGTCGTCCTGGCGCTGACCGCGGCCGCCTGCTGGGCGGGGTACATCGTCCTGGGCAAACGGGTCGCGGCGCGAGGCACGGGCGTCGAGGACCTGGCGACCGGTTTCGCGGTGGCCGCGTTGCTCACCGCGCCGCTCGCGTGGTGGGTGGCCGACGCGGTACGCGCGGGGGCCGCGTTGCCGGTGGTCCTGGCCCAGGGGTTGCTACTCGGCATCGCCTCGACCGCGGTGCCGTACGCACTCGACCAGATCGTGCTGCGGCGGGTCGGCCAGGCGAGGTTCGCGATCCTGCTCGCGCTGTTGCCGGTGACGGCGTCGGCGATCGGGTTGCTCGCGCTGGCGCAGGTGCCGCGGCCCCTGGAAGCGGTCGGGATCGCGCTCGTCGCGGTGGCCGTCGCCGTGCGATCGGTCGACGACGACAACCGGTCCGACGATCGTGCGGCGGAGATGCCGCCGGGGTGACCGGGAATCAGGCGGCGCGCGCCTTCTTCAGTGCTTTGTGCAGCTCTTTCTTCGACATGTCGGAGGTGTCGAGCTTGCGCATACGGTGGATGACCACCGGGCAGCGAACACAGCGCGTCGAACTCTTGCAACACTTCTTCTTGGGCTTCAGAGAGCCCACCTTGGTCGGGTCGACCTTGCCCATACGGCGAGGTTAGCAGACCCTAACTACGACTCTTGTGGGTGCTGTGATCGCGGTCTCACCGCCCGAGCCGATAGTCTGTGACGTTGAATCCCTAGGTGATCTGCTCCCCGCGCCGGTCAGAGCCGTTCGGCTGCGAACGTTCCAGACGTTCGGCAGTGACCCGGACGCCGGCCGCCGCTGCCGGTCCCCAACCACACGAAAGAGAGCCAGTGAGCGCTGTCCCCACCTTCCGCAACGTCGCGATCGTCGCGCACGTCGACCACGGAAAGACCACACTCGTCGACGCCATGCTGCGCCAGTCCGGCGTCTTCGGCGAGCGCGCCGAGGTCGTCGACCGGGTGATGGACTCCGGTGACCTCGAACGTGAAAAGGGCATCACCATCCTCGCCAAGAACACCGCGGTCCACCGGCGCCAGCCGGACGGCACCGAGGTCGTCATCAACGTCATCGACACCCCCGGCCACGCCGACTTCGGCGGTGAGGTCGAGCGCGGCCTGTCGATGGTCGACGGTGTGGTCCTGCTCGTCGACGCCTCCGAGGGCCCGCTGCCGCAGACGCGCTTCGTGCTCCGCAAGGCGCTGGCCGCCGAGCTGCCGGTGATCGTCGTCGTCAACAAGACCGACCGTCCCGACGCCCGCATCCAGGAGGTCGTCGACGAGACGCAGGATCTGCTCCTCGACCTCGCCTCCGACCTGGACGAGGAGGCCGCGAAGGCCGCCGAACTCGTCCTCGAGCTCCCCGTGCTCTACGCCTCGGGCCGCGCCGGTGTCTGCAGCACCGAGCAGCCGGCCGACGGCGAGATCCCGGCGGGGGAGAACCTCGACTCCTTCTTCGACGTCCTGCTCGAACACGTCCCGGCGCCCAAGGGCGACCCGGACGCCCCGCTGCAGGCACACGTCACCAACCTCGACGCCTCGGCCTTCCTCGGCCGTCTGGCGCTCGTCCGCATCCACAACGGGACCCTCCGCAAGGGCCAGCAGGTGTCCTGGTGCCGCGAGGTCGACGGTGAGGCCGTCGTCGAGCGCGCCAAGATCACCGAGCTCCTCGCCACCGTCGGCGTCGACCGGGCGCCCGCCGAGTCCGCATCGGCCGGTGACATCGTGGCCGTCGCCGGCATGCCGGAGATCATGATCGGCGACACCCTCGCCGACCTGGAGAACCCGCAGCCGCTGCCGCGCATCACCGTCGACGAGCCGGCGATCTCGGTCACCATCGGCACCAACTCGTCGCCGCTGGCGGGCCGGGTCTCGGGCCACAAACTGACCGCCCGCATGGTCAAGCAGCGTCTGGACACCGAGCTGATCGGCAACGTGTCGCTGCGCGTGCTCGACATCGGCCGGCCCGACGCCTGGGAGGTGCAGGGACGCGGCGAGCTCGCCCTGGCCATCCTCGTCGAGCAGATGCGTCGTGAGGGCTTCGAGCTGACCGTCGGCAAGCCGCAGGTCGTCACCCGCAAGGTGGACGGCAAGGTCCAGGAGCCGTTCGAGCATCTGACCGTCGACGTGCCCGAGGAGTACCTCGGCGCGGTCACCCAGTTGCTCGCCGCCCGCAAGGGCCGCATGGAGCAGATGAACAACCACGGCACCGGCTGGGTCCGGATGGAGTTCATCGTGCCCTCGCGCGGCCTCATCGGGTTCCGTACCGACTTCCTCACCGAGACCCGCGGCACCGGCATCGCCAACGCGGTGTTCCAGGGTTACGACGCCTGGGCGGGCGAGATCCGGGCCCGCCACACGGGTTCGCTCGTCAGCGACCGGTCGGGAACGGTCACCCCGTTCGCGATGATCCAGCTCGCCGACCGCGGCACCTTCTTCGTCAACCCGGGCGACGACTCATACGAGGGCCACGTCGTGGGGATCAACCCGCGCCAGGAGGATCTCGACATCAACGTCACCCGCGAGAAGAAGCTGACCAACATGCGTCAGTCCTCGGCCGACGTGATGGAGACCCTCGCCAAGCCGATGCAACTCGACCTCGAGGGCGCCATGGAATTCTGCGCCGCCGACGAGTGTGTCGAGGTCACCCCGGAGGTCGTGCGAGTGCGTAAGGTGCACCTCGACTCGACGACGCGCGCCCGTGAGCGCTCGCGGGCCAAGTCCCGGGATGCCGCCGTCAGCTGAGTGTCGATGGCGCTCCGGCGCCACACTACGGTGGCGGGTGCGTCCGACGGACCGAGAAGCTTCTTCGTCATGGGGGTATCCGAGGTGAATCGCGCGAGACCACGACCGGGCCGCGAGGCCGCGAACCGGGTCCGTGGGCGGTTGCTCGGCATCCTCTCGTGCAGCGTCGCCCTGCTCGTGGTGCTCACCGCCTGCATGTCGGATCCGCCGCCCCCGGTCCGCGACACCGGGCCACCGCCGACCCCGACCGAGTACCCGGTGGAGAAGACGATCTACATCGCCACCGACTCGGTCGGATCGGGCTTCAACCCGCACATCGCCGCCGACCAGAACCCGGTGACGACGGCGGTCGCGGCGATGACGCTGCCCAGCGCGTTCGCGCCGGTCCAGACCCCGGGCGGGACGGTGTGGGAACTGCAGCGCTCGTTCGTCACCTCCGCGGAGGTGACGTCGCGGGCGCCGTTCACCGTGACCTACCGCATCCACACCGACGCCCAGTGGTCCGACGGCCTGCCGGTGACGGGCGACGACTTCAACTTCCTGTGGCAACAGATGTCCCGGCAGCCCAACGTCGTGGCACCGGCCGGCTACCGGCTCATCGACTCGGTGCAGTCCCGGGAGGGCGGCAAGGTCGTCGAGGTGCGGTTCGAGTCGCCGTACCCCGCGTGGCGAGAGCTGTTCACCGGATTGCTGCCCAGTCACGTGCTCAAGGGTGCGCCGGCCGGCTTCCAAACCGGGATGGACACCGGCAAGCCGGTCTCGGCCGGGCCCTACGCGATCGTGGGGATCGACAAGACCCGCGACGAGGTCCGCCTCGCCCGCAACGACCGGTACTGGGTCACCCCGCCCCGGTTGGACCAGATCGTCCTCCGCCGCGCCGGCACGTCGGCCCAGATGCTCGACTCCGTACGATCCGGCGACTCGGCCATCGTGGCCCTCGGCGCCTCGCCGGCCACCGACGCGGAACTGACCGCGCTGCCCGGTCTCGAGACCGCCCGCAGCCTGACGTCGCGGTCACTCGGTGTCAGCGTGAACGCCCGCACCGACGCGATGAGCTCGGTGGAGGTCCGGCGCGCGATCCTCGGGTTGGTCGATCCGCGACTGACCACCTTCGCCGGTGCCGGCGACTGGGTCGTCGAACCGTTCGCGAACACCGTCTTCGCGCCGTCGGATCCGGGCTATTCACCGGTCGACCGCCCGCGCCTCGGACCGGCCGAGGTCGACGCCCTGCTCGGCGCCGCCGGTTACCGCCGCGCCGCGCCCGAGCCCGTCGGCTCGGCATCCCCGGTGCCGTCTGCGTCGTCGTCGGAGCCCTCCTCGGTGTCGCCATCGTCCCCGTCCGGGTCCACGCCCGCGTCCGAGGCGCCGTCCGCCGGCGGGTCGGCGACGCCCGGGATGAGCGAGACCCCGACCGAGGGTCTGGTCGAGGTACCGGAACTGCCCGAGGGAATCCTGCCGTTCCAGCGCGACGGGCAGGACCTCATCGTCCGTGTCGGTGCGGTCGCCGGCGATCCGCGGACCACGTCGGCCGCGTCGAGCATCGTCGACCAGCTCCGAGGTGCAGGGGTGCGCGCTCAGGTCGTGACGCTGCCCAACAGCGAGCTGTACGGGTCGGCGCTCACGAACAAACGCGTCGACCTGGTCGTCGGATGGTCCGGTCTCGGGGTGCCCCCGGCGGCCTCGCTCGCCTCGCAGGTCGACTGCAACCAGCCCAAACCCGGCACCGAACCGTCGCCCGCGACGCCCCCGACCCCCACCAGCATCGCGCCGAGCGGAGGCGATCCCGGGGACAGCTACGCCAGCAACATCTCCGGGCTGTGTGATCCGCGACTGATCGAGCTCGCCCGCACCGCGCTCTCCGAGGACGACCCGATCCCGACCCTGAACGAGGCCGAACCGCTCCTGGCCGCCCAGGCGATCTACCTGCCGCTGTACCAGGACTCGATGGTCGTGGGAACCACGCCGGCAGTGCGCGACGTCCCGCTCACCGGGCCCATCCAGGTCTCGATCTTCGGGACCGCGGTGAACTGGGAGCTGTCGTGACCGGTACCCCCGCCGGTCGTCGGTTGCTGCTCGTGCACGCGCATCCCGACGACGAGACGATCATGACCGGCGGCACCATCGCCCGGTATCTCGCGGAGGGCGTCGACGTGCGGGTGCTGACCTTCACGCTGGGCGAAGAGGGTGAGGTGATCGGGGACGAGTGGGCGCAGCTGGTCGCCGACGGCGGTGCCGATCAGTTGGGGGGCTTCCGGATTCTCGAGCTCTCGCGGGCACTGGCCGCGCTCAGCCCCGACGGCCGCGCGCCGCTGCGGCCGCGGTTCCTCGGCGGCGCCGGGCGCTGGCGGGACTCCGGCATGGCCGGCGCGCCGTCCGCGAACCACCCGCGCGCACTCGTGCGGGCACCGTTCGACGAGCCCGTGAGAGCGTTGGTCGACGTGCTCACCGACTTCGCACCCCAGGTGGTCGTCAGCTACGACGTCTCGGGTACGTACGGCCATCCCGACCACAAACTGGTGCACGAGGTCACAACGGCCGCGGTCGCCCGGGCCCGGGAAGTCGGGCCGGGCCCGACCAAGATCTACGAATCGGTGACCGAACGCACCGCACTGGACTCCGGGCTCGCCGGCGTGGCCGCGGTACCCGACGGCTGGCGGATGCCCCGCGACGGTGAGCTGCCGAGCTATCCCGACGTCGACATCACCACCGAGATCGACATCAGCGCGTACCTCCCCCAGAAGGTGGCCGCCCTGGCCGCCCACGCCACGCAGGTGACCGTTGCGGCGTCCGGGACCGAATACGCGCTGTCGAACAACATCCTGCAGCCGATCGCCCGCGCGGAGCATTTCATCCTCACCGAACCAGAGCGTCACGAGTCCCTCGGTGCCACGGACACGCGCGAGTCGGACCTGTTCGCCGGGATCGACTGACTCGATGGCCCGCTTTGTTCGGCCCGTATCGGGTTCCGTCGTCGACCGACTGCTCCTGGGGTTCCTCGTCGTCGACGGGTTCGCGATCGGGCTCCTGAGCGTCGCGTTCACCTATCAGCGCTTCGGCGGCGTCGCCCTGCCCGTCGCGGCACTTGCCGCCGGCGTGGTCAATGCGGTCCTGCTCTGGCTCGCGGCCGGCCTCACCGCGACCCCGTGGCGGTACGGGCCCCTCGCCGCATGGGGGCTCGTCGTCGTGATCGCCGGCGGGCTCCCCGGCCCGGGCGGGGACGTCGTGCTCTCGATCAGCAGTGGTTACCTCGTGCAGACCCTGCTGCTCGTCGTCCTCGGTGTCGGGCCGTGCGCCGCGCTGGGCTGGACGGGGCGGCTGCCCGAACCCGACTGACCACCGCTCCGCAGGGGCGCTCCGCGTTGTGTCGCGAGGGGCGGCGTTAGAGTGAAAGACATGCTTCTGCGCGCGTGGGCCGAAGACATCATGGCCCCGATCGAGCGCGTCACGGCCGCACTGAGCCGTGTCCGTGACGACCCGACTCTCGGGGCCGACGCCCTCGACGATGACGGCTGGGTCGCCCTCCTGGGTGCCTCGGGTGCGCAGCTCGACGAATTGTGCGAACTGGCCGACACCGTGCGTCGGCAGGTGACCGACGCGGAGGTGTTGACCTTCGTGGTCAACCGCAACTTCGACACCGGGGTCGTCAGCCGGCTCGGACCCGACGACCCGGGTCTCGACGAACTGGTCGCCGAGGCGGTCGCACTCGGCGCGACCGAGATCTGCATGCAGGGACCCCTGCCCGCCGAACTGCCGGCCGACGGATACGTCCGACTCGTGGAGGACATCACGGGTGCCGCCGACGGGCTCCACCTGCACGCCTATCGGGCCCCGGAGATCGTCGACGGCGCCGAGCGTGCCGGGATCACGATCGTCGAACACCTCGAGCGGCTGCGGACAGCGGGCCTGGGGTCGGTGCCGGGGACCGCCGCCCAGATCCTCGACGACACCGTCCGGGTGACGCTCTCACCCACCGGCACGGCGCCGCCGGTCGGCAGCTGGGTCGACGTCATCGAGACCGCCCACCGCGTGGGTCTCTTCTCCACCGCGACTATGCTCTACGGGCACGTCGAGACGCCCGCACACCAGATCGCCCATCTTCGACTGCTACTCGAGATCCAGCGTCGCACGGGCGGTTTCAGCGAACTCATCCTGATGCCACTGCTTCCCGAGAACGTGCCGCCCCACTTGGCGGACACCGCCTCGCGGACCGCGTCGGAGCGAGAGACCCGCGCGTTGCACGCCGTCGCCCGCCTCATGACCGCAGGCCTCCTCGATCATCTGCAGGTGGCGTGGACCAAACTGCCCGCGGCCACCGTCGATCTGGTGTTGCGCGGCGGGGCGGATGACCTGGGTGGGCTGTTGCTCGACGGCACCCTGATGCCGGGCGCGGGACCGGAGTCAGGTCGTGTCCTCGACGCCGCGGCTGTCGTCGACATCGCGGCGCGAGCCGGACGGAGGCCGCGTCAGCGCACCACCCGCTACGGGGTGCCGGAGCCCGACCGGCAACTCCCGCTGCCACAGGTGTCCGCGTGAGCCGGAGCATGTCTTCCGGGCGGGCGGCCGGAGCGCAGCAGCGCGCGCTGACGATGGACGACGTGGATGTCGCCATCATCGGCGCGGGCTTCGCCGGGCTCGGGATGGCGACGCAGCTCGCACGCCGCGGGCGGGAGTCCTTCGTCGTGCTCGAACGCGCCGACGGCGTGGGGGGCACGTGGCGCGACAACACCTATCCCGGCATCGCCTGCGACATCCCCGCCCATCTGTACTCGTTCTCGTTCCGGCCGCCGGCCGATTGGTCGGCGCGGTTCCCTCGTGGCGCCGAGATCCGCAGCTATCTCGAACAGATCGTCGTCGACGAACGACTCGCCGACCGCATCGAACTCAATCGCGAACTACGCGAAGCGGTCTGGGACGAGCAGGGGGCGCACTGGGTGATCACGGCGGCGGCGCCGGACGGCCGGGCCGTCACCTTCCGCGCTCGCTCGCTGGTGCTGGCGGTCGGACGGTTGTCGGAGGCGCGCATCCCCGACATCGACGGACTCGACACCTTCCCGGGACAGGTCGTCCACACGGCCGCCTGGCACGACGACGTCAACGTTACGGGTGCGCGGGTCGGGGTCGTCGGAACCGGTGCGTCGGCGGTGCAGCTCATCCCGCATCTCGCCGACGCCGCGGACGATCTCGTCGTGTTCTGCCGTACGCCACCGTATGTCGTGCCGCGCGCGGACCGTCTCTACACCGACGACGAACGCGCTGCCATGCTCGACCCCGTCGTCGCGGCGGAGGTGCGCGACCGACTGCTCACCGAAGCCGATGCGGCGTTCCGGCAGCGGCTCGGGTTGCATCCGGACATCGACGAGATCCGTTCCCGTGCACGGGATCACCTCCACGGGCAGGTGGCCGATGCCGACCTTCGTGAACAGCTGGCCCCCGACTACGAGATCGGTTGCAAGAGAATCCTGCTCAGCGACGACTTCTATCCGGCACTGCAGCGGCCCAATGTGGTGTTCGAGTCGAGTGCTCTGACGTCGGTCGCCGAGACCAAGGCCACCGCGCACAGTGGTCACACCTACGATCTCGACGTCCTGGTGATGGCAACCGGTTTCGAATCCGCACGCCCGCCCGCCGCATCGCGCATCACCGGTCGTGCCGGTCGGCGGCTGTCCGACCACTGGTCTGCAGGCATGACGTCCTATGCCTCGACCGTGGTCAGCGGTTTCCCGAACATGTTCGTCCTCGACGGGCCCAACGCGGCGCTCGGCCACAACTCGGCGATCTACATGATCGAGACGCAACTCGACTACGTCCTGGGCGCGCTGGAGTACATGGCCGGCAACGGGATCACGACGCTGGCGGTCTCGCCTGCCGCCGAAGACGAATACACGCGGGAGATCGACGCTCGCAGCGAGTCGACGGTGTGGCTGACCGGTTGTGAGAGTTGGTATGTCGACCCCGACAGCGGTCGCCTGACCCTGTTGTGGCCGGGCACCGCGGCGTCGTTTCGCGAACGCAACGGCACCTTCGACCCCGAACCGTACGAACCCCGTCCCGACGACGCCGGCACCGGAACACCTGAGGAGGGTGAGGAATGACCGAGCAGTTGACCGTCCGCGCGGCCCTGGACGCCGCGCGCGACCGGGCGCCGATCGGTCTCGACGAGGCCGTGACGCTCCTGTCCTGCGCCGGAGACGACCTGGTCGAACTGCAATCGATCGCCGGGGCGCTCCGAGACGAGGGGCTGGCCGCGGTCGGCCGGTCCCGGCAGATCACCTACTCCCGCAAGGTGTTCATCCCGCTGACGCGCCTGTGCCGCGACCGGTGCCACTACTGCACCTTCGTCACGGTCCCCGGAAAGCTCGCCCGCGCGGGGGAGGGGCTCTATCTGGAACTCGACGAGGTCGTCGACCTCGCGCGCCGCGGTGCCGAACTCGGCTGCAAGGAGGCGCTTTTCACGCTGGGTGACCGCCCCGAGGACAGGTGGCCGCAGGCCGGCGAATGGCTGGCCGAACGGGGTTACTCCTCGACGCTGGACTACGTTCGTGCCGCCGCGGTCGCCGTGTTGTCGGAGACAGGTCTGCTGCCGCACCTCAATCCCGGGGTGATGAGCCTCGAGGAACTGCTCCGTCTGCGCCCGGTCGCACCGTCGATGGGCATGATGCTGGAGACGACGTCGCGTCGCCTGTTCACCGAGAAAGGCCAGGCACACTACGGAAGTCCCGACAAGGACCCGCTGGTCCGCATGCAGGTGCTGCGCGATGCGGGCACCGCTCGTGTCCCGTTCACCACCGGGATTCTGGTCGGGATCGGCGAATCACTCACCGAGCGGGCCGAATCGCTGCTGGCTCTCGCGGATGTGCACGCCCGAGGCGGGCACATCCAGGAGGTGATCGTGCAGAACTTCCGGGCGAAGCCGGACACCGCGATGCGCTCCACCCCCGACGCGGAGATGACCGAGTTCCTCGCCGCCGTCGCGGTCGCCCGGGTCGTCCTCGGCCCACACATGCGGATCCAGGCGCCCCCGAACCTGGTGTCGCCCGCCGAATGTGCCGCGCTGATCGCCTCCGGCGTCGACGACTGGGGTGGGGTGTCGCCGCTGACTCCCGATCACGTCAACCCGGAACGCCCGTGGCCTCACCTCGACGCCCTGGCCGCCCGCACCGCGGAGTCCGATTTCGTTCTCACCGAACGCATCACCGCGCAGCCGCCGTATGTGCTGAACGGTGCCGACTGGATCGACCCGGCACTGACCCAGCACGTCGCCGCGCTCGCCGACCCGGTGACCGGCCTCGCCGTCGACACCCGCCCGGCTCCGCGTCCGTGGCCCGCCGTCGCTTGAGAATCACTCTGCGCCCTCGAGGTTGCGTGCGGAGTCCCGCCCCCGCTCCCTGAGGAGCGCCCGGAGCTTGCGGAGGGCGCGTCACGAAGGGTCTTCGCAACCCGACTCACCAGGACCCTTCGTGACGGCCTCCGCAAGCTCCGGCCTCCTCAGGGAGCAGTGATTGGGCTCGCGCCGAGCACGGCGAGTTCTTTCGTAGTCCACGACGGCCGCCAGGCCGCAGACACCGACGTGCGATCGAAGGGTCAGCCGAGAACGGGTGCGAGCGCTTCGTATCCGCCGACGACGTCGGTGGCGCGATGTAATCCGAGATCCTGCAGGGCCGCGGCGGCCAGGCTCGACGTATACCCCTGGGAGCACAGGACGATCCAGCGGACGTCATGGTCGACGGCCTGGTCGATGCGCGCGTCGCTCGCCGGGTCGCACCGCCATTCGAGGACATTCCGTTCGATGACGAGAGCACCCCGGGCCTCGCCCTCCTCCGCGCGCTGCGCCGCGGGACGGATATCAACGAGCACCGCCCCGTCGGCCAGCTCGGCGGGGACGTCCACGGCCTCGACCCGCGCGATCCGCGACCGTGCGTCGGCGAGCACGTCGTCGATGGTGCGGGGAGTGCTCATTCGGGCTGGTCGGTGAGAACGGTCCGGTCGCGGCGCAGGTGGCCGCCCTCGGAGATGTCGTAGTAGGACATCGCGGTCAGCGGCGGTGAGTAGGCGTGCACGCTGAGCGTCGGGGTCACCAGAGGGCTGGTCTCCGCACCGATCTCCGGTGCGGCGACGACCGGGTTCCGCACGACGTCGTGCACCCACCCGAGAGGGAAGGCGGCCTGGTCGCCGGCGTCGAGGATGCGCACCGCCAGATCGTCTCCCGTCCAGTGGTACTCGCGCAAGCTGCCCGACAACACCGTCAGGGCACCGAGCGAACCGGCGTGGTCGTGGAGTTCGGTGGCCTCGCCCGGGGTCCAGCTGATCAGCCACACGTCGACGTCGTCGTCGGCGTGCAGGCGCGTCGACCAGCGATGCCGTTCGTCCCAGACGTCCGGGAGCAGGTCGTCGTGGCGACCGTCGAGGACGTCTGCGACGCCCTGGTCGGTGATGCGGAGGAGGTCGGCGGGCCGGAGCCGCGTCGGCAGGTGGCTGATGGTGCGCGGGGCAGCGGAGGACCGAGACGCCCATTCGGTGCGGGCGAGGGTGGAGGTCATGGCGAATCCTTGCGAGGGTCGAAGAGGATGTGGTGAGGCCGATCGGTTCAGCAACAGCACATCGACATCGACCGCGCGGTGGGTCGGTGCGGCACCCGGGCACATGCGCCCCTGGGTCGGTGTCCGGTGAGGACGGATTCGTCGACGACGATCATGCGCCCGACTCTGCACGCGGATCGTCGCGGCGTCGAGGTTTGGCGGCACGCTGAACGAAACCCGGAGCGGCGTCTCGCGGTCGGCGATGTGATCCTCGTTACTCAAACCCGGATTCGGGCGCCTCTGGACGGGGGTCGATTTCGTCGCAGCGTCTCCCGGGGCGGATACTGTGGGGTGCGGTTCGACCAGCCCTCGGGCCGCACCGGCGCCGACGCCGGAGTGCCGTTCGACGCCGAACTGCGTTTCTCGTCGCGCCGACCCGGATCTTCCCTAGCGAAGGAGTGAGTGGTGACCTACATCATCGCGGAGCCTTGCGTCGACGTGTTGGACAAGGCTTGCGTGGAGGAGTGCCCCGTCGACTGCATCTACGAGGGTGGACGCATGCTCTACATCCAGCCGGATGAGTGCGTCGACTGTGGCGCGTGTGAGCCGGTGTGCCCGGTCGAGGCGATCTTCTACGAGGATGATGTTCCCGACGAATGGGAGCCCTACGTCAGCGCGAACGCCGACTTCTTCGACGACCTCGGCTCCCCGGGCGGCGCCAGCAAGGTCGGCAAGACCGAGGCCGATCCGGCGTTCATCAAGGGTCTCCCGCCGATGAACGAAGAGGACTGACCGCCTCCGCATGAGCAGTCCTGTCTCCCGTACGGCTGCGCCCCTGCGCGTCTCCTCGACCCGCGTCAGCGGGCGTCTGCCCGACTTCCCGTGGGACACGATCGCCGATGCGAAGGCGACGGCTCAGGCCCACGCCGATGGCATCGTCGACCTGTCGGTCGGGACGCCCGTCGACCCGGTGCCCGCACTCATCCGCGACGCACTCGCCGAGAACTCGGCGTTCCCGGGATACCCGACGACGATCGGGATCCGCGAGTTGCGGCAGGCGGCCGCGGAGTCGCTGATCCGACGCCACGGGGTCACATCGCTCGACGAGTCGGGAATCCTGCCGGTCATCGGTACCAAGGAGGCGATCGCGGGCCTGGCCTCGACCTTCGGGCTCGGACCCGGCGACGACGTGGTGATCCCCGAGGTCGCCTACCCGACCTATGAGGTGAGCGCCCTGCTCGCCGGTGCGCGGGCGGTGCGGGCCGATTCGACCGTCGCGCTGGGACCGATGAACCCGGCGCTGATGTTCATCAACTCGCCGTCGAATCCGACCGGCAAGGTCCTCGGCCTCGATCATCTCCGCAAAGTCGTGGGATGGGCGCGCGAGCGGGGGACCGTCGTCGTGTCCGACGAGTGTTATCTCGGTCTGAGTTGGGAGGGCGAGCCGCTGTCGATCCTCGACCCGAGGGTCTGCGACGGCGACCACACCGGACTGCTCGCGGTCCACTCACTGTCCAAGATCTCGAACCTGGCGTCGTATCGCGCCGGATTCTTCGCCGGCGACACCGAACTGATCGCCGAATTGCTCGCGGTCCGCAAGCACGCCGGACTCATCGTGCCGTTCCCCGTCCAGGGAGCGATGACCGCCGCACTGGCAGACGATGCACACGTCCATGAGCAGCGCGAGCGTTATGCCGAGCGTCGTCGGCTGCTCAAAGCAGCTGTGGAGGGTGCGGGATTCCGGGTCGACCATTCCGAGGCGGGCCTGTATCTCTGGGCCACCCGGGACGAACCGTGCCGGGAGACCGTCGCCTGGCTCGCCGACCGCGGAATCCTCTGTGCTCCAGGCGATTTCTACGGTCCGGCGGGTGAGCGCCACGTTCGGATGGCGCTCACCGCCACCGATGAGCGGATCGGTGCGGCCGTCGCTCGTCTGACGGCCTGACACCGGCCCTGCTCAGCCGCGACCGCTCTTCTGTTGCAGGCGGTCGATCTCCTCGGACGCCTCGGCTTTCGTGAGGTCGGCCGAGAGGGTCTCGCCGGCCTCCCGTGCGAGGGTGTCGAGATAGCTCCGCTGCGCGCCGGTCATCGGCTCGTCGCCGGTCACCCAGTCGTCCGGGTCCTTCTCGGTGGAGTTTCCGGCGCCCGCGCCGAGGACGTCGTCGATATCGTTCGTCGAACGATTGTTCGATGTGCTCATGGGCCCACCATACGTCGGGATCACGAATCCGGCCAGTGAGCCCCGGTGTCAGTCGTTCTTGTGCAGCGCCTCGTTGAGGGCGATGCCGTCGCCCTTCCACGGCACGACCTCGACCGCGCCGGTCAGGCTGTTGCGACGGAACAGCAGGTTGGACTGGCCGGACAGGTCGCGCGCCTTGATCTGCGTGCCGTCGGGTCCGGTGACCTTGGTGCCGGCGGTGACATAGAGGCCCGCCTCGATGACGCAGTCGTCACCCAGCGGGATGCCGCAGCCGGAGTTCGCGCCGAGGAGGCAGCGCTTGCCCAGCGCGATGATCTCCTTGCCGCCGCCCGACAGGGTGCCCATCGTCGAGGCGCCGCCGCCGATGTCGGAGCCGTCGCCGACGACGACGCCCGCGGAGATGCGACCCTCCACCATCGACGACCCGAGGGTGCCGGCGTTGAAGTTGACGAAGCCCTCGTGCATCACGGTGGTGCCGGCCGCGAGATGCGCGCCGAGGCGGATGCGGTCGGCGTCGCCGATCCGTACGCCACCGGGCACCACGTAGTCGACCATGCGCGGGAACTTGTCGATCGAGTAGACGGTGACCGGTCCGCGGGCGCGCAGCTTCGCCCGTACCGACTCGAAGTTGTCGACCGCACACGGGCCGTGATTGGTCCACACCACGTTGGTGAGCATCCCGAAGATGCCCTCGAGGTTGGCGCCGTGCGGGGTGATGAGGCGATGCGACAGCAGGTGGAGTCGGAGGTAGACGTCGTAGGCGTCGATGGGTGCGGCGGAGATGTCGGCGATGCCGGTGCGGACCGCGACGGTCTTGACCCCGCGGGCCTCGTCGACGCCCACCAGCTCACGGAGGTGGGCCGGTGTCGACTCGTCGTCGAGGATCACGGTCTCCGCGGTCTCGACCCCGTCGAGTTCGGGTTCGGGGAACCAGACGTCGAGGACGACGCCGGGAGTCGAACCCCCGTCGATCACGGTCGCGATGCCAGTTGCGTGTGCGCCAGTAGATGTCACGACAGGTGAGTCTAGGTGATCGACACCGGCGCCCCCGCCCCGCCACCGGTGCCCCGGCGTCATCCATTCGGCCCAAAGACCTGGTCACGCGCTGTGCGCCGCTCGTAGGGTCGCCAGCATGACCGGTCATCCCCAGCCATCTGTACCGCCCCGGCGCCGCCGACGCCGCTGGCCGTGGGTGTTGGGCGGGGTCGGCGTCGTGATCGTGGCGGCGCTGGCGGTCGGGGCCGTCGTCTTCCAGCCGTGGCTGATCTTCGTCGACACCGAGGTCGACGACGCGATCCCGGTCGCGGTCACCCCCACGACGTCGACGCCGGGGCAGCCGCCGCCCGCCGGGCCGGTGGTCGTCTCGCGCGGCAGCCTGATCAGCCATGAGCACTCGACATCCGGAACGGTCTCGATCATCGAACAGCCCGACGGCTCACGCGTGCTGGCGATCGAGGACCTGGACACGACCACCGGCCCTGATGTCCACGTGTGGCTGTCGCAAGGGGACGTGGTCGAGGGGTTCGCCGGGTGGCGAACGGCCGCGGACGTCCCGCACGTCGACCTCGGCATGATCAAGGGGAACAAGGGCAACCAGGTCTACGAGATCCCCGCCGACGTCGAGCTGGCCGACTATCCGTCGGTGTTCCTCTGGTGCGTGAAGTTCAGCGTCTCCTTCGGCGCCGCGGAGATGGGCTCACTACGGTGAGGGAGTGAGCACCGACCTCGACCTGACCGCCGACCCCGTCGAACTGACCGCCGCGCTCGTCGACATCGAGAGCGAGTCGCGCAACGAGTCGGCCATCGCCGACGCGGTCGAGGCCGCGCTGCGCGCGCAGACGAGCGGATTCGAGATCCTCCGCCATGGCAACCGGGTCCTCGCACGGACCGACCGGGGGCACGCCCAGCGGGTCATCCTCGCCGGGCACCTCGACACCGTGCCGGTCGCCGGCAACCTCCCGCACCGCCGCGAGATGGATTCGGAGGAGGGCGACGTCCTGCATGGATGCGGCACCGTCGACATGAAATCCGGTGACGCGGTGTTCCTCCACCTCGCGGCGACCCTGCCGGAACCCGCCTCGGATCTCACGCTGATCTTCTACGACTGCGAGGAGATCGCGGCAGAGTTCAACGGCCTCAACGACATCGAACGCGAACTCCCCGAGTGGCTCGCCGGTGACGTGGCGATCCTCGGCGAGCCGACCGCGGGGCTCATCGAAGCCGGATGCCAGGGGACGCTGCGGGTTCGGTTGTCGACGACGGGAACCCGAGCGCACTCGGCCCGATCCTGGATGGGCGACAACGCCATTCACAAGCTCGGCGGTGTCCTGACCACGCTGGCGGGGTACGAGGCCCGTCGGGTCGACATCGACGGCTGCGAGTACCGCGAGGGCCTGTCGGCGGTCGCGGTCGGCGGCGGGGTGGCCGGCAACGTGATCCCCGACGCCGCGCATGTCGACGTCAATTTCCGCTTCGCGCCGGACCGTTCGATCGACCAGGCGCTGGACCACGTCCGCGAGGTGTTCGCCGCCGACCTGGCCGACGGCAGGATCGGGCTGGAGGTCACCGATTCCGCGGCCGGCGCCCTGCCCGGGCTGGGGCACCCGGCGGCCGCGGCGCTCGTGGCGGCCGCGGGCGGACGGTTCCGCGCGAAGTACGGCTGGACCGACGTGTCGCGGTTCTCGGCGCTGGGCATCCCCGCAGTGAACCTGGGCCCCGGCGATCCCAATCTCGCGCATCGCGTCGACGAACGGGTGCCGGTGGAGCAGATCCGCGCGGTGACCGACCTACTGCGCACCTACCTGTCCTGACCTCGCGAGACCGGCGGAGCCGGACGGCGCTGCTAGCGTGACCGCCATGTCGACCACGCCCGAGCCGGAACCCGTCGAAGACGGAACGAACCCCGACACCTGCTACGTCGGCCCGATCCGGATTCGGCGGGACCAGCGCGGCAAGACCACGGACCGCCGCCTGCTGGAATGGGTCGACCCGCGCGACGCCACGCGTCGTTCCGAACGAACCATGCGCGACTCCTGGCGGGTCCTGCGCATCCAGTCCGAATTCGTCGCCGGGTTCGATGCGATGAGCGAGGTCGCCGAGGCCGTGACCGTCTTCGGCTCGGCGCGACTGCATCCGGAGTCGCCGGAATACGCGCTCGGTGTCCGCGTGGGCCGAGCGCTGGGCGAGGCCGGGTACGCGGTCATCACCGGTGGCGGACCCGGTGCGATGGAAGCCGCCAACCAGGGCGCACATCAGGCCGGGGCGCAGTCCATCGGACTCAACATCGAGCTGCCCTTCGAACAGGGCCTCAACCCGTGGGTCGATCTCGGCATGAACTTCCGCTACTTCTTCGTGCGCAAGACGATGTTCGTGAAGTACGCGCAGGCGTTCGTCTGTCTCCCCGGCGGGATGGGCACCCTCGACGAACTCTTCGAGGCGCTGACCCTCGTGCAGACCAAGAAGGTGGTCCGGTTCCCGATCGTGCTGGTGGGCAGCGACTTCTGGGGCGGCCTCCTGGACTGGATGCGCGACGTCCTCGCCGCGCGTGGGATGATCTCGCCCGAGGATCTGGACCTGCTCACCGTCGTCGACGACCCCGACGACGTGGTCGCCGCGATCGAGGCCGCGACACCCTGAGGGTCGATATGACCTTCCCGGCCGACGATGGCACGATTGCCCGGTGAGTGCTGTCTGCGTCTATTGCGCCTCCGGTCCCGTCGACCAGCCCTACCTCGATCTCGCCGCCGAAGTGGGTCGGACGCTCGCCGAGCAGGGGCATGTGGTCGTCTCCGGTGGCGGGAACATCTCCATGATGGGAGCGCTGGTCAACGCCGCTCGCGAGGCCGGTGGCCACACGGTCGGCATCATCCCGCGCGCACTGATGAAGCACGAGGTCGCCGACCTCGGGTCGGGCGAACTCGTGGTCACCGAGACCATGCGCGAACGCAAACGCCTCATGGACGAGCGCGCCGACGGGTTCATCACCCTCCCCGGCGGGATCGGGACGCTCGAGGAGCTCTTCGAGACCTGGACCGGGGGCTACCTCGGGATGCACGACAAACCGGTCGTCCTGCTCGATCCTGTCGATTTCTACGCGCCGTTGCTCGACTGGCTGCGAGAGTTGTCGACAACCGGGTTCGTCGCCCGACGATCGCTCGACCGGCTGCTCATCACGCGGTCGGTCGCCGACGCGGTGGAGTTGGCGACGGCACGGAAAGGTCTTGCTACCGGCCGGTAAGGTAGCGCGTGAGTGCGCGGGGCACTCGAAACGCCAGCGGGAGAGCGGAGGGCAGATGTCCCAAGGGGTCGAGCAGCAGGACGGTCGGCAGCAGAGTGTGAAGAAGACCGTCGGTATCCCCGACATCCTTCGCGGCGTGGTGAAGATGGCGCCACATGCGACCGGGATGATCAAGCACGCGCCGGGACTCATTCGACGCCCACCGGAGGCCAAACGGACCATCGGTTCGGTCTTCCAGAAGCACGCGGCCGAGCACCCCGACCGGCCGTTCGTCCGGTTCGAGGGCCGCACGACCACCTACGGCGAGGCCAACCGCCGCGTGAATCGTTACGCCGCAGCACTTTCCGCCGACGGCGTCGGCAAGGGCGACGTGGTGGCGCTGCTCTCCAAGAACTGCACGACCGACCTGCTGCTGATGCTCGCCACCGTCAAACTCGGCGCGATCGCCGGGATGCTGAACTACAACCAGCGCGGCGAGGTGCTCGAGCACAGCGTCGGCCTCCTCGAGGCCAAGGTCCTCATCCACGATCCCGAGTGCGCGGAGGCCTTCGAGTCGATCCCGGAATCGGTTCTGCCCGAACACGTCTACGATTTCGCCGCGTTCGACGCCGCGGCCGAGGGACTCTCGGAAGCCGATCCCGAGGTCACCGAGCAGCTGCCCGCGTCGACCAAGGCGTTCTACATCTTCACCTCCGGCACCACGGGGATGCCGAAGGCCAGCGTGATGAGCCACAACCGGTGGCTGGCGAGCCTGTCCGGCATCGGCGGTCTCGCCGTTCGGTTACGCCACAGCGACACCATGTACGTGCCGCTGCCGCTCTACCACAACAACGCGTTGTCGGTGTCACTGTCCTCGGTCCTCGCCTCGGGTGCGTGCATCGCCATCGGACGCTCGTTCTCGGCGTCGAAGTTCTGGGACGACGTGATCCTCAACCGTGCGACGGCGTTCTGCTACATCGGCGAGCTCTGTCGCTACCTCCTCGCGCAGCCCGAGAAGCCCACGGATCGCCAGCATTCCGTGCACACCGTGGTCGGCAACGGTATGCGCCCGGACATCTGGGACGAGTTCCGCGAGCGTTTCGGGGTCGACCGCGTCGTCGAGTTCTACGGGGCCAGCGAACTGAACCTCGCATTCGTCAACGCGTTCAGCGTCGACAAGACCGCCGGCTTCTGCCCGCTCCCGTACAAGATCGTGGAATACGACGAGGAGGGGAACCCCAAACGCGGCGACGACGGTCGGCTCGTGAAGGTCGGCCGGGGCGGTACCGGCCTGCTGCTCGCCCAGATCAGTGACCGGGTGCCCGTCGACGGCTACACCGACTCCGAGGAGACCGAGAAGAAGATCATCCGCGACGCCTTCAAGGACGGTGACTCCTACTTCAACTCCGGTGACCTCGTCCGCGATCAGGGCTTCGCGCACATCGCCTTCGTCGACCGGCTCGGCGACACCTTCCGCTGGAAGGGCGAGAACGTCGCCACCACCCAGGTGGAGGGGGCGGTCGACTCCTATCAGGCCGTCGCGCAGTCGGTGGCGTACGGCGTCGAGGTCCCCGGCACCGACGGTCGCGCCGGGATGATCGCGATCAAGCTGCGCGAGGGCGCCGACCTCGACCCGGGCGCATTCGCCCGCCATCTCTACGACGCGCTGCCGTCGTACGCGGTGCCGCTGTTCGTGCGGATCGTCGACGATTTCGAGCAGACCTCGACCTTCAAGAACCGCAAGGTCGAGCTGCGCAAGGAGGGGTACACCGACGCCGAGGCCGAACGGCTCTACGTGTTGCTCGGCAAGGAGAAGGGCTACACCGAGTTCTACGACGATTACCCCGACGACGTCGCCGCCGCCAAGGTGCCCAAGGGGTGAGTTCCGGCCCGGAGACGTCGGCGTCGGACACGCTGTGCGGGCGGCGGGTGCCGACCGACCGCGCGTTGGTGATGGCGATCGTCAACCGCACCCCTGATTCGTTCTACGACCGAGGTGCGAGCTTCGACGACGCCGCCGCTCAGGCGCACGTCGACCGGGTCGTCGCCGAGGGCGCCGACATCATCGACGTCGGCGGGGTCAAGGCCGGACCCGGACGCGAGGTCGACGCCGCGACGGAGGCCGCCCGGGTCGTCGGCATGATCGCCTGGATCCGTGACCGGCATCCGGACGTGCTGATCAGCGTCGACACCTGGCGCAGCGAGGTCGCCGACCAGGCCTGCGCCGCCGGCGCGGATCTCATCAACGACACCTGGGCGGGATTCGACCCCGACGTCGTCGACGTCGCCGCCGAACGCGGGGCCGGGATCGTCTGCTCGCACACGGGTGGCGCGCGGGTGCGGACCCGGCCGCACCGCGTCGCATACGGGGACTCGGTCGACGCGGTGGTGGCCGACGTGATCCGGGAGGTGACCTCCGCGGCCGACCGGGCGCTCGCTGCCGGGGTGCGTCGAGACTCGATCGTTATCGATCCGACGCACGATTTCGGCAAGAACACTCACCACGGGCTGGCTCTGTTACGCGGTGTGAAAGATCTTGTTAACACAGGCTGGCCGGTCCTGATGGCGCTGAGCAACAAGGATTTCGTAGGGGAGACTCTGGGTACAGACCTAGCGCACCGATTGGAAGGGACTCTGGCCGCGACAAGTCTGGCCGCCGCCCAAGGCGCCCGGATCTTCCGCGTCCACGAAGTCGCTGCCACTCGTCGCGTGGTCGACATGGTCGCTGCCATCGCGGGAGCGAAACCACCCGCCCGAACAGTCAGGGGACTCGCATGACCAAGCAGCAGAAGCGACGTAGGCCCAGCACCGTCAGCCGGGACAAGGCCGCCATGTGGCCGACGGTCGCCCAGACCCCGGGGACCGAGCAGCGCTGGTCGGCAACCCACACCTGGGAGCAGCCGGACTGGACGATCGACGACCTCGTCGACGCGAAGAACGGCCGGACTATCTCGGTGGTGCTGCCCGCGCTGAACGAGGAAGAGACCGTCGCCGACGTCATCGCCACGATCATGCCGCTGTACGGCACCCTGGTCGACGAGATCATCGTGCTGGACTCCGGGTCCACCGATGCCACCGCCGAGCGCGCGCTCGCCGCCGGCGCGCAGGTGATCTCCCGCGAGGAGGCGGTACCCGAGTTGGACCCGGTCAAGGGCAAGGGTGAGGTGCTGTGGCGTTCGGTCGCCGTGGCGACCGGCGACATCATCGCATTCGTCGATTCCGACCTCATCGACCCGGACCCGATGTTCGTGCCAAAGATGCTCGGTCCGCTCCTGCTGAACCCCGAGATCCAGCTCGTGAAGGGCTACTACCGGCGCCCGCTGCGCACGGGCGGTACGCACGACGCCAACGGCGGCGGACGCGTGACCGAGCTCGTGGCACGCCCCCTCCTGGCATCCCAGAAGCCGGATCTCACCGCGGTGCTGCAGCCACTCGGCGGCGAGTACGCCGGCACGCGCGAACTGCTCTCCTCGGTGCCGTTCGCGCCGGGCTACGGGGTCGAGATCGGCCTGCTCATCGACACCTATGACCGGTACGGCCTGGCCGGGATCGGTCAGGTCAACCTCGGGGTCCGAACCCATCGCAACCGCCCGCTGGTGGAATTGGGGGTCATGAGCCGCCAGATCGTCGGAACCCTGATGCGCCGCTGCGGCATCGAGGACTCGGGCGTCGGGCTCACCCAGTTCACCGCCGAACCCGACGGCTCCTTCACGCCGCACACCACCGAGGTCTATCTCGAGGATCGTCCGCCGATGAACACCGTGCGCGCCCTGGCCCCCAAGGCCGAGGAGATGGCCTCCTAGCCGGCTCCGGACCTGCTGAGCCAGACCTGATGAACCCGGCCCCGACCCGGCGACGCCGCCCGCCCTGACGCGGGTGGCCGTCGCCGGGTCGGTGCTGTGCCGGGCCGTCGTCCGGGCGCTTCTGCCAGGATGGAACGCATGCAGACGCTGCTGCTGTACCTGCTGATCATGGGACTCGTCGTCGCGATCGTGTTCGCTGTCGTCTGGTTCGTGTTCGGACGCGGAGAAGATCTGCCGCCGGTCGAGCCCGACACCACGCTCACCCGGTTGCCGTCGGTGGGCATCACCGGTGACGACGTGCGTGCGTTGCGCTTCGCCCAGACCCCGCGTGGTTACAAGCAGGCCGAAGTCGACTGGGCGCTGGCACGTCTCGCGCGTGAGGTCGACGACCTGCGGTCGGTGATCACGCGTCTGCGCGAACGGGAGTCGGTGCCCGGGGCGGAAGCAGACGCGGCTCCGGACGATCCCGCCGCTGGTATCACCGGGAACAGCGGCGTGGACGCCGGGCGGTCCGGCCCGCCGAGCACCCCCCAGTAGGGGCCGTACGTCGAGACCGCGCGGCGCGCGTGTCGCGCACTGACAATCGTGTGCGACCCGGGCACGTATCATGTTCGGAGCAGGGACCTTGAAGGGAGCTTGAGAATGGCGGCAATGAAGCCACGTACTGGGGACGGCCCCCTCGAAGCGGCCAAAGAAGGGCGTGGAATCGTTGTCCGGATTCCGATCGAAGGTGGAGGTCGACTGGTCGTCGAGCTGACCGCCGACGAAGCAGCCGCGCTGGGCGAGGAACTCCGCGGGGTAACCGGCTGAACATGCCCCACGAGGGTAGTTCCCATGAGGCCCGGGCGGACCCACCGACCCCGCACCGGGCGCATGGCCTCACTTCGGTACTCGAGATCCTGCGCTGCCCGGTGTGTACCGGGCGCCTGTCGGCCGACGGCGCGTCGCTGCGCTGTCCGCAGGCGCATTCTTTCGACCTCGCCCGTCAGGGCTATGTCTCACTGCTCGACGGCCGGTCCGGCGCGCTGCGCGCCGACACCGCAGCCATGGTGGCCGCCCGAGCCCGCGTGCACGACTCCGGTTTCCTGCTCCCCGTGGTCGATTTCGTCGCCGGCCGCGCGGCCGAGGTCACGGGTGGACACGACCGGCCGGTGATCCTCGACGCGGGGGCCGGTGGCGGACACTATCTTCGCACCGCGGTCGAGGCGAGTGGGGTGCCCGGCGGTGACGGACGGTCCTCGGCCGCCGGAATCGGCCTGGACCTCTCGAAGTACTGCGCGCGGGCCATGGCGCGGGGACCCCGACCCCTCGCTGCCGTCGTCGCCGACGTCTGGCGCGGCCTGCCCGTCGTCGATGACGCTGTCGCGGTGGTGCTCTCGGTGTTCGCGCCGCGCAACGCGAGCGAGTTCGCCCGCGTACTGGCCCCTGATGGCGCACTGATCATCGTGAGTCCGGGGCCCGACCACCTCGGCGAACTCATCGAGCCGATGGCGATGCTGCGTGTCGACGAGGCCAAATCCGAGCGCCTCCGTGCCTCGCTCGACGCGGGCTTCGAATTGGTCGACGAGTTACCTGTCCGGTACTCCGCAGACGTCGACGCGCAGACCGTGGGGGATCTGGTCGCCATGGGCCCGTCGGCATTTCACTCCGACGAGGCCGACATCCGCTCGCGGGCCGCGGCCTTCGCCGGGGACGGTCGGGTGCCGGTCACGGTGTCGGTCGTGGTGACCACGTGTCGGCCCGTCCGCGGACGCTCACCCGCTCAACGCCGTACGGACTCGTAGACACCCAGCGTCTGTTCGGCGATCGACGCCCAGGAGAACTCGGCTTCGGCGCGTTCGCGGCCGGCCACCCCCATCGCCGACGCCGCCGCCGCATCCGAGGCCACCGCGTTCACCGTGTCGGCGAGATCGTGTTCGAAGGTCGCCGGATCGACGGGGTCGTACCGCACGAGGCGGCCGGTGACGTTGTCGCGCACCACCTCGGGAATGCCGCCGACCGCCGAGGCCACCACCGCGGTACCGCAGGCCATCGCCTCGAGGTTGACGATGCCCAGCGGTTCGTACACCGATGGGCACACGAAGACCGTTGCCGCGGTCAGGATCTCGCGGATGCGGGGGAGTGGGAGCATCTCGCGCACCCAGTGGACGCCGGGACGCGAGGCGGAGAGTTCGCCCACCGCGCTCTCGATCTCGGCGCCGATCTCCGGCGTGTCGGGGGCACCAGCACAGAGGACGAGCTGGATGTCCGGATCGAACCGGTGCGCCGCGGCCACCAGATGTGCGACGCCCTTCTGCCGGGTGATCCGGCCGACGAACGCCGCGATCGGGCGATCCGGGTCGAGCCCGAGTGCGGTCGGCGTCGAGTCGGGTCCGAACGGATCGTCGACCGGGAACCATTGAGATGTGTCGATCCCGTTGCGCACCACATGGACACGCTCAGGGTCCAGACGCGGGTAGGTGTCACAGATCTCGGTGCGCATCCCCGAGCTCACCGCGATCACCGCGTCGGCGTACTCCACCGCGTTGCGTTCCACCCAGCTCGACACCCGGTACCCGCCGCCGAGTTGCTCGGCCTTCCACGGGCGCGACGGTTCGAGCGAGTGGGCGGTCAGCACGTGCGGCACGTCGTAGAGCTGTCCCGCCAGGTGCCCGGCAAGGCCGGTGTACCAGGTGTGGGAGTGCACGACATCGGCACCGGACGCACCCACCACCATCCGCAGATCGGCCGACAGCGTCGTGATCGCCGCATTCGCCCCGGCCAACCCCGGGTCGGGGGTGTACACCGAGGCAGTCTCCCGCTCGGCGCCCATGCAGTGCACGTCGACGGTGATGAGATCGCGCAGATACCGGACCAATTCGGTGACGTGGACCCCGGCGCCACCGTAGACCTCAGGTGGATATTCCCGTGTCATCATCGCCACCCGCATGATCTCGACGCTAGTGCCAACGCGCGCAGATCGCCATCGGTGCTGCCAAACCCCGGTCGCGGCCGACGCCACGCATACTGACCGCCCGGTCATCTGGCCGACGGCTTCGATCGCGGTTAAGTTGGGGGAGTGAGATCTGAGCCGCACGTCCTCGGCATCGTCCTCGCAGGCGGCGAAGGCAAGCGTCTGTACCCGCTGACGATGGACCGCGCCAAACCTGCGGTGCCCTTCGGCGGTGCCTACCGACTCATCGACTTCGTGCTGTCCAACCTGGTCAATGCCGGTTACGAGCGCATTTGCGTGCTGACACAGTACAAGTCGCATTCGCTGGACCGGCACATCTCGCAGACCTGGTGGACGTCGGGATTCCACGGCGAGTACATCACCCCGGTGCCGGCCCAGCAGCGACTCGGACCACGCTGGTACACCGGCAGTGCCGATGCGATCTTCCAGTCGATGAACCTCATCACCGACGAACGACCCGAGTACATCGTCGTCTTCGGAGCCGATCACGTGTACCGGATGGATCCGTCGCAGATGGTGGCCGCGCACATCGAATCCGGCGCCGACGTCACGGTGGCCGGGATCCGCGTGCCCCGAGCGGAGGCGGTGGCCTTCGGCTGCATCGACTCCGACGAGAGCGGGAAGATCACCCGCTTCCTGGAGAAGCCGGCCGATCCGCCCGGCACGCCGGACGATCCCGACGTGACGTTCGCGTCGATGGGCAACTATGTGTTCACCACCGAGGCGCTGGTCGACGCGCTGCGCGCCGACGCCGCCGACTCGGACTCCGACCACGACATGGGCGGTGACATCATCCCGGCCTTCGTGCGCCGGAACACCGCCTTCGTCTACGACTTCAAGGACAACCAGGTACCCGGTGCCACCGAACGCGACACCGGTTACTGGCGCGACGTCGGAACACTGGATGCGTTCTACGAGGCGCACATGGACCTGGTGTCGGTCCACCCGATCTTCAACCTCTACAACGGCCGCTGGCCCATCCGCGGCGAGACCCACAACCTGCCGCCCGCCAAGTTCGTCCAGGGCGGGGTCGCGGAGGACTCCGTGGTCGGTTCCGGATGCATCATCTCCGCCGGCACGGTGCGCAACTCCGTGCTCTCGTCGAACGTCATCGTCGAGGACGGCGCGGTGGTCGAGGGCAGCGTGCTGATGCCCGGCGTGCGCGTCGGCAAGGGCGCGGTGGTCCGCAAGGCCATCCTCGACAAGAACGTCGTGGTCGGTGACGGCGAGCAGCTCGGTGTCGATCTCGAGGCCGACCGCGAACGGTTCTCGGTGAGCGCCGGCGGTGTGGTCACCGTCGGCAAGAACATCCAGGTTTAGCGCCGCCGCCCGTCGCGTAGGGCCGCGTCGATGAGCGTCGCGATGTCGTCTCCGGCGTCGTCCGGAAGCGCGTCGACCGGCCACCAGCGGAGGTCCACGGACTCGTCACTGCATACGACGCGGGGGAGTTCGCCGTCGGGCGTCGGGGCGGCGACCACCCGGTAGCGGACGTCGAGGTGGCGGGTGGGGACTCCCAAGGAGCAGGTGATCGGGTGGGTGTGGAGGTGGACCATCCCGTCACCGGCGAGCGTGGGGTCGGCGGTGTCGAGCACGAGTTCGGGCATGCCCGACTCTTCTCGCGCCTCGCGCAGCGCCGCGCCGGCGAGGGAATCGTCGGAGGGTTCGCAGTGACCGCCGAGCTGTATCCACTTCCCGACGCGGGGGTGCAGGGTCAGCAGAACGTGTCGGCGCGTCGCGTCGAAGACGATCGCCGAACCCGTCAGATGTCCTGGTGCGCAGGCCCGAAGACACCCGTCCGGGGACGCGGCGAGGAACGCGAGATATGCGTGACGCAGGGAGTCCTGGGCGGGATCGGGTGTCTCCCACCGTGTCAGGGCCTCGACGGCGGAGGCGTGCAGCGACTCGGCGGTCACAGTTCGACGACCCACTCCGCGGTGGGGGCGGGGTCGCGCAACCCGGCCGGTTCGAGCGGATGTCCGATGGCGACGGCCCCCAGCGGTTCCCAACTCGAATCCAGATCGAGGACGCGGCGCACCGTCGGCGCGGCGAAGATGGTCGACCCGACCCAGCAGCTGCCGATGTCGCGGACCGCCAGCGCGGTGAGCAGGGTGGCGACCGCCCCGCCCGCGGCCACGGTGAACATCGTGTGCTCGGCGGCGTTGCGACGATCATCGGGGTAGTCGTGGGCGCCCTCGGGTACGAGGAACGGGATCACCAGTTCCGGGGCGTCGTAGAGGATCTGCCCGCGTCGAAGTCGCTTCTCGATGGATTCGGCTGTCTTCGAGTCCGATTCGAGGTCGGTGCGCCAGTCGCGCGTCATCGCGTCGAGCAGTTCGCGGCGTCGCGAGGCGGAACGCATCCACACGAAGCGGACCGGATGTGTGTGGTGGGGTGCCGGGGCGGTGAGCGCCTCGGCGAGGGCGTCGCGCAGCTCCGCCGGGTCGACGGGCCGGTCGGCGAAGGTGCGCACCGAACGCCGGGTGCGGATGGCCTCTCGGCGGCCCTGTGCGATCGCCTCTTCGGTCCCGAGGCGGAACAGGTCCTCGTCGTAGGGACGGATGAGGTCGGCGGCGGTGGTGCCGTCGTCGGCCGGAGCGAACCCGCGGACGACGGCGACGGGGACGGCGGCGAGCTTGCCCTTGACGAGGTCTGCCGCGGCGGCGAGTTCGTCGGCCACCGCTATCTCGGTGACGATCAACGGATTCCCGTAGTCGTCGACGCCGCCCTCGTATGGGTGGGTCACGGCGATGCCGGCCGCGCCGATGGCAACGTCGGTCTGTCCGGTCCGCCAGGCCCGACCCATCGTGTCGGTGATGATCACCGCGACGTCGAGGCCGGCGGCGTCGGCGATGGCACGCCGCAGTGACGCCGCACTGCGGTCGGGGTTCTCCGGCAGGAGTGCCAGCTGATCGCTGCGCACATTCGAGCCGTCGATCCCGGCCGCGGCCTGCACCAGGCCGAGACGGTTCTCGGTGATCAGGGTTCGGTTCTTACGGGCCAGGACGCGCACCGATTCGGCGTCGACGAGGCGACGACGCAGTGCGTCCCGCTCCTCGGGATCGCTGGGCGCATCGACCATCCGCCCTTCGGCCTTGGAGATGATCTTGCTGGTGACCACCAGCACGTCGCCGGACTCGAGCCAGGGTGCGGCGCCGAGGATCTCGCCCGCGACGTCGGAGTCGGCGGTGAACTCGGGCAGGCCGGTCACCGGCCGGATCTCGAGATGTCCCGGTGCGCGGTGGTCGGGGCGAGCGGTCACTGCACGCCCTTGTTGGTCTCGGGCAGCGGTACGTCGACGAGCGCGCAGGCCGCACGCACCATCTGCGCGGTGGCCGCGGGGTCGGTCATGAGCAGCGGTGCGGTACCGACGGCGATGCCGTCGACAGCGGCGTGGTCGCCGTCGGCGATGAGCCAACCGTCGAGAATCCCGTTGCCGCTGCGGGCGCCGTAGTGTCCGGCGATCCCCTGTGCCGAGGACTCGACCTCGATCACGGACAGGCATTCGTCGGCCATGCCGCGCAGGGGACGGTTGTCGATGACCGGTGAGATCCCGACCACCGGGGCCTTGGTCTGGCGCAGCGCGCTGCGCATCCCGGGAACACTGACGATGGCGCCGATGCTCACGACCGGGTTCGACGGCGCGAGGAGGATGACATCGGCGTCGGCGATCGCGTCGAGGACGCCGGGTGCCGGCGCCGTGTCGTCCGAACCGACCTGCGCGAAGCCGAAGGTGGGGATCTGCGCGCGATGGCGTACCCACCATTCCTGGAAGTGGATCGCGACCCGTTCGCCGTCCTCGCCGTCGGGTTTGGCGACCACGACGTGGGTTTCGTGACGATCGTCGGTGACGGGCAGGAGCCGCACCCCGGGGACCCAGCGCCGGCACAGGGCGGCCGTGACGTCGGACAGCCGGTACCCGGCGTCGAGCATCTGGGTCCGGATGAGGTGGGTCGCGAGATCGCGATCGCCGAGGCCGAACCAATCCGGGTCGGCCCCGTAGGCGGCGAGTTCCTCTTTCGCGCGCCAGGATTCGTCGCGCCGACCCCACCCGCGTTCGGGATCGATCCCGCCCCCGAGTGTGTACATACAGGTGTCGAGGTCGGGGCAGATGCGGACGCCGTGCATCCAGGCGTCGTCGCCCACGTTCACGATGGCGGTGATCTCGTGCTCGGTCGCCGGGGCGCCGGACGCGTCGTCCTGGGGGGCCGGGAACGCCGTCGGGCCGAACAATTCGCGCAGACCGAGGAGGAATCGTGCCCCTCCGACGCCCCCGACGAGTACGGTCACCTTCACAGCAGGTACTCCTTCACACCGCCACTGTAGTGCGCGGTGCGAGTCGGCGGTCAGGCGCTGTCGGTGCGGTGCGGATGGTTTCGACCCGTGCCGGGTTCGGTGTGACATTCACGTCGGGTTGAGGTCAATGTCGTGTCGAGTCACAGGGTTGTCGGATCCTGGTGGTAAACAGAGAATCTTTGACTTCAACTTGACCGGGACCGCCTTGGGCGTGTGTAATCACATCAGTGTCATTCCGAGTTTGAGATCGAGAACCTTCGGATCGAAAACCGCTGGACTTCAACGGATTCGATCGTATGTTCGAACTCGGGTGAGGGTCGGTTCCGGCACTTCGCGGGCCGTCGCTCGGGCGCTGTGTACGTCTGATGTGGGTGTTTCCACATCCGTAGTACAAGTGGTGTGGCAACAGTGGTGGGTGCGGCACACAGGCCGTGTTCGCAGAGGACGCAGAAACTACCAACATCCCGAGCTAGGAGGCGCCGACGATGGCTTTGGAAAACCCGATCGGCAATCCGCTTGAACCACAGAACCGCCCGCAATTCACCGCCGAATTCAACACCCTTGGCCCCGTTGATGATTCGATGATCGGCGGCACCGCCGCCGCGTCGGCCATCGGTATCGGGACCGACTTCGGGTCGCCGCACGGGCCCGTCGCCGACGAGGCCGAGCCGGGTCGTCGTCATCTTTCGTTGGTGCCCAACGACTTCGACGATCTCTTCGACGCCGTCGAAGAGCAGTGGCAGGACCGTGCCCTGTGTGCGCAGACCGACCCCGAGGCGTTCTTCCCGGAAAAGGGTGGGTCGACACGTGAGGCCAAGCGGATCTGCCAGGGCTGCGAGGTCAAGTCCGAATGCCTCGAGTACGCCCTGCACAACGACGAACGCTTCGGCATCTGGGGCGGCCTGTCGGAGCGTGAGCGCCGGCGTCTCAAGCGCGGCATCATCTGACCGGCGTCACCATCTGACCGGACGGCTCGCGACGGAGTCGTCCCCACCGATCATCGACCGCGGATCACTCTGGTCCGCGGTCGATCGTGTCTTCGTCGACGCCCAGATGCGTCGCCACCTGTTGCACGAGTACCTCGTGGATCAGATCCAGCAACTCGGTGCCCTTCTTGGCCCGGGACTCCAGTGGCCGGCGGAACAGGATGATCTGCGCCCGCGTCGGTGCGCCGTTCACATCCATCCCGGCCGGGATCAGCCGTGCGAGCGGCACCGCACCGTCGGCGGTCACCTCGTCGGGCCACTCGACCGTCTCGGGGTCACGTGGCAGGAGCCGGGGGATCTCGTCGACGGCGATGTCGAGTCCGGCGATCTGGTCATGCCACTGCGCGTCGATCTCGGCGAACGCCTCCAGGGCGACCGCGTCGAATTCATCGGACCGGCTGTTGTGGGCGGGCACGCCCTGTGGCAGCAACGGCGAGCGCAGTCCCCGTCCGCGACGATCGCGGTGACGACCCGTCCGCCGACGACCGCGGCGCGCCTCCGGCAGGCCGGAGGAGCCACGTGGAGTCGGCTTCGGGTCGATACGCATGGCGAGAGTGTAGGAGGTCGGACGAGTCCGTGTCTCCTCCGGTCACTGCGTGTCTGCTCCGGCGGTCCGGGTCTTCGCCGGCCGCCCGCCCGGTGAGCGTGTCGCCGACGCGGTTGCGAGCGACGAGGGCTAATCTCGTCACGTGAAGCTTCCCCGACTGTGCTGCCGACCCGGCTGCGCCCGATCCGCGGTGGCTACCCTGACCTTCGTCTACGCCGAGTCGACCGCGGTGATCGGTCCGCTCGCGACGTCGCAGGAGCCGCACTCGTGGGACCTGTGCGACGATCACGCCCGCCGGATCACCGTCCCGCGCGGCTGGGAGATGCTGCGCAGCGAGCGGGGATTCTCCGCGCCGCCGGCCGAGGATCAAGAGCTGACCGCGCTCGCCGAGGCGGTTCGGGAAGCCGGAGCCGTCGCCGGCGGTGGACGCCCGCGGTACGTCGACCGCAGTCCGATCGACGCCCTCGACGCCTTCGAGGACACCGCGTTCGTCGAGGCCCATCGCGATGCCGTGGACGACCGTCGGACGGGTCGGCACCGCGCCGGCCCGGTCGATGCACCGTCGCAGCCGGCCGGGGCCCCGCGACACCAGACCCGGCCGCGCCCGGGGCGCCGCGGACACCTGCGGGTACTGCCGGACCCGGTCGACTGACCGGTCACCACCGCGCGGGGGGCGTGGACCACACAGACACTGTGCCGAGTACGTGCGCGCCGACTCCGCGACCTGGCTACCCTGGTGACATGCGAACCGGTTCCCCCGACCTCGACGACGCCGAGGAGCTGATCTCGGCCGATGTCGACGGTTTGCTGAGAGCGGTCGCGCTCGCCGGCGCACAGGTGCGCGCCGTCGCCGAAGCGGTGCGCGAAGGCGTGCTCGCCCCGCTCGCGGACCTGCGTCCCCGTAGCGTCATCGTGGTCCACGGTTCCAGCGGCGTCTCCCATCGGGCGACCGACTTCGCGGTGGCCACGCTCGGGGCCCGGGTGGACGTCCCGGTGGTCAGTGGTCCGGTGTTGCCCGGGTGGATCGGCCCGCTCGACGTCGTGATCGTCGCCGGCGACGATGCCGGGGACATGGCGCTCGCCGACGCCGCCGCGCGGGCGTTACGCCGGCGGGCCGAGGTCGTGGTGGTCGCCCCCGTGGCCGGGCCTCTTCGAGATGCGCTGGGCGGCAACGGGATCAACCTTGCGCCGCGGTTCGACATCGAACCCCGCTTCCGCTTCGTGGGGTTCGCCGCCGCGCTGCTCGCGGTGTTCGGTGCGCTGACCCAGGTCCGGTTCACCGGGAGCGTGCCCGCACTCGACGACCTCGCCGACGCACTCGACGACGAGGCCTCGACCGGACACCCGGCCCGCGACGCCTTCCACAATCGCGCCAAATCGCTGGCGCTGCGCGTCCGGGGCCGCCCCACCGTCTGGACGGCGGACAGCCCGGCCGGCGCGGCCATCGCCCGGCATGCCGTCGCCGGGCTCGTCGGACTCTCCGGGATCGTCAGCGCCGCAGCCGAACTCACGGACGTCTCGCGAATGGTGCAGTTGCTCGGGTCGCGCTCGGATGTCGCACCGAGTGCGGACTCGATCTTCTACGACCCCGACTTCGACGGACCGCCGGCAGCTCCCGCGCCGCGTGTCCAGGTCGTCTCGACGGGGCGGCGGGAATGGTTCACGCGTCAGCGGATCACCGGTCTCGGCGAGGTCGATCTCCTCGTCGGAATCGATCGTGCGCAAGAGACTTCGGCCGCCGGGGGCGCGGACGGCCGCGAGTGGGAGGACCGGCGTCCGGCGCCGGGTGAGGATCCGGTGGCCGACGGCCCGGGGGATGTACTGGATTTCCTGATCGTGGCACTACGGGTCGAGATGGCGGCGGTGTACCTCCGCCTGGTTGGGAACGCGTTGCAATGAGGATCATCGACGGAGTGGTGCGGCCATACGCCTGGGGGTCGCGGACCGCGATCGCGTCCATGCAGGGTAGGTCCGTGCCGTCGGCGCACCCGGAGGCGGAGCTGTGGTTCGGGTCCCATCCCGCGGGGTCGGCTCGGTGCGTCGATGTCGCCGGGATCGAGCAGGATCTCGTCGACGTGATCGACGCGGATCCGATCGGTACGCTCGGCGCGGCAAGCACGGCGGCTTTCGGCGAGCGTCTGCCGTTCCTCCTGAAGGTGCTCGCCGCCGAGGAACCGCTGTCCCTGCAGGCACATCCGTCCGCCGAACAGGCCCGGGCAGGATTCGAACGCGAGAACTCCCGCGGTGTCGCGCTCGAAGCCCGCGACCGCAACTACCGCGATCCATGGCACAAGCCCGAACTGATCGTCGCGACGACCCCGTTCGACGCCCTGGCCGGCTTCCGTCGACCGGAGGACACCATTCGGTTGCTCCGCGCACTGCAGGTCAGTGAGCTCGACCCCTATCTGGGGATGCTCGCGGGGCAGCCGGACTCGGAGGGGCTGCGGGCGCTCTTCACGACGTGGCTGACGCTGCCCGAGTCGCTGCTCCGTCAGCTGGTCCCGGCGGTACTCGCCGGCGCGGTCACCGTGCTGAGCGCGGGTGAGACGGAGTTCGTCGCCGAACTGCGGACGGTGTGTGAACTCGGGGAGGCCTACCCGAACGATCCCGGTGTCCTGGCATCGTTGCTGCTCAACAACATTCACCTTGAACCCGGGCAGGGTCTCTATCTGTCCGCGGGCAACCTGCACGCCTACCTCCGCGGTACGGGCGTGGAGATCATGGCGAACTCCGACAACGTGCTGCGGGGCGGACTGACGCCCAAACACATCGACGTTCCCGAGTTGTTGCGCGTCCTCGACTTCACCCCGGTCGATGTCTCGGACCTGACCCCGCAGATCCGGACCGTCGGCGCCGAGCGCGTGTACCTCACCCCCGCTCCCGAATTCCGGCTGTCGCGTGTCGAACTCGACGGGACGGGCCTCCACCACGCCTCGTCGATCTGCTTCGACATGCCGGGCCCGCAGATCCTCGCCGTGCTCAGCGGCGCGGTGGAGGTCCGACCGGCGGGTGGGAACCCGCTCACCGTGACGGCCGGACGGGCGGTGTGGATCACCGACGACGACCCGGACGTCATCGTCCGCGCGGCGTCGGCTCGTGCGGTCTTCTACCGCGCGCTGGTGCCGGCCGCGGTCTCGGCGCAACCCGACCCGACCTCATCGGTGGCGTCCGCGTCCGAATGATGTCAGTCCGTCAGCGCCGGACCGGAGTAGCCGCAGCGGTGCCCGCGGGTTCGGGGTAGCCGCCGATCAGGTTCCATTCGTCGGGGGTCGCGACCATGGTGACCAGGATCGGCCGCCCGCCGGTGTCGAGTGCGATGTCCTGTGGCGTACGCGGATTCTGACGCAGCGCGACGGTGGCGCCGTCGGCGGGTTCGCCGAGGCCCGGTGCGACGACGATCATCCGCGTGGTGTCGGGTTGTGGGGAAGGTGGCGCCACACCGTCGACGATGACCAGGCCGGGGCCGGGGCGCGCCGGGGTGCGGTCGCCCGAGAGTGACAGCGCGCTCGGATCGCCCACGGCGGTGACCACCGGGGTCCACCGGTGCGGGCGGTCGGTGTGCACGCGCACCGCGGCACCGACCGCGACTGCGCGGAGAGCGATCTGGGCCACGACGTGAATGCCCGCGGCGACCGAGACCGTGGAGATACCGGGTCCGACGAGCCGGGTGGCGACCGCGCGGCCGGCGTGATCGGCGCCGATGAGCTGGCCGCAACCGCCTGCCGGGATACGCGCCGAGGCGAGGAACGCCTCCGCCTCCGAACCCGTGAGTGCGGGTATGGCCCGGTCGAGCCGGGTCGGCGTCGAGATGGGGAGACTCGCTGCGAGAGCGTCGAACTGGCGGCCGTCGAGGGGGATCAGGCCCGCGGGCCATCCACCGAGTGCGCGCCTCGCGGCGGGGAACTCGTTGACGCGGACGATCCCGGACACCTCGACCGTCGTGCGATCGCCGCGACGCCTGCCCTCGGTGACTCGTGGGCACAACTTCACGGTGACGGTCGTCGAGACCGCGGAGTTGACCCAGATGCCGCGCAGCACGTCGGTCAGGGCGGCCGGTTCGACGGCGGCGCTGCGCATCCGCAGACCGGCGACGCCGACCGAGTCGCGTTCCTCGGCGAGCGAGTCGAGGCTCGCGCCCTCGATGAGCTGCGCCGTGATGGCGGTGATCTGTGCCGCCGACAGGATGGTCGTCGACAAGCCGTGTTCGGCGAGCCTCTTGGCGACGCGGCGGGTGGTCACCGTCGCGGTGCGCAGTGCACCGGTCGCGCCGCCCCCGCGGCGGGCGACGGCGTCGGCGCAGTCGAGGGGATTGAGCCGGAGGACGACCAGCACCGACCGTTGGGCCGTCGCCGACAGCGGGCCCAGGGTGCGGTCGTAGGTGTCCGGCGCGATGCCCGAACCCCACACGCGCACACCGTGACTGATGACCTCGATGGAGCTGAGCCGGATGTCGTAGGGACTGATGCACTCGGCCAGGACGCCGAGGGGCACCACCTGGCCCGATTCGTCGCCGAGTTCGCTGTGGCCCGGGGTCAGGTAGGTGACGGCCGGGCTGCCCGGGTCCACCCGGACGACGGTGACCAGGGTGTCGCCGACCCACCTCGCGCCGATGGTCGTCGGAGCCGATGTCCGCCGTGCGGTGGCGTGGGTGCTGGGGGCGGGCAGCGGTATGTCGAACGGGGCCGGGGCGAGATCGCCGTGGTCGCGGCGCATCCGCGACCAGGAGAACGACAGATTCGCCACGATTCGACCGAACACCGACGGCCGGCCGCCGACCCGCACCAGACCTGCGGAGACGACCGCGGCCACGCCGAGTGCGGTTGCACCCCAGACGCTGCCGGACACCACCCAGACGACGAGTCCGAGCGCCAGCACCGCCTCGATCACGACGAGTGTGGGCAGTGCCATCCCACGCCTGTTCCGCTCCACGGTTGCGACCCCCTCGATCACCGCTGCCGACTGCCGCGTGCCGTCCACCGAGAGTGTGCACAAGCGGTGGAGCCCCACACGTCAGGGGCATGTTTGTCGGCTAGGCTACTACCGCGCGGCAGGGGGTATGCCGCAGTAGATCACAACCCGCTCGCCGCCGGAGAAGGTCCGACGCCGCGGCCCGGGTGCGGACAGGGGGAGCCGTGGCACGTCAGCTGACGACCAAAGCCCAGGTCAACGGCTACCGTTTCCTGATCAAGAGGCTCGAGCACGCGCTGGTACGACGCGACGTCCGGATGTTGCACGATCCCATGCGTTCACAGTTGCAGGCGCTCGTGGTCGGGACCGTCCTCGGCTTGCTGGTCCTCGGCGGGTGTGGAATCTGGGGCCTGATCCGGCCGCAGGGGTCCGTCGGCGACGCCACGATCATCGTCAGCAAGAACAGCGGCAGCACCTACGTCCTGATCGAGGACACCCTGCATCCCGTCCTCAATCTGGCCTCGGCGCGGCTGGTGACGGGTAGCTCGGAGTCGCCGACCTCGGTCGGGGACAACAAGCTCAAGCCGTACCCGCGCGGACCCCTGTTGGGCATCCCGGGTGCGCCGGCGGCACTGCCGAAGTCGTCGCACCCGGACTCCTCCACCTGGACGGTCTGCGATTCGTCGACCGTGTCGGAGGCGCCGGTCGAGTCGATCGAGCAGACCGTCATCGCCGAGACGCCGCGTCTGGGTGACGCGATCGGGACGGCGAACCCCGCCGACGCCGTGCTCGTCGACGGCGGGGACCAGACCTTCCTGGTGTATCAGCTGTTCCGGGACGGTGTCTGGAGTCCGGTCCGTGCCGCCGTCGACACCGAGAGCGCGCCCGTCATGCGGGCTCTCGGTCTCGAGGGGGCCACGCCCCGGCAGATGTCCACCGGCCTGCTCAACACCTTCCCACTGGTCGATCCGCTTGCCGTGCCGGAGATCTCGGGTGCCGGCCAGCCCGGGGCAGTCGACGGCGCGAGTGTCGGCAGTGTCGTCAAGTCGGTCGGTGTCGACGACACGACGTCCTATCACCTGGTGCTGCGCGACGGGGTGCAGGAGATCAGCGCCCCGACCGCCGAACTCATGCGGCTGGCCGACTCCGACGCAGCTCCGGTGACGACCGTCGCCCCGGGGCAGCTCGCTGCGCTGAGAACCGTGGAGTCGGAACCCGTCTCGGACTTTCCCGAAGTCGCGCCGACGCTGCTGGACGTGGGCGGCGATCCGACGCTGTGCCGCACCTGGACCCGCGGGACGGGGGAGCCGCGCGCACAGACGACGTTGCTCGCGGGGCGTGAACTGCCGCTCGCGTCGGACGCGGTGCCGGTCCGGCTGACGTCGTCCGATGGTGCCGGACCGAACCTCGACGCGGTCTACATGCCGCCCGGCTCGGGTGAGTATCTGCAGGTGACCGGCAACGAGGCGGACAGCTCGCGCACCGAATCGCTGTTCTACGTCAACGATTCGGGTGTGCGGTTCGGCGTGCCGGACTTCGAGGCCGGCGGCATCCTCGGGCTCGGGGATTCACCGTCCCGCGCGCCGTGGTCGGTGGTGTCGCTGCTGGCGCCCGGGCCGACCCTCTCGCGCGAGAACGCCCTCGTCGCGCACGACGGCCTGGAGACCGCACGACTCGACGCCGGCGCGGAGCACACCGAACGACCCTCGACCGGCGGATGATCGACGGCGCTCCCGCCGCGGCCCTACGTGAGCGGGCCGCCGACGATGTTGCCGACGATCCCGCGGATGACGTTGGTGCCGTCCTCGGATCGCAGTTCCTCGTACCAGGCCGCGGTCGCCTCCGGGTCCTTGCCGTGCGTGACGTCGCAGCGCTTGCGTGCGCGGAGCACGAGGTCGGCGGCCCGTTCGGTGCGTGACGCCTCATAGGTCGTGAGGGCCGCGTGCAGGTCGTCGGGGTGATCACGGAAGGCGAACTGCAGGGCGATCGCATCTTCCATCGCCGAACAACCACCCTGCCCGATGTCGGGGGTGGTGTTGTGTGCGGCGTCGCCGAGTAGTGCTACATGTCCCCGGACCCAGGTGTGGAACGGATCGATGTCGAGGATCTCGACGCGGTTGGTGGTCGCGGGATCCAGTGTCTCGATGAGCTTCTGGACGCCGGGCGCCCATCCGGCGAACTCCTCGGCGAGCACCTCGCGTGCGGTTCCACGTTCGAACGGAACCCCTTCAGGCATGGTCACGTCGAAGAAGAAGTAGAACCGGTTGCCCGCCACCGGCATCACCGATACCCGACGCGAATCGCCCACGTAGGTGGTCCATTCGGTGGCCGGTCCGATCTCCTCGTCGATCGGGACGAGTCCGTTGAAGTTCACGTACCCCGCGTAACGACGCTCGACCGCGTGACCGAGCACATGGTCGCGGGCAAGCGATCTCGCACCGTCGGCGGCGATGACGACATCACCCTGGGCAGTGGTGCCGTCGGCGAATTCGACAGTGGCGCCGTCCGGACCGTCGTGGACGGCGACCATCTTCTTGCCGAACCGGATCTCGTCGTGGCCGAAGGCGTTCATGAGCATGAGCTGGAGTTCGGCGCGTGCGATCGGGTAAGGACGTTGCCCGACCTCGTCGATGAGCGGTGCCATGCTGAAGCGGCACATCGTCTCTCCGGTGAATGCGTCGATGTAGCTCATCGAATCGACGATGCCGCCCAGCGCGGCGGTCTCGGCTTCGAGGCCGAGGTGGTTCAGGCACTTGACCCCGTTGGACCACACCGAGATCGCCGCGCCGACGGGGCGGTTCTCGGTGACCTGCTCGTATATCTCGACCTCGTGCCCGAGCTGTCGCAACGCGATGCCCGCCGAGGTCCCGCCCATACCGGCGCCGATGATCACAGCTTTCACAGGAACCCAGGCTAGGTGTCCGCGAGCCGCGGCGCGCGGCGAGTACGCCGGACACCTCGCCGCCTGACCCGCCGCCGCGAGGACGTCGTGACCGGGATGGACCCGACGGGTCAGGACCGGTCGTGTCCGGTGACGAGCGCGGTGACCATGTCCTGCCACTGATGGGTGATCGTCTCGAGGTCGAGCCCGACGTCCACCAACAGGTAGCGGACCGAACTCGCCGAGAGCGGCGCCTGGACAGTGAGGGCCAGGAAATCCAGCGCGCCGTCGAAACCCAACTGGCGCAACAGGATCTGCACATGCTGGGTGGACGTTCGGGCCACCGGGTGACTCATGAAGTCCTCGGCGCCGGCGCCGGCCTCCAGCAGGATGTCGAGGTGGTCGGCGGTGAGCTTGAGGCGAGCGCGACCGTAGGCGAGGAGTCGGTCGAGCGGGGGAGCGCCGGGACCCAGCGGCTCCGGACCGGACAGATACGCCTGCTGGATCTCGGACTCGCTGTGGTCGAGGAGAGCGAGCATGAGCCCGGTCCGGCTGCCGAAGCGACGGAACACTGTGCCCTTGCCCACACCCGCTTCGCGGGCAACCGCCTCCATCGTCACCGCGGCCGCACCGTGGTGATCGATGAGGTTCTTGGCGGCAGCCAGCAGCAGACGCCGGTTACGTGCGGCGTCGGCACGTTCGGTCCCCGAAGAATTGAGCGAGATGTGGAGTGGGGAGTGTTCGGGCCCGTTTGGCACGTGATGAGCGTAACTCTTGACCAGATGCGGAATGAATCGGACCCTGGTCCGGTTAGAGCATGTCGTAGACAAGGTCGCGTGGACTTCCACGGACTCCTGTGCCATCGAGAGGAATCACATGTCGGAACGAGTCGTCGAACTGGTCGCGCTGGTCGGAAGCCTGCGTACGGCCTCGGTCAACCGCCAGCTCGCCCACCTGGCCGCGGACAATGCGCCGTCGGGAGTCTCCATCACGGTCGTCGACAATCTCGGCTCGCTGCCGTTCTACAGCGAGGACATCGACATCGAGGAGCAGCTCGACCCAGCCGTGGCGAACCTGCGCCAGATCGTCGGCGCCGCCGACGGCGTGCTGATCGCGACCCCCGAGTACAACGGCACCATCCCCGCCGCACTCAAGAACGCCATCGACTGGTTGTCGCGGCCCTACGGCACCGGCGCGCTCACGGGCAAGCCCGTCGCGGTGCTGAGCGCGGCCCTCGGCCAGTACGGCGGCGCGTGGACCCGTGAGGACACCCGTAAGTCGGTCGGCATCGCCGGCGGTCGCGCGATCGCGGAAGCCGACCTCGGTCTGCAGCTCGCGGCACTGCCCGAGGCCGGCCTGGATTCTCCGGAGGTCGTCGAGAAGGTCGTCGCGTCCGTCACCCGGCTCGTCGACGAGGTCGCTGTCAGCGCCTGACCCGCACCAACGTCCCGACGCCGCGCCCGGCCCTTGCCCGGCGCGGCGTCGTCGTGTCCGGGGGTGCCGGCGTCGGGCCGCGAGTGCGACCGGGGGCGGATGTGGATGGTCGGTGGACATGTTGTGGACCGCCTCGGGACAGCCTGTGAACGACACGCCGGACACGCGGAGGACACGCGGGGGATTTGTGATCGTGCACCGCTCCGACCTGCATGTCTTCCATCAATGTTATTCACAAGCAATTGTGGTGACCAGAAATGTCAGCCACTAGGTGTAGTGTTTGAGCTACCAGTCAGGCAGACGACGAGAAGCAGTTCGACTCCTCGGAGAAAGCCACCACGATGGTGATCCAGGTCACCATCTTCACGCTGGGAAACCGCACGTCACTGGCGATTCCTACGACCCGAGGAGTACCTCCGAATGTCTATCACCGTCTACACGAAGCCGGCCTGCGTCCAGTGCAATGCCACCTACAAGGCCCTCGACAAGCAGGGTCTGTCCTATGAGATCGTCGACATCAGCGAAGATGCCGAGGCGCGTGACTACGTGATGGCGCTCGGCTACCTGCAGGCACCCGTCGTGGTTGCCGGTGACGCGCACTGGTCGGGCTTCCGTCCCGACCGCATCAAGGCACTCGCCACCGCCGCTGCCTGATCTGCCGTCACCATCACGGTGACATCGCCCGCCCGACCGGCGGTGCAGAGGCGATCCGACGGGGAAGCCGGATCACATCGCATCGCGAGGTCATCGAGGAAATGGTCACGCCGCTCACGGCGTTGACACCGACAGTGCCGGGCCGGACACGGCCGGCGAGATCACGAGAACTACCGGCTGGAGGAGACATGGCGGCAGAATCGCCGTTGATCGTGTATTTCTCCTCCGTCTCGGAGAACACCCACCGGTTCGTCGAGAAACTGGACATGCGCGCCGTGCGCATCCCGGTCCTCGATCGGACCGGTGTTTTCCGTGTCGACGAGCCGTATGTCCTGGTCTGCCCGACCTACGGCGGGGGCAAGGCGACGGGGCAACCCGGCGGCTACGTTCCCAAGCAGGTCATCCGCTTCCTCAACGACGAACACAATCGGTCATCGATCAGGGGGGTGATCGCGGCGGGTAACACGAACTTCGGCGAGGAGTTCTGTTACGCCGGCGATGTCATCGCACGGAAGTGCCACGTCCCCTACCTCTACCGGTTCGAATTGATGGGCACCTCCGACGATGTCGACCGCGTCCGCGCGGGACTCGCCGAATTCGCCCAGAGTCCGGCGTTCGCGGCGAGCGTGTCGCTCAGCGCCTCGCCCGCCTGACCTGCGGATTCCGCTCGATCAGGCTTTGTCGTACCCCTCCCATACTCTGGCCGCACCGGCCCTCGGTAACAGCCACCACTACCCGCAGGAGTCATCTGTCGTGTCGCCCACCGCCGCCGTCTCGGACACCACTTCAGCCAGCAAGTCGGGTGTGCACCCCGGGCCCTCGGGACACGACCCGGGCGAGCTCGACTACCACGCCCTCAATGCGATGCTCAACCTGTACGACGCCGAGGGCAAGATCCAGTTCGACAAGGATCGCGAAGCCGCGAACCAGTACTTCCTGCAGCACGTCAACCAGAACACGGTCTTCTTCCACGATCTCGACGAGAAGCTCGACTACCTCGTCGAGGAGAACTACTACGAGCCCGAGGTCCTTGCGAAGTACGACCGCGAGTTCGTCAAGAGCCTCTTCGGGCACGCCTACAGCAAGAAGTTCCGTTTCCCGACCTTCCTCGGGGCGTTCAAGTACTACACGAGCTACACGCTCAAGACGTTCGACGGCAAGCGGTACCTGGAGCGTTTCGAGGATCGCGTGTGCATGGTGGCGCTGACCCTGGCCGACGGCGACACGGCCCTCGCGCGCAACCTCACCGACGAGATCATCGACGGCCGGTTCCAGCCGGCGACGCCGACCTTCCTCAACTCCGGCAAGAAGCAGCGCGGCGAACCCGTCTCGTGCTTCCTGCTGCGTATCGAGGACAACATGGAGTCGATCGGCCGGTCGATCAACTCGGCCTTGCAGCTCTCCAAGCGCGGCGGCGGAGTTGCCTTGCTGCTCAGCAACATCCGTGAGCACGGTGCGCCGATCAAGAAGATCGAGAACCAGAGTTCGGGTGTCATCCCGATCATGAAGCTGCTGGAGGACTCCTTCTCCTACGCCAACCAGCTCGGTGCCCGGCAGGGCGCGGGCGCGGTGTACCTGCACGCACACCACCCCGACATCTATCGCTTCCTCGACACCAAGCGCGAGAACGCGGACGAGAAGATCCGTATCAAGACCCTGTCGCTTGGTGTGGTCATCCCGGACATCACGTTCGAGCTGGCCAAGGCCAACGACGACATGTACCTGTTCAGTCCGTACGACGTCGAACGTGTCTACGGCGTACCGTTCGCCGACGTCAACGTGACGGACAAGTACCACGAGATGGTCGAGGACCGTCGCATCCGCAAGACCAAGATCAAGGCGCGCGAGTTCTTCCAGACCCTCGCCGAGCTGCAGTTCGAGTCGGGATACCCGTACATCATGTTCGAGGACACGGTGAACCGGGCCAACCCGATCGACGGCAAGATCACGCACTCCAATCTGTGCTCGGAGATCCTGCAGGTGTCGACGCCGTCGACCTTCAACGACGACCTGTCCTATGCCGAAGTGGGCAAGGACATCTCGTGCAACCTGGGTTCGCTGAACATTGCCAAGACGATGGATTCGCCCGACATCGGCCAGACCATCGAGACCGCGATCCGTGGCCTCACCGCGGTGAGCGACCAGACCACGATCACGTCGGTGCCCTCGATCGAGCACGGCAACAATCAGTCCCACGCCATCGGCCTGGGGCAGATGAACCTGCACGGATACCTGGCGCGTGAGCGGGTCTTCTACGGCAGCGAAGAAGGCATCGACTTCACGAACATCTACTTCTACACGGTGCTCTATCACGCGCTGCGCGCGTCGAACCGGATCGCCGCCGAGCGCGGCCGGGCGTTCACCGGCTTCGAGAAGTCGAAGTACGCGAGCGGTGAGTTCTTCGACAAGTACACCGAGAAGGTGTGGGAGCCGGCGACCCAGAAGGTGCGAGACCTGTTCGGGCAGGCCGGGATCGCCATTCCGACCCAGGACGACTGGCGCGAGCTGAAGGCCGCCGTCCAGCGTGACGGCATCTACAACCAGAACCTGCAGGCCGTCCCGCCGACCGGTTCGATCAGCTACATCAACCACTCGACCAGTTCGATCCACCCGGTCGCCGCCAAGATCGAGATCCGCAAGGAAGGCAAGATCGGCCGCGTCTACTACCCGGCGCCGTACATGACGAACGACAACCTGGAGTACTACCAGGACGCGTACGAGATCGGGTACGAGAAGATCATCGACACCTACGCCGCGGCCACGCAGCACGTCGATCAGGGCCTCAGCCTGACTCTCTTCTTCAAGGACACCGCCACCACCCGCGACGTCAACAAGGCGCAGATCTACGCATGGCGCAAGGGCATCAAGACGCTCTACTACATCCGCCTGCGCCAGATCGCGCTCGAGGGGACCGAGGTGGAGGGTTGCGTCAGCTGCATGTTGTGATCTGCTGCGAGGCAACATCTTTCAGGACTTCCAGACTCCAATTGACCAGTTAGACGAGGAAAAGTCATGACCTCCACCCAAAGCCACAGCCCCGCCGACGGAGCGCCCATCAAGCTGGTCAGCCGGGTCTCGGCGATCAACTGGAACCGCGTACCCGACGAGAAAGACGCCGAGGTGTGGGATCGCCTCACCGGCAACTTCTGGTTACCCGAAAAGGTGCCGGTGTCCAACGACATCCCGTCGTGGGGCACGCTCACCGAATACGAGAAGCAGCTCACCATGCGGGTGTTCACCGGTCTCACCCTGCTCGACACCATCCAGGGCACGGTCGGCGCGGTGTCGCTGATCCCGGACGCCACCACTCCGCACGAGGAGGCGGTGCTCACCAACATCGCCTTCATGGAGTCGGTGCACGCCAAGAGCTACAGCTCGATCTTCTCCACTCTGTGCTCCACCAAGGAGATCGATGAGGCGTTCCGCTGGTCGGAGGAGAACGAGCAGCTGCAGCGCAAGGCGCAGATCGTCATGGATTACTACCGTGGCGACGACCCGCTGAAGCGCAAGGTCGCCTCGACGCTGCTCGAGTCGTTCCTGTTCTACTCCGGCTTCTACCTGCCGATGTACTGGTCCAGCCGCGCGAAGCTCACCAACACCGCCGACCTGATCCGCCTGATCATCCGCGACGAAGCGGTGCACGGGTACTACATCGGCTACAAGTATCAGCGTGGACTCGAGGTCGAGACCCCGGAGCGTCGTCAGGAGCTCAAGGACTACACCTTCGAGTTGCTGTTCGAGCTGTACGACAACGAGAGTGACTACACCGAGGCGCTCTACGACGAGGTCGGGCTCAGCGAGGACGTCAAGAAGTTCCTGCGCTACAACGCGAACAAGGCCCTGATGAACCTGGGCTACGAGGCGATGTTCCCGCGCGACGAGACCGACGTGAACCCGGCGATCCTGTCGGCGCTGTCGCCCAACGCCGACGAGAACCACGACTTCTTCTCCGGGTCGGGCAGTTCCTACGTCATCGGCAAGGCCGTCAACACCGAGGACGAGGACTGGGACTTCTAGACCCACCGAGGATTTCGTAGCGTCAATGCGTGCTATATGCGCATTGGCGCTACGAATCGCCGGCGGTGAGACGGTCGTAGAGGTCGCCGAGCTCGTCGATCGCCTCGGCGATGTCGGCGGGCGCGACGCCGGTGGCGCGCAACGCCGCCCGTAGTTCGCCGCCGTCGAGCGCGGTCAGCGGGTTCATCCGCGACGGCGACGGCAGCGGAGGCAACGTCGAGGCGGTGCCGTAGTAGTCGTCGACTTGCAACGACTCCGCGGACTGGGCGTCGTCCGCGGTCCGTGATACCGGTGGGCGAGAATCGACCTCGGCCAGCAGTGCTCGCAGGTCGGTGCCCATCACGGTCAGCAGGGTCAACGGGGTGCGGTCGATCTCGGCGGCCACCTCGTAGCAGGTGACGAGAGCATGGATGCACCGCGGCGCCTCGTCGGGGCACGTGCAGTCGGTCTCGACGTCGGCGGATTCCGTGGGCACCAGCAGCTCACCCAGCGCCGGCGGCTGTTCGCCGCGGGTGAGCAGCATGAGTTCATCGACAGCGTTGCGCTCGCGGAGAAGGTTCGCAAGTGTCGGTGTGTCGACGGTGCGGGTGGTCAGGATGACGTCGAACGGCTCGAGCTGGGTGCCCTCCACCGAGGCGGTCACCCGGCCGGCGTCGATCCGCAGGCCGCGCAGATGCCGATCGCGGAAATACCTGCGCGCCTTGGTGATACGACGGCTGTCGGCGACCGATTCGCCGTCGGCGCCGCGGCCCTCGACGACATCGACGAAGGCGCGTGACCACGAGGTGAGGCCATAGCCGCGGACCGCGATCGTGCCACGCTCACCGCGTCGTTGCGTGCCCTTCTTGCGCACCGTCATTCGCTGACCGCCTCGTCGCGCAGCCGGAAGAGTTCGAAGAGCTCGTCGTCGGCGAGGTCGGACACCCAGTTCTCGCCGGCCTCGACCGTCAGCCGGGACAGCTCACGTTTCTTGGCGATCATGTCGTCGATGCGCTCCTCGATGGTGCCGACACAGACGAACCGATGCACCGACACCTTCTGGTCCTGGCCGATCCGGTAGGCGCGGTCGGTCGCCTGGTCCTCGACAGCCGGGTTCCACCACCGATCGACATGGATGACGTTGTTGGCCGCGGTCAGGTTGAGCCCGGTGCCGCCGGCCTTCAGCGTCGCCAGCAGGACCGGCGGCCCGTCGTCGGACTGGAAATCGGCGACGAGGCGGTCGCGCTCGGTGCGGCCCAGACCGCCGTGCAGAAGCGGGATCTCACTGCCGAACTCCGCGGACAACCACGACGACAGCATGTCACCGAAGGCGGCGAACTGGGTGAAGACCAATGCGCGGTCGCCCTCCTCGGCGACGGTGGAGACGATGTCGGCCAGCAATTCGACCTTGCCGGAGCGGTGTTCGCCGTCGCGGACGAGGTCGGTGCCATCGGCGAGATAATGCGCGGGGTGATTGCACACCTGCTTGAGGCGGGTCAGTGCGGCCAGCACGTTGCGGCGTCGTAGTGTGCGCTGCTGCTTGTCGCGCAGTGCCGCCATCAGTTCGTCGATCACCGCGCGGTACAGCGCCGCCTGCTCGACGGTGAGGTTGGCCCGGACGGCGAAGTCCGCCTTCTCCGGGAGGTCGGCGGCGATCGCCGGATCGGTCTTCTCGCGGCGCAGGATGAACGGCCGGGTGATCGCCGACAACCGTCGGAGGGCGGCCGGGTCACGATCCCGTTCGATCGGTTCGGCGTAGCGTGCGCGGAACACCGACGCGGACCCGAGCAGGCCGGGGTTGACCAGGTCGATGACGGCGCGGAGATCCTCCAGGCGGTTCTCGACCGGGGTGCCGGTGAGGGCGAGTCGGTGGTCGGCGGGGACCGTCCGAACCGCCTTGGCCGCAATGGTGTTCACGTTCTTGAGGTGCTGGGCCTCGTCGACCACGATCCGATGCCAGGGTCGTGAGGACAGCAACTCGTGGTCGCGCGCCGCGATCGCGAAGGTGGTGACCACGATGTCGACGGACTCGCGGATGCCAGCGAACGCCGCCCCGGACTCGCGGGACGGCCCGTGGTGGATCGCCACACGGAGCGCGGGCGCGAACCGGGCGAACTCCCGCGCCCAGTTGCCCACCAGAGACATCGGGCAGACGACGAGCGTCGGCTTCCGACGATCATCGGCAGGCGACGCGGACGGACCGCTGCGTTCGTGGCATTCCAGAGCGATGACCTGCAGGGTCTTGCCCAGGCCCATGTCGTCGGCCAGCACGCCGCCCACACCGAGAGTCGCCAGATGGGCGAGCCAGTCCAGGCCGCGCTGCTGGTAGGGACGCAGGGTGGCGGTCAACCCCGTCGGTGGCGCGACGGATTCGGGACGAAGGACGCCGGTGTCGGCGACGTCGTCGAGCCAGGAGAGGCCTTCGACCCGTGACACCGGTACGGGTAGACGGTCCGACTCGCCGGTGACGAGGTTGAACAGCTCGCCGAAGTCGCTCGGCGGTTCGGCCGCGGCCAGCGCGCGCTGGGTGGCGACGAACGTGGCTGCCCGGGTCAGCGCGGCGCCCTCGGCGCGCATCCACACCCCGCGCACGCGGACGAGATCGCCCTTCTGGCCGGACAATTCGTCGAGGTTGGCATCGGTGAGCGTGATCGCGTCGGGTGTGTCGCCGAGGGCGAGACGCCACTCGAATTCCCGGATCTCCCGCAGGCCGACCATGGCTGCCGGTGCCCCGCCGCCGGGCGGGGCGAGCGCGCGCAGCGTCAGGCTCGGACGGACCTCGGCGATCGTCCGCGGCAACAGAACCGGTATGCCGACGGCCCCGAGCGCCGCCGCGCCCGTGGCGAAGAGTTCCTCCGCGATCGCGGTCGGCAGCAGGAAGTCGAGGGAGCCCCGATCGGGGTCGGCGCGGCCCAGTTCGGGGAATTCACGGACTGCCGTGGCCAATTCGGTCGTCAGTTCGTCGAGTTCGTGGGCGTCGAGGCGGTGCGGTGCGACGGGTTCGACTTGTCCATCGATGCTCCGACGACAGACCTGAAGTCGCCACCGCGAGGTCTCGGCCACCTCGGAGCGGCTCGGCGGGTCGGCGGTGTCGTCGTCCCATGCGTCGGCCCACGGAGTGTCGGCGAGGTCGTCGTACTCGGGTTCGTGCAGCCGGAAGATGAGCGAACGATCGTCGCGCGGAGTGCCGGCGTTCCACCGCGACCAGCCACCCGCGGCGGCTGCGAGGCGTTCGGGGGAGCTGGGCGGGCGGGGATCGGCGTCGGGGAGCAGTGCCCGCACGATGGGAGACGCGGGCCATGGTTCACCGAGGCGGACGGCGGAACGAGCGATGGCAGAACGGCATTCGTGGTCGACGAGTTCGGCGAGGAAGTCGTCCAGGGCGGGTGCGGACCCGTTGTGCAGCAGCGCATCCGGCGCGCTTCCCACGACGACGGCATGCCAGCTGCGCCACGTCGGCGTCGCGACGACGACCCAGCGCACCATCCACTCGCCGGCCACCTGCTGGACCGACGGCGCCACGGTGCCCGACCGCACGAAGGCCCGCACACCGTCGAGGAGATATCGATACCAGCGGACATCGCCGGTCACCGCGATGGATCGCGACGCGTCGAGAAGCGTGATCGCCGACGTCATGCCCAACGTCGCGGCGCGGACGAAACGTCGTTGGCCATCGGCGTCGACGACGGGGATCTCGCTGCGGAAGCGACGGCCGTCGAGTAGGTCGCGAAGGGGCGCGGCGAGATCGGACGGGTCCCCGTCGACCCACACCGCCAGGCCGACGCCCGGTCGCCACAGGGCGTGCAGGGGCTCGGCGGGGCTGGGCTTCGGGGCAGAGTGGGTGGCAGGCTGCCCGCTGGACGGCGCATCATGTGGCATGGAGTATCGTCGGCCAGTTTAGCGACGGGCTACGACACCAGTCGTCGACGGCGGACGGTGCGCGAGACCACCCGACAGTGGTTTGCCCGTTCGGGGAGCCGGGTATCGACGATCGTCGCCCGGCAGACCGGCCGGAACGATCGTAGGAGGTACCGATGGGACAGTCCGAGAGCTCCGCGACTTCGGGGGACAGGGATACCGGCAAGGGTCCGGACACCGAAGTCGAGAAGGATCCGCCCGGCCCGCAGGACCATGGACGCGAGGGCGGGATGGCCACCCGCGAGAACGCCCCCGAAGCGGTCCAGCGCTCCGAGGGCGGCGACTCGTAGGAGGGTCGGGTAACCCGGGTCAGGACACCTCGCGCAGGAGTCCGGTCGCGACGTCGAAGACGAACCCGCGCAACGACGTGGTCTTGGTGACGAACGGGCTGTTCTGGATCCGGGTGATCGATTGGCGGACGTCCTCGTCGAGATCGGCGAACGCCTCCGCCGACCACGCGGGCTTCTGCCCGATCTCGTCCTGGATCTGGCGCTTGAAGTCGTCGTCGGTGAACGTCAGTATGCCGCAGTCGGTGTGGTGGATGAGGATGATCTCGGTGGTGCCGAGCAGTCGCTGACTGATGGCCAGGGAGCGGATCTCGTCGTCGGTCACCACCCCGCCGGCGTTGCGGATCACGTGGGCCTCGCCCTCGTTCAATCCGAGGATGCGGTAGACGTCGAGGCGGGCGTCCATACAGGCCACCACCGCGACGTGCTTGGCCGGCGGCAGGGGCAACGGCCCGGTGAAGGTCTTGGCGTATTCGGCGTTGTTCGCGAGATATTCGTCGGTGACACTCATGCGCCGATCCTGATGTGTCGACGTCGCCCCGGCGAGGGTTTGGACGTGGGTGATCGGAAGTGGCCGAAACGGCACCCCGCAGATGTAGTGCGTCGTTGCGCAGAGCGCCACGAAATGCGACATCTGCACGGCGACACCTGCCGATCGGAGACCGTCAGGAGTTGCCGTCGAGTGATCCCTTGACGTCGTTGAGGACCAGCCAGGCGGCGGCGAGTCCCGAGGACTCGTACCAGACGTCGTCGTCGACGGCGAGCACACGTTTCCACACGGGTGCGCCGAGGCTGAGCCATTCGTCGCTGAGTAGGACCTCTTCCCCGTGGGCGAGGCCTTCCTCGCCCTCGAAGCTCACATAGATGAGGTCGGCGTCGGCGTCGCGGAGGTCGTCGTCGGTGAGGGCGAAGGAGTCGGGCACGCGCTGCGGGCCGGGCCGCTGGACGCCGATGTCCCCGAGCACCTGACCGGCGAAGGTGTTCATACCGGCGATGGTCTCGGAGTCGTCGCCGAAGCGCACCAGCGACACCTGGGTGTGCGAGGCGTCCATCCGCCGGCCGGTCTTGGTGGCCTCGGTCGTGTACTCGGCGAGACGCGTCCGACCCGACCCGCTGCGGTTCACGGCGTCGGCGACGGCCTGGAACTGCTCTTGCCAGGTGCCGTCGGCCGGGATGGTGACGGTGCGGACACCGGGGAACGCGCGGGCGGAGTCCGCGGTGTCGGCGGTGGTGAGGACCAGTCCGGCATCGGCGTCGGCGACCGCCCCGGCGTCGGGGTTCGGTCCGATGGCCGGGACGGAGGTCAGTTGGGGACCGAGATACTCGGGCACGGACCCGGGCTCGGCGGCGACCGCGACGACCTCGGGGCCGAGCCCGAGGGCGCACAGCGCGTCGAGAACAGCGGGGTCGGTCACGACGATGCGTTCGACGTCGGCCTCGCCCGGATCCGGCGCGGTGGGTGCGAGGCAGGTCTTCGCGTAATCACGGTCGGCCGAGACGATGTTCACCTCCGCCACCCGTGTCGTCACGGTGGAGATGGGGGAGCCGTCCGGAGTCGTCAGCGGTTCCTCGCCCGAACAGGAGGCCAGCGCGACCACGGTCAACCCGATCGTGGTCGCCAGGCCAATGCGTCGGACGAGTGAGCGCCGGGTCTCGCCGGTGGCTGCCTCGACACTTCTGGCGGCCTCGTTCGCGACCGTGACCCTCCGTTGCACCCGCCCAACCTAGCACCGGCCCCGTGGCACCCGGCGTAGGCTCGGATGCGCACTCCCGGGCGCCGGACGCCGGCGATCCGAGGGGTGTTCCGAGAGCCTGGCGCGTCGTCGAAGAAACCGCCGATGAGCACTGCCGATCCGGTGGCTCCGACATCGAATACGACAGATCGTAGGACCCGCTCGGCCCGGGCACCGGTGAGGGTTTAGGATCAGTAACCAGCGCTCGGTTTGTTCATGTGCCGACCGACGGCCGAAGGGGTTCGGCGTCGGGTTCGGGCAAGAGGAGGATCTGTGACCGCGGTAGACCAACCCACCACGCAAGTGGCTCCAGTGCGTCCGTTCCCGGAGCGCTATCAGCCCAAGGGTTCGTTCATCTACAAGCTGCTGACGACGACCGATCACAAGTTGATCGGCATGATGTACATCGTCGCGTGCTTCGGGTTCTTCCTCATCGGCGGACTGATGGCGCTGCTGATGCGCGGAGAACTCACGACGCCGGGCATGCAATTCCTCTCGACCGAGCAGTACAACCAGCTGTTCACCATGCACGGCACGATCATGCTGCTGATGTATGCCACCCCCATCGTGATCGGCTTCGCCAACTTCGTACTGCCCCTGCAGATCGGCGCTCCCGACGTCGCCTTCCCGCGGCTCAACGCACTGGGTTTCTGGCTGTTCGTCTTCGGTTCGACCATCGCGATTGCCGGCTTCATCACCCCAGGTGGCGCCGCGGACTTCGGCTGGACCGCCTACACCCCGCTCAGCGACGCCATCCACTCACCCGGCGTCGGCTCCGACATGTGGTTCCTCGGACTGACCGTGTCTGGTCTGGGCACCATCCTGGGCGCGGTCAACATGGTCACCACGGTCATCTGTCTGCGCGCACCGGGAATGACGATGTTCCGTATGCCGATCTTCACGTGGAACATCCTGGTCACCAGTGTGCTGATCTTGCTGGTGTTCCCGCTGCTCACCGCGGCATTACTCGGCGCCGAAGTCGACCGCCAGTTCGGCGCGCATCTGTTCGATCCGGCCAACGGCGGCGCCATTCTCTGGCAGCACATGTTCTGGTTCTTCGGTCACCCCGAGGTGTACATCATCGCGCTGCCGTTCTTCGGCATCGTCTCCGAAATCTTCCCGGTCTTCAGCCGTAAACCGTTGTTCGGGTACTCAGGACTGGTCTACGCCACCCTCGCCATCGCCGCCCTGTCGGTCGCGGTGTGGGCACACCACATGTACGTCACTGGCGCCGTGCTGTTGCCGTTCTTCTCCTTCATGACCTTCCTGATCGCGGTACCCACGGGCGTGAAGTTCTTCAACTGGATCGGCACAATGTGGCGGGGCCACATGACCTTTGAAACCCCGATGCTGTTCTCGGTCGGCTTCATGGTCACCTTCCTGTTCGGCGGACTCACCGGTGTGCTCCTGGCCAGCCCGCCGATCGACTTCCAACTCTCCGACAGCTACTTCGTGGTCGCCCACTTCCACTACGTGCTGTTCGGCACGATCGTGTTCGCCACCTACGCCGGCATCTACTTCTGGTTCCCGAAGATGACCGGACGACTGCTCGACGAACGCTTGGGCAAAATCCATTTCTGGCTGACGTTCATTGGCTTTCACCTCACCTTCTTGGTGCAGCACTGGCTCGGAGCCGAAGGCATGCCCCGCCGATACGCCGACTACCTGCCCTCAGACGGCTTCACCACGCTCAACATCATCTCCACCGCCGGCGCGTTCGTCCTCGGCGTCTCGACACTGCCGTTCCTGTGGAACGT